>JAAWEO010000031.1 GCA_022794295.1 Angelakisella sp. | reverse complement strand
CGACCAGGCGCTGTCCGCCCTGGACCCGGACCGGACTGATGTCCGGAGACAGAAAGGCTAGCCGGTACTGGGCGTTGGGCTTCGGGCATGGTGCTGCGCTGGCAGAAACCTCGCCCGCCCGTTTAGTTGGGAACTGCTGGCAGCGTGTATGATACGTCCCGGGTTAGCCCCAGCTTTTCCAAAACCTCTTCTTCCTTCTCCCGCATCAATGCCGCCGGAAGCCCCCCGTTTTCATGATCATACCCCAGCAAATGCAGCATAGAATGCACAGTCAAAAATCCAATCTCCCGCTGAAGCGTGTGCCCGTACAGCTCGGCCTGAGCTACCGCCTTTTCCACCGAGATCACAATGTCCCCCAGCACACTGGCCCCCGTTTCTAGGTTAATATCGTATACCCCGTTTTCCCCCATGGGGAAGGAGAGGACATCGGTAGGGATATCCTTCCCCCGGTGATCCCGGTTCAATTCCTGGATCTGGACGTTGTTCAAAAAGCTGACACTTACCTCCACGCTGCCCTTGAAGTGCTCCATTTGGAGAACAGCATTGCAGCAGCGGCGGATGAGCAGGCGAATCCCCGAAGGGATTTTTACGTCCTTCTGCCGGTTGGTGATGTGTACCTTTACCTTATCCACTTCTTTCTACCCCCTTCTGTTTGGTAATGTCGTTTTACCTTCTGTCCCTGTGGTCCTCACGCCGGAAAGGCGCCTTGGGGTTCCCCCGGCGGCTGTCGCTGTAGTATTTTTCATAGGCCCGGATGATGTCCTGCACCAGCTTGTGGCGTACCACGTCCTTTTCGGTAAACTGGATGATAGAAATATCTTCCACCCCCCGGAGGATCTTCGAGGCCTCTACCAGGCCGCTCCGCCGGGCGTCGGGAAGGTCGATTTGGGTCACGTCCCCGGTGATCACCGCCTTGGAACCCGCCCCCAGCCGGGTCAAGAACATTTTCATCTGCTCTGGGGTGGTGTTCTGGGCCTCGTCCAGAATGATAAAGCTGTCATCCAGGGTGCGCCCTCTCATATAGGCCAGGGGCGCCACTTCGATGTTTCCCCGCTCCTGGTATTTTTGGAAGTTCTCTGCCCCCAGCATGTCAAAAAGGGCGTCGTAAAGGGGGCGGAGATACGGGTCTACCTTGTTTTGAAGGTCGCCGGGCAAAAAGCCCAGCTTTTCCCCCGCCTCCACCGCCGGACGGGTGAGGACGATACGGTTGACATCGTGGGCCCGAAAGGCCTTTACCGCCATTGCCACTGCCAGGTAGGTTTTCCCCGTTCCGGCAGGACCGATGCCGAAGGTGACCGTGTTCTGGCGGATGGCATCCACATACCCCTGCTGGCCCAGGGTCCGGGCCTTCAGGGGCTTGCCCTTGGCAGTAATGCAGATAACGTCCCGGTTCAGACCCTGGACCTCCTGCTCCTTTCCCTCCTCCACCAGGGAGGCTACATACCGGATGTTCTGGCTGGTGAGCTCCTCCCCCTGTTCTACCATGGTGAGAAGACCCTCCACACACCGGGCAGCATTCATTACAGCCTCGGCTTCGCCGCTGACCTTGATGTCGGTGCCCCGGAATACAACTGTGACCCCGTAGGTCTGTTCAATTTGGCGGATGTTTTCATCCCGGCTCCCGAATAGGGTAAGGGCGTGCTCCATCCGTTCGATGTTAATGATTTGTTCCACCATAGGATGTGTATCTCCTTAACATTCCAGAAACTCTCTTTTAATTATCTTATTGTACCATACTCCTGGAAAGAAAACTATGAATTTTTCATAAAATTTTTCTTCTTTCTCGTTTTTTTCCTTGTGGAAAAGGCGTTTTCTCTAAATCCAGGCAAATTTCATGGCAGGAGCTCTTGTCAGGATGGCGCTCTGCCCCCTTTATTCAAGTAAGAAGGTCAGCCCCCAATATAGCTGCACTCTAAGACTCCAGGCACAACCCTTCGCCCTGCACACACCCTCGTAGGGCCTAAAGTTTGGGGCCGCCCTTTTCAAAGGGCTGGGCGTAGCCCACGTGCCCGAAGGGCTCGGGGTCAGGGCGGCGCCCTGGTCGCCCTCCGCAGAGGGCGAAATTCCTTATACGGAGTGAGCATTTTTCTTTGCTCCTTTCTTTTTGCGATAGAAAAAGAAAGGAGAAGCCTGCTCGCCCTGCACCCAACTACCCTGCAAATACACCCCAGTGGGGTGTTTTGCAACAAGCGCCCCCCTCGAATGGACCGGCCCATAAGGCCGGTCCATTCGACCCGCTAAAGGCCGCCGCCAGGCGGCCCAAGGAGTCCCTTTGAAGCTTTTGAACCACCCCCGTCTTTTCTTTCCGGGAAGAAGATGCTATAATCCTTTTTAAAGACAATGGTAAAGAAAGGAGAGAAGCTTTGTGAAAGGTTTTTCCATCTGCGGGCTGGTACTCGGGATCACCGGTGCCGTTTGTGGCATCTGTGCTGTGGTGTTCAGCTTTTTGGGCCTGCGTGGGCGCTGAAAAGCCAAGTGCCTATTATAATGCTCCACATTCCCAAAAACTGCCGGAGGCGAAAACAAGCCCCCGGCGTTTTTTTGTCGTTTGGTCAGGGCAACCTATGGGCGAGGTGATAGAAAATGAAGAAAAATGAGGACTACCCCCTGGCAGGGCACCAGCCCAACCCCCTGGGGAGCTCCTACCCGGTAGAGCTTTTGGCCCAGCTGCAAAGCGAACCCAAAAGCCGGGAGCTTTTTGAAAGGCTTCCCGGCAGTGTCCGGCAGAGGCTGATCCAGGCCAATACCATGGCCCCGGAGGTGATCGTCCGCCTGGCAGACGCCGACCGGCAGAAGCAGGGGCCCGCCGCTGCCCTGCTGGGGGAGGACGACAACAGCGAGATCTACTACCATTCCGCCCCCTCCCAGGTAAAGGAGTCGGCGTGGAAGGCAAAATTTCCGAAAGAAGGTGAGCGATGATGTACAGCTTTGAAAACCGGGAGATGGATGAGTTTTTCAAAACCCTTTCCCCCCTGATCCAGCATTCTATCATTATGTGCGACCTGAAGCCGAGAACCCTGGAGGAATTGCGAACACTGGCAAATACCATGACACAGGAAAAGTAAATCGTGTCCCGCTATAGCTGCGGTGCGGCCCGCCCCCGGTGCAGCGGGGGCGCCTTTGGGCGGAGCTTCTTTCTGCTGCGGCCGGGAGAAGCTCCGCCCAAAGGACAATCAAGGCCAAAAGACGCAAAAACAAGGCAGGCAGACCGGCGCCCGGCAGGGAAAAAAGGGGCCTGCCGCCGGCAAAGCCCCTGCCCCCCAAGGCCGAAAAATCCCATACCGCCCCCTGGCATCCAAAGAAAATTTTTCAAACCATCCAACGGGAAGAATCGGAATCAGAATATCCGCGCTCTTTTGTGCAAATTTACTTGATTCTTCCCAGAAAATGGACTATAATGGTGTTATTGCTATGACCATTTTTTCTTTTTAGAAAGGGGTTTTACAAATATGGGTTTGATTCGGGATATTGTCAGCGAGGATTTTATTGACCAGCAGATCGTGGCGAAGCTCCGCAGCGAGATGTCTGTGGAGCCGGAAAATGCTTTTGACGAGCAGTACTACCGGGCCTGTGCCATGGTCCTGCGGGATCTGCTGGGTCCCAAGCGCAAGGGCAGCACCGCGGAAAACTATGCCCGGAGCAAAAAGCAGGTGTACTACCTTTCCATGGAGTTTCTGATGGGCCGCAGCCTCAAAAATAACCTTTATAACCTGGGGCTGGTGGACATCTTCCAGAAGGCCCTCCAGCGCCACGAGGTAAAGCTGGAAAACCTTTATGAGTGCGAGCCCGACCCCGGTCTGGGCAATGGCGGCCTAGGGCGGCTGGCGGCCTGCTACCTGGACGGTTTGGCTACCGATGGCTACTCCGCCACCGGGTACAGCATTCTGTTTGAGTACGGCATCTTTAAGCAGAAGATCGACGATGGCTGGCAGAGCGAGCTGCCCGACTACTGGCTCCCCGGCGGCGAGGTCTGGCTGGAGCCTGTGCCGGAGCACACGGTGGAGGTGCGCTTTGGCGGCGAGGTGAAGGAGGGCTGGGACGGTGTCCACCATATGGTGAACCATGTGGGGTACAGCACCGTGATGGCTGTTCCTTATAACATGTATGTCACCGGCTACGACACCGAGGCTGTCAGTCTTCTCCGCCTCTGGAAGGCCCAAAGCCCCGGCATCAATATGGACCTGTTCAACAAGGGGGACTATCTGGGGGCATTCAGCCAGAAAAGCTACGCAGAGGTGATCAGCAAGGTCCTGTACCCCAACGACGACCACACCGAGGGCAAGCTTCTGCGCCTGCGCCAGCAGTACTTCCTGGCTGCGGCGGCGGTAGGGGATATCTTCCGCCGGCATATGTCGGTGTACGGCACGGTGGATAATTTTGCCGAAAAGAACGCCATCCATATTAACGACACCCATCCCACCCTGGCTATCCCGGAGCTGATGCGGGTGCTGCTGGACGAGTGCGGCTACAGCTGGGAGCGCAGCTGGGAGATCGTCACCAAGACCTTTGCCTACACCAACCACACCGTTATGAGCGAGGCCCTGGAAAAGTGGGATATTAACCTGATGAAATCCCTCCTGCCCCGTATCTACCAGATCATCGAGGAGATCAACCGCCGCTTCTGTCAGGAGCTTCGGGACAAGGGGGTCTCCGAGGAGGAGATCGGCCGGATGTCCATCCTCTGGCAGGAGAAGGTGCGTATGGCCCACCTGTGCATCGCCGGCAGCCACAGCGTCAACGGCGTTTCCGCCCTCCACTCCCAGATCATTCGGGACGATGTGTTCCATTCCTTCTACCAGGTCACCCCGGCCAAGTTCAAGAACGTCACCAACGGCATCGCCAGCCGCCGGTGGCTGATGCAGTCCAACCCCCGCCTCAATGAGATGATCTGTGACCTGATCGGGGACGGGTTCCTCCACGATTTCTCCCAGCTGACCCGCCTGCGGGAATTCGGCCAGGACAAAAAGGTCCTCCGGCGCCTAGCGGAGATCAAAACAGCCAACAAGGCAGACTTTGCCCGGTTCCTCCAGGAGGAGCGGGGCGTGGAGGTGGACCCCGGCACCATCTTCGATGTGCAGGTGAAGCGGCTCCACGAGTACAAGCGCCAGCACCTTAACGCCCTGCACATCCTCTCCCAGTATATCTGGATCAAGGAGAACCCGGGTGCCCCCTTCCAGCCCAAGACCTACATCTTTGGGGCCAAGGCGGCGCCGGGCTACTACCTGGCCAAGCAGATCCTCAAATTCATCTGTGATCTGTCCATGATGATCGACCACGACCCCGAGGTCCGGGGAAAGCTGAAGGTCGTCTTTGTGGAGGAGTATAACGTCACCATGAGCGAGCGGCTGATGCCGGCGGCGGAGATCTCCGAGCAGATCTCCCTGGCGGGGACCGAGGCCAGCGGCACCGGCAACATGAAGCTGATGCTCAACGGCGCGGTGACCATGGGGACCCTGGACGGGGCCAATGTGGAGATCCTCCAGCAGGTGGGGGACGAGAACATCTTTATCTTCGGCATGAAGACCCCGGAGGTGGAGGCTCTGAAGGAGCGCGGGTACCATGTGCGCCACCATGTCCAGAACAGCCCCGCCCTCCAGAAGGTGATCTCCTTCCTGGAGCAGCACCGTCATATGCCCTCCTTCGCCAGCATGGCGGAGTATATGCGCAGCGGAGACCCCTACATGGCCTCGGCGGACTTCGAAAGCTACTGCCGTGCCCAGGCCAGGGCCAGCGAGCTGTACCAGCAGGGGGATCCCTGGCAGAAAATGTCCCTGATGAATGTGGCGGGCTCCGGCATCTTCTGCGCCGACCGGTCCATCCAGGACTACGCCCGGGATATCTGGTATCTGTAATCCCTCATTTTCCATCGGTTTTACAGCACAGGGTGTGCCGGGGGGCAAGGCGTCATGTCCCGCCCCCCGGCACGCCCTAAGACTACAAATACACTGGTCTGGAGAGACAGGCCGTTTTGTATGGGAGGTCATTTTTTTGTTCAACAGCCGCCAGAGCTTTTACAAGACCCCCTTCGGCGCGGTGCCGGTGGGGGAGCGGGTCATCTTCCGGGTGAAGCCCCCCCAGGAGCTCACCGACCCCAAACCGGTGCTGGAGCTCTTTCCTATTGGAATGGGGGAGGACCCGGGGGCGGTAACCCGTGTGGAGATGCGCCGGCATCAGCTTGCGGGGGAACCGGTGAGCTACACCTGTTCCTACACCCCCCAGGAGGCCGGGGTCTACCAATACCGTTTTCGCATCCAGGGCAACCTGGGGGAGTTCCTTCTGCTGCGCCAGCCGGATGCCTCCGCCGGGATCAACGAGGGCGGGTATTGGCAGCTTACCGTCTATGAGCCCTTTTCTGTCCCAGCCGAACTGGAGGGGGCCATCTTCTACCAGATCTTTCCCGACCGCTTTTGCGCCTCCGGCACCCCCAAGGAAAATCTTCCCGACGGACGGGTCTACCACGAGAGCTGGGACGAGGATCCGGTGGACCGCCCCGATGACCAGGGAAAATTCCTTTGCAACGACTATTTCGGCGGGGACCTGGAGGGTATCCGTCAAAAGCTCCCTTACTTAGCCAGCCTGGGGGTGGAGGTCCTGTATCTCAACCCCATTTTCGAGGCCCACTCCAACCACAGGTACAACACCGCCGATTATATGCGGATCGATCCCCTGCTGGGCACCGAGGAGGACTTCCGGGCCCTTTGCGCCGCCGCCAAGGAGCTGGGGATGAAGGTGGTGCTGGACGGGGTGTTCAACCACACCGGCAGCGACAGCATCTATTTTAACCGGGAAAAGCGTTACGGGGAGCACATCGGGGCCTGCAACGACCCGGAAAGCCCCTACCGGGACTGGTACTCCTGGATACACTGGCCGGATAGCTATGAAAGCTGGTGGGGCTTTGTGACCCTTCCCAACGTCAACGAGGGGTGCGAGGCCTACCAGGATTTCATCTGCGGCGAGGAAGGGGTCCTGAAAAAGTGGATGGAGGCCGGGGCCTCCGGTTACCGCCTGGATGTGGCCGACGAGCTGCCGGATTTCTTCCTGGAGAAGATCCGGGAGGCCGTGAAAAGCGCCGGGGAGGACAAATTCCTCCTGGGGGAGGTGTGGGAGGACGCCTCCAACAAGCACAGCTACGGCAATTACCGCAGGTATTTATTGGGGCACCAGCTGGACAGCGTGATGAACTACCCCTGGCGCACTGCCATCCTCCGGTTTTTGCGGCTGGGGGAGGGGCTGGAGCTTCAGAACGCCATTATGGACATTCTGGAAAACTACCCCCGCCAGGTGCTGGGGGTCCTGATGAACTGCCTTTCCACCCACGACGTCCCCCGGTGCATCACCGCCCTGGCCGCCCCGGATATGACAGGGCAGAACCGGGATTGGCAGCGGGACCATAACACCCTTACTGCGGACCAGTACTATTTCGGCCGCCACATGGCAAAGCTGGCCGCCCTGCTCCAGTACACCCTTCCCGGGTGCCCCAGCCTGTACTATGGGGACGAGGCCGGGCTGGTGGGATACGCCGACCCCTTTAACCGGGGGACCTACCCCTGGGGACACGAGGACCAGGACCTGCTGGCCTTTTACCGGGAGCTGGGAGCTTTGCGGAAAAACGAGCCGGTGGTCCGGAAGGGCTGGTTTACCCCCCTCTGCTTTAACGACAGCTTCTGTGTCTACCAGCGGTACATAACCGGCAAGAAAAAGACCGAGACGGTGCTGGTGGCTATTAACCGCAGCAGCGACTACCAGGAGATCCCCTGGGGAAGGCCTCTGCCCCAGGATGCAGAGCCCCTTATGGTCATCGGCGGCGCCGAGGGGGTCCACGGGCTGCATCCCCGCTCCGCCATTGTGGTAAAGGGCTGGGATTGACCTGCCGGATGGGAGACAGCAGGATCGTGTTCCGGCGGGGGCTCCTTTCAAGCCGAACTGACAAAAGGAAAAGGGCAGGACAGGCCATTGCGGTCTGTCTTGCCCTTTGGTGTTTTGTTCGTTTTTTTCCAGTGGACTCTTAGCCCTTCCACCATTCCTCCAGCTGGTGCTCTAACGACTTTTCCGGCCAGCCGCTGTACTTGCCGTGGACCCAGATAGAGTGGAGCTCATCCGCTTTTTCGGTGTTGCTCAGGGGGCAGCGGGACAGAACGCTCCGTATCTCCCAGTAGCTTGCTGCCTTGGAGCTGTGCTTGATGTAGCTGCTCAGAAGGCCCTTCCAGTTGGTCCAGCCGCAGCCGATCAAAATATCACAGGCGGCGGTAAGGGGCATGGTGATGGCACCAAAGGAGATGCGCTGGTGGAAATACTCCGCGATCTTCTGGCAGGTCTCCGGGTTGGAGGGGTCGGCCAGCGTCCGCAGCTTCTGGTCCATTTGGTGGTCGATCATCAGCTCTATCCACCAGGGATCCAGGGGGGCGGCAATGGGATAGTAGCAGAGGTCATTAAAGAAGGCATAGATGTTGACCGGATCCTGGTTTATCTTTTGGAAGGCGGGACGATTTTCCGCCATTCCCCTTGGACGCTGGAAATCGGGCAGCCCCTGTCCCGCTCCGGTCAGGCGGTCAAATGCCATTTCCAGCAGCAGCTTCTGCTGCTTCTGGCCGGTAAGCTTTTGGAGCAGGGTGGGGGAGAGCAGCCGTTTTCCCACGGCGGCGGCCTCCTGGCGCCCCTTGGTCATCAGGGCGGCGCAAAGGCAGGGGGCGGCCCACAGTCCGCCGTGCTTTTCAAAAAGCTCCTCTGCCAGGGCGCAGAGCATGGGGTCGGCTGTCTCCTGGATGCTGCGGGTCAAGACATCCACCAGGGTGATGCTGAAGGGCTGGCGGTTCTGCTCGAAGCTGCACCAGCAGGTCATGGGACGAACCACCGTTTTCTTTTTTTCGTTCTCCTCGGTGACATTGCGGTCATCAAGGGCGGTGCCCAGGGCAGCCGCCTGGCGGTAGAATTCACAAATCTCCTCCCCGGTTTTGCCCAGCAGGGCGGCGAAAAAGAAGCTGAGAAGGAACTCCTTTTCCCCGGGCAGGTCCCCGGAAGCGGCGGTGCAGGCTGCCAATTCCTTCTGGAACAGCTCTGCGGTCAGAACAGCGGCGGTGGTGGAGCAGGAGTCCTGGAAAAACCGGATGGTGTCTGTGGGATTCTTTTCTGCCTGCTCCCGCCAGTAGGGCATGGCTTCCGGCATATCGCCCCGGGCCAGAGCCCAGCGGGCTGCATCCTTGTTGTCCCCCTTTTCGCTGTTGGCTAGGGAGAGGAGCAGCTCTCCGTTTTCCGGCCGGTGGCGCAGGGCGTAGATCAGCAGGGGCCGCACCGGCTTTTTGGACTGGGGCAGCTGCTCCAGATACCAGTCGTTGGCCGCCCCGCCGGCGATCAGATCCACCACCTGGACCCTGCGGGCCATCTCCTTTTTGCCTGCGGGCTGAAAGCCCCCCATCAAAACGGGCAGGATGCTTTCGTCCTCCTTTGCCAGCCACCGCCCGGCATTATCGGCCAGCTCCCCGTAGGAGGCTCCCAGGGCCTTTACCATAGCCTCCTGGACCCGGTAGTCTCCCAGGATCCCGGGGTTGGTGCTCATGGTGTCCTGGACCAGGCTGTAATGGCCGCTTCCGGAGGTGGTCAGGGCCTCGATCAGAGGGGCTACCACCGAGTAGGGGGCGTTGGTGCAGGCGTGTCCCTTCTTCCCCCCGGGCAGGGGGGAAAGCTCCCCTGCCGCCGTTACCGCCCCCTGGGTGCAGAGCACCGAGTCACAAAGGGTGATGGCATCCAGCAGGGCCCCGGCCCGGTCCGGACAGTCGGGGGCCAGGACAGAGCGGGTCAGCGCCCCCAGCTTGGCAAAGACCGGGCTGGCCTTCTCCAGGGGTGCCAGTCCCTCCAGGGCGCGGCTGAGGCGAAAGTCCCCGGCCGCCAGGGAAGCCCCGGCAATGGCTGCCGCGCGGAGCCTTTCCCGCAGTTCGTATAGTGCTGACAGATCCATGTTTCCTTCCTCCTCTTAGAGCCTATTCAAGATCTTCAAGTATGCCGAAAGGGCAGGGAGATTTTGAATGGGCTCTTAGTACAGCAGCCGCACAATGGCGCTATCGGTCAGGATGCTTACCGGCTGAAGCATCATCCGCCGGGTCTCCCGGTCGTACCAGAAGCCCCCCAAAAGGGCGTTCCCTGACCAAAGAGAGGCATCCGGCAGGAGGGGCAGACGCTGGGTGGTGGGCTCCATTCCCGGGGCGTCCCCCAGTAGGATGGTGTCCCCGGCGGGATCCCTCAGGACCAGGACGCCCTCCTCCCCCCGGAGGATGGCGTCGTACTTTACCGCCCGGAACAGGAGCGGCTCGGCCAGGGGGTCCTTGAGGATCCCCTTGGCGATCTTTACCTCCGGGGCCAGGGCCGGGGCGGCGTGAGCCAGAACGGCGGCGTAATCCTCCGCCTTGTAGGGGGCGATCCTGCCGGTATCAAAATCCCAGCGGACCCGGCGGTTCCCCTCCCCGGGGTACCAGGCGGCAACAGGGGGGGTGACCACCCCAAAGAGGGAATCATCCTGCTTGATAAATTTCACTGCCTTAAACGGGCGGTAGTTCTGGGTAAGGCTCAGTTCCCCGGTGTCCAGGTCCATCCAGCAGCCGGTGTCCACAAAGTCGGCGGCGGCCTCGTCCCGGAGCACCCAGAAGGCCAGCTGGCAGAGGCGGGGCCTTTCCTTTCCCAGCCCCAGCTCGATCAGCTCGGAAAGCTTCCAGATCCCCCCCAGCTCCTCAAACAGAAGGCTGTCGTCCTGCTCCGCGTCGCCGCTTTCCACCTTGGCGGAAAGGTAGGCCCGGGACTTTTTGCTCAGGCTCCGCAGTCGCTCCAGCACCTGGATGGCGGCGTCGTACCGCCGGTCCTCCCCGTCCTTCTGGAAGGCCTCGATCTCCAGGACCAGGCGCCTGAACAGTCTTTGGGGACCGGGGAGGTAGTGGTCCCCCAGCTGCTTGGTCAGGTTCCGGTAGGAGGCCAGGGCGGTGCCCCCCATGGTCCCCAGCCCGGCGGTGACCAGCTCCCCGGTCAGCTTGTCCAGAAGGTCCAGCCCCTCCAGCTGTTTTTTGAGCTTCTTTACCCGGGCCGCCTTGTTCACCTTGGGGGCGGCCTTTTCCTTCTTTTCCCCGGCGGCAGCCTTGGCGGCGGCTTTGGCCTCCTTCTTCTGGCGCTTTTCCAAAATATCCTCGGGGACCTCGCAAAGGGAGAAGGTCTTTCCCGTCATCATCTCATAAAGGAGGGCCAGGTTGTGCTTACAGGGGATCTGGCGGCTGGGGCAGGTGCAGCGGAACACCGGCCGGTCGGGGTCCAGAAAATCTACGCTGGTGATGTAGTTTTTGGACCCGCTGCCGGTGCACTCCCCCCAGTAGAAGGTCTCGTCGGCAGAGGCCTCCAGCCGGACAAAGCCCCCCTTCTGGGAGATCTTTTTGGCATTTACCGCCGCCGTGGCGTTGGCGGCCAGGGCGGATATCATCTCCTGGGTGATCTGTCGCATCAAAACCATCCTTTCCTTACAAAAGTGGATAAGATAAGTTTAGTCCCCTTTTCCGGGAAAATCAATCCCCTTTTTGGTACAGTAATATTTTTTCTTGACCTGGAGGGCACTCCAGGGTTTATACTGAGAGCAACGAAATAATCGCCAGGAGGTTTTCACCATGACCATTGCAGAGGTAAGCCGGGAGTACGGCATCTCCATCGACACCCTGCGGTACTACGAGCGTATCGGGCTGCTGCCGCCGGTGAACCGCTCCAAAAGCGGCTTCCGGGACTACACCAGGGAAAACTGTGAATGGGTGGAGTTCATCAAATGTATGCGGACAGCGGGGATCCCGGTGGAGGCCCTGGTGAACTATGTGGAGCTTTTTCAGCAGGGGGACACCACCCGGGAGGCCCGCAAGCAGATCCTGGTGGAGCAGCGGGACCTTTTGCAGGCCCGTGTGGACGAGATGACCGGCACGCTGAAGCTCCTCACCGGAAAGATACAATCCTATGACCAGTGGAACCCCGGGGCGGAGGAGCGGCTGCTGCCGAAGCACCCGGCCCCATGAAAAAACCCGGGAGCCGCTTTTCGCAGGGTCCCGGGTCTCTTTATTATTATCCCATGGTGATCAGGGTGCGGCCCAACAGGCCAAGGGCCTTGCCGAAGCTCATTCGCTCCACATTACCGGCAGCCAGTATGGGGTATTCCGCCACCCGTTCCCCGTCCACACACACCGCGATGGTCCCCAGCTCCTGCCCCTGGACCACCGGGGCGGCCACCGATTCCGGCAAAATAATGTCCTGGGTGATGGCTTCCTTTTTCCCCTTTTCGATCAGGATCCCGTCAGGGGGAAGGCAGGTGACCTCCACCTGGGTGGCTACCCCCCCTGTCACCGGTACCGGCAGAATGTTCTCCGGCGGGGTGAGGGAAGCCTTCATAAAGTTGGCAAAGCCCCAGTCCAGAAGGCTGCGGGCGGCGGCAAACCGGTGGTCGGAGGTATCCGCCCCCATCACCACTGCAATAAGCCCCAGTCCGTCCCGGGTGGCGGTGGCGGAAAGGCAGCTCCCCGCCCCGCTGGTGGTGCCGGTCTTCAGACCGGTGGCCCCCTGGTAGAACCGCACCAGGCGGTTGGTGTTTACCAGCTGGGTCTCCCCGCCCCGGAGGGTATCCATCCAGACGGTGGAGTAGTTGAGGATGAGGGGGTGCTCCAGAAGGGCCCGGGACATAAGGGCAATGTCCTTTGCCGTGGTAAGATGCCCGTCGGAATCCAGGCCGGTGGCCCCCTGGAAGGTGGTGTTCTCCATCCCCAGCTCCCGGGCCTTCTCGTTCATCATCTGGACGAAGGCGGCCTCGCTCCCGGCCACATGCTCCGCCAGGCAGACGGTGGCGTCGTTGGCAGAGGAGATGGCGGAGGCCTTCAGCAGTTCATCCACGGTCATCTCCTCCCCGGGCTTCAGCCAGATTTGGCTCCCCCCGTAGCCGGAGGCGGTGTCGGAGCAGGTGACGGTGTCGGTAAGGGCGATCTTGCCGCTGTCAATGGCCTCCATAATCAGCAGCAGGGACATCACCTTGGTGACCGAGGCCGGGGGAAGCTTGTCGTTTTCGTTTTCGGCATAAAGGACCGCACCGCTTCCCTGGTCCATTAAAATGGCAGATTTCACCGGCAGGTTGATCCCCGGGGTGATGGCGGCGGCCATGGAAACCTCCTCCTCGATCATCTCGACAGTAATGGCTGCCATGGCGGCCTCGGCTTCCTCCAGGGGTTCGTAGTCCGCCGCCTGGGCGGGGAGGAGCAGCAGCGCCGCCAGGGCGAGGCAGAGGGCTTTTCTGAGCAAGGGATATCCTTTCATTTCCGGGTTCCTCCTTGTTGATAAAATGGACAGTAGATATATATGTCCGCCAAGCCCGTCCAAACACAAGCCCTTTTACATACCCAAAAACAACCGCACGGCCACAGCGCTCATAATGATTCCCGCCAGATCTGCCGATAGGGCCGAGGGCAGGGTGTGCTTCGTCTGCTTGACCCCAATAGCCCCATAGTAGACCGCAATGGTGTAGAAGGTGGTTTCGGTGGAGCCCTCCATGACACTGGCTACCCGCCCGATGAAGCTGTCCGGCCCGTAGGTAGCCAGAATGTCGTTAAAAAGCACCATGGCACCGCTGCCGGAAATAGGCCGCAGCAGCGCCAGGGGCAGCACCTCCCGGGGGAGCCCCATGGCCCCGGCCAGGGGGGAAAGCACCCAGCTGAGAACATCCAGGGCCCCGCTGGCCTTGAACATGGCTACGGCAGTCAGCAGGCAGATCAGGGCCGGAACGATGGAGACCACGGTGGAAAGCCCCTCCCTGGCCCCTGCCAGAAAGGCGTCGAAGGTATTCACCCCCCGGCAGATGCCGTAAAGGAAGATCCCCCCGATGATCCCCGGGACGATAAAATGGTTGATGACCGCCATCACCGCTGCCCCCTTCCACGCAAAAGCCGGGTCATCAGCACCCCCACACAGATGGATACCGCAGAGGCCAGCCACACCGCCGGGAGGATCTCCATAGGCTCCTTGGAGCCGGCCGCCAGCCGCAGGTAGGAGGTGGTAGTGGGCAATATCTGGAGGGAGGCGGTGTTCAGCACCACAAAGGTCACCATGGCCTGGCTGGCTGTGCCGGGGACAGGGTTTACCTTTTCCAGCTCCTTCATGGCCGCAAGGCCCAGGGGGGTAGCTGCATTGCCGAGGCCCAAAAGGTTGGCCGCCATGTTCATGGAGACCGCCTTAATGGCGGGACTATCCGGGGAAAGCCCCCGGAACAGAATACGGTTCAGGGGACGGAAGGCCCGGCTGAGGGCATCGGTAAGGCCGCTTTTTTCTGCGATGCCCATGACCCCGCTCCACAGGCAGATGGTCCCGGTCAGGGAGATGACCAGCTCCACCGCCTGGCCGCAGCCGTTCATAGCCGCCGTGGAGACCGCGGCCATGTTTCCCCCCACCGCTCCGGTGATAATGGACAGCAGGATCATCCCGCCAATGATGAAGCTCATCATAAAAACTGCCCCCTTGTGTGGAAAGCTGTACCAAAAGACACAGGCGGCTTCTGTGGGATTCTGGCGCCGGTATTCCCCAAATCTGTCTGCCTGCGCCCTTCAGCCATTGGTACAGCTTCTGTAAAATTTTCATCTTTCTGTAATCTATATTCATATTTTTCCCAATTTTTTCGTAAAAGCAGTTGTTTTTTTGTCGATATTCTTGTATAATGAACATGAGCTCAACTAGCTTACAGGGTATGATGAGAAGACAGGAGAGATGAAAAATGAATACCACAGGGATTGTCCGTAAGGTAGACGATCTGGGCAGGATCGTGCTCCCGGCGGAGATGCGCCGCCTTTTGGAGCTGGACAAGAGCGACGTGGAGATCTTTCTGGATGGCAGCAAGGTGGTCATCCGGAAGTACTCCCCCAACTGCATTTTCTGCGGAGGCCGGGAGAGCCTCACCCAGCTGGAGGGCAAATTTGTCTGCGCCAACTGTGTCCAAAGGCTGAACGGAGCAGAGTGATCATCCCCGAATCTCAAAGCCGCCCAATGTGGCGGCTCTCTTTTTAAGCCGATTTAAAATTCCCCCACACCCGGCAGCTCCATTTTTTAAACCAGGCTGCCGGTGCGATTTACAGCGGCAGGGGGAGAGGGGACACTGTGAAAATTCAGGGTCCGGGAACAGGAAGCTTGCCAGGAAAGGCGCTGTATGTGTTTTTAGTCACTTTTGAAAGGGAGGTTTTCCTATGAGAAAAGGTTTTGCCGCCCTGCTGCTGGCCTTCGCCCTTTTGGCTGCATGTGCCGCTGCCCCGGAAGCCGGGAGCGTCCCGCCGCCGGAAACCTCGGCTTCTGTCTCCCTGCAGCCGGAAAGCACATCCGGGTCTGCCTCCGAGGAATCCGGCCCGAAGCCCCTGTCCCGGGCAAAGGAGCTTCCCGTCAGCTCCGAGCCGGTGGAGCTGAAGCCCGACCAGTGGGAGATCCCTCCCAACCCCCACTACCAGGGGAAGCCGTACTGGGAACGGGTCTGGTGGGTCCATGGCAGGGTCCTGCGGATCACCGAGGCGGAAGGGTACGATACCGGCGAACCGGAATCGGGATCCTCCGGTGAGGCCTCGCCCCTTCCCGACCTGAACTGGGATGAGTACTGGGACACCATCGACATTGCGGAGACACTGACTCCCCAGTACCTCTGTGACGAGGCAGGGAATCTTCTGTATCCCGATATCTTTTATTACATCTACTTCCGGGAGGACTATCTGAACCTGACCAACAAAGAGGAGACCTTTTTCATCCGCTATGACGGGACCGAAACGGACCTGCCCCGCCTCCCGGTGACAAAGGCCCAATGCATGGAGCCCCTGCCTGATGGGACCTGTCTGGGATACCTGTGGGACATTCCCATCCACTACGACCGGGAGGGGAACCAGCTTTCGGTGGACACCACCCAGTACCAGCTTCCCCTTCCCAACGGGGCGGTCCTGGATGCGGCGGTAAAGGGGCACTCCCTTCTCACCGAGCACATCACCCCCTATCTTCGGGACCATCCCGACCCGGTTGTCCAGCAGAAGATCAACGACGGGCTGGAGGAATATTTCTCCAGTGGGCACTCCTTTGTAAACGGCCAGGGTCAGATGACGGGCATCAGCCATCTCACCTTTTCGGCCGACTGCACCGGCCATGTGCTCCATGTGAAGTACGATGAATTCTGGCGGCCCTTCCGGACTTTTTCCGGCGACTGGTTCATCGGGCACATCCTGTTCGACCTGAACACCGGGGAGGTCTGTCAGTTTTCCGACCTGTTTGCCGACGGGGAGGGCGCCAAGCGGCTGATCTACGAAAAAGCCTCCGAAAAGTATGCAGACTACAGCGATTATTCTCCTTCGGAGGAGGTCGACCGCTATTTTATCCCCAGCTACTTCTTTATCAGCGGCGGCTCCGTCTGTTACGAAACACGCTGGACCTTTTCCCGGTCCAAAACGGGCAATCCGGTGAAGATCCCCCTGGAGGAATTTGCCGGATATCTGGATCGGGAGGGCAGCTTTTACCGGGCCTTGACCCAGTGACGGCGGTTTCTCTGTTGGGCAAAACTATCCCCCGGGGGTAGGCCGGGGGATGGTTCTGGGGCTGTGTTTGGGGCGTGTCCCAAAAGTCGGGGCCAAGACTTTAGGGACACGCCCTAGGGCCGCCTGGGGGCGGCCTGTAGAGGGTCGAATGGACCGGCCTTATGGGCCGGTCCATTCGAGGGGGGCTGTTATTGCAAAACACCCCACTGGGGTGTATTTGCAGGTTGGTTGGGTGCAGGGCGAGCAGGCTTCTCCTTTCTTTTTCTATCGCAAAAAGAAAGGAGCAAAGAAAAATGCTCACTCCGTATAAGGAGTTTCGCTCCCTGCGGGGAGCGACCAGGGCGCCGCCCTGGACCTGCCGCCCTTTGTAAAGGGCGGCCC
>JAAWEO010000030.1 GCA_022794295.1 Angelakisella sp. | reverse complement strand
GACCAGGCGCTGTCCGCCCTGGACCCGGACCGGACTGATGTCCGGTGACAGAAAGGCTACCCGGTACTGGGCGTTGGGCTTCGGGTATGGTGCTGCGCTCCTTGCTACTTTTAGCCCATATCATTAGCCACTAGGTCCTCCAGGCTCTCCCGGCGAACGATCACCCGGGGACCATTTTCCCCAACCAGCACCACCGGCGGACGCGGATTCCGGTTGTAGCTGCTGGCCATGGAATAATTGTACGCCCCAGTCGCTAGTACCGCCAGAACCTCCCCTGGCTTTACCTCCTGTAAGGGTACATTCTCCCCCAGCAAATCCCCGCTTTCACAGCACTTCCCTGCTACCGTCACCACCTGGGTCTTGGCCTCCCCCGCCCGGGCAGCTGCCGTAAAGGTGTAGTCAGCATGGTACAGGGCGTACCGGGGATTGTCCCCCATCCCACCGTCTACCGAAACATAGGTGCGCACCCCGGGGATGACCTTCACCTCCCCCACTCGGTAGAGGGTCAACCCCGCCGCCCCTACAATGGAGCGTCCCGGCTCCAGGATCAAAAAGGGCTCTGGAAACCCCAGCTTGGTGCAGCAGCTTTTTACTACCCCGGAGATCTTCTCCATGTACCGGTCATAGGGCACCGGGTCGTTTTCTGCTATGTACCGGATGCCAAAGCCCCCGCCCAGGTTCAGCTCCGCCAGAGCTGTACCGGTCTCCCGGCAGATAAGACCCATAAACTCCAGCATAACGGTAACGGCGTGGCAGAAGGGTTCGATCTCGAAGATCTGGGAGCCGATGTGGCAGTGCAGGCCGGTGAGGCGCAAGCTTTTGGCCTCCAGGGCCAGCTTGACCGCCCCAAGGGCCTCCCCTGTCTCCAGGGCAAAGCCGAACTTGCTGTCGATCTGACCGGTGCGGATGAAGCTGTGGGTGTGGGCGTCCACGCCGGGCTTGATCCGGAGCATCACCGGGGCGATGACCCCCCTGGCCGCCGCCATGGCGTTCAGGGTGCCCAGCTCGGTCAGGTTGTCCGCCACGATCCGCCCCACCCCGTATTCCAGGGCCATGGCAAGCTCCTCCGGGGTCTTGTTGTTGCCGTGAAAGAGCACCCTCTCCATGGGGAATCCGGCGGCCCTGGCGGTGTACAGCTCCCCGGCGGAGACCACATCCAGGCCAAGACCCTCCTCCCGGGCAATGGTGCACATGGCCTTGCAGCAAAAGGCCTTGGAGGCATAGGCCACCATCCCTCTGCCCTGATAAAACCGCTCCATGGAACGGCGGTACAGGCGGCAGTTTTCCCGGATGGCCTCCTCGCTCATAGCATACAGGGGGGTGCCGTATTCCTCCACCAGGGCAAGGGTGTCTGCCCCCCCAATGGTCAGATGCCCCAGCTCGTTGATATCCAGGTGATCCCAAGGCAGTGCTGCTGTCATTCTGTTTCCTCCTCTGTATCCTCTGTCAGAAGGTCCGCCTCCAGCTGATCCAAAAGGGCCCGCAACTCCTCCCGGCCCTCCCCCGTCTGGGAGGAAAAGGGCATAAGGATGATCTGCTTTCCCCAGGGGAGCTCCTCCCGGATGGCTGCCAGACGCTCCTGGCGCTGGCGGGAGGACAGCTTGTCGATCTTGGTCAGCACCACAACGAAGGGCAGCTCGTTTTCCACCAGGAAGCTCACCATCAGCTGGTCGTCCTGGGTGGGGGGATGGCGGCTGTCCACCAGGGAGAGGACCAGGGCGATATCCCGGTCCTGGGCAAAGTATCCCTCCATCAGCTCTGCCCAGCGGCGCTTTTCCCCCCGGCTGACCCTTGCGTAGCCGTAGCCGGGCAGATCGGCAAAGATCAGGTTTTCGGTCTCGAAAAAGTTAATGGTGGCGGTCTTGCCCGGCGTGGCGCTCACCCTGGCCAGCGTCTTTTGGTTAAAGAGGCTGTTAATGAGGGAGGACTTGCCCACGTTGGACCGCCCTGCAAACACCACCTCCGGCTTCCGGGAGGGGGGAAGCTGGCTGGCGCTCCCGAAGGAGGTGAGAAATCGTACCTTGTGATAGTTCATAGCGTTTTCCTTTTCTGGGGCTTTCAGAAGCTATTGGCAGCCGGTCAGAGCCGGTTTTCTCCCCTGGTGTACTTATGGAGAAGCACTAGTTCGCCGGGGAACAGCCGGGTAAACTCCCGCAGGAAATTCAGGCCGTACTCCTCCGGCCGCTGCACCCCATGTCGTTCAGTATCCCCTGGGTCAGCTCCCGGGCGTAGGAAAAGTCGATATACATCCCCCAGGTGATCCCCTCCTGGGGGAATTTGACCCGGCCGTTGCGCTCCATGTTGGGGTACAGCTGGAGAAAGAGATCACAGCCCCCCATCCGCCCGCTGCTAAAGTTGTAGATGTGGTCATAGTCCGGTTCCTCCGCGTCGGGGGTAGAACGGCCAAAGGGACCGGTGTATTTTTTCAGCTTCTTCCGGTTTTTGGCCACATGGAGGTCGCTGGTGGCTTTTGCAGCTCTGGTCAGGGCCTTTTCAAGGATCTTGACCATGGCTTCTTCGGTTAGCTCTCCGGTTTTCAGCCCGTATTCCAGCCTCGGCATGGGGATCGTCTCCTTTCGTCATTGCCGCAACGGCGTGGTGGCCCCGGTGTTCTTCGGGGGGATGGTCAAATCCCCCTGGGCAGGGGTGGCGGAGTGCGTCTCCTGGGGATACCGGAGAAGGGCGGTTTTCAGCACCGTCTCCATGGTCTCGGCGGGAACAAACTGGATGGCCTCCTTCACCACCGGGTCCACCTCCGCCAGGTCCGGAACATTGGCGGCGGGGATGATGACCTTCTTCATGCCGTACTTGTAGGCCGCCATGGTTTTTTCCCGCAGCCCCCCAATGGGCAGCACCCGCCCTCGCAGGGTGATCTCCCCGGTCATAGCCACATCCCCCCGCACCGGAATGCCGGAAAGGGCGGAGATCAGGGCGGTGCAGGTGGTGATACCGGCGGAGGGGCCGTCCTTGGGCACCGCTCCCTCGGGGAAGTGGATATGAAGGTCCTTGTCCTTGTAGAAGGTCTCGCTGATGCCATACTGCTGCGCCACAGTGCGGATATAGGTAATGGCGGCGGCCACCGATTCCTTCATGACCTCCCCCAGGCTGCCGGTGGTCTGGTTCTTCCCGGAGCCCTCCATCACCGCCGCCTCCACCTGGAGCATCTCGCCCCCTACCGAGGTCCAGGCCAGACCGTTGGTAAGGCCCACCTGGTCCCCCCGCTGGAGCTCGTCGTCCTTGTACTTTCTGGGACCCAGGTATTCCTCCAGGGCCTCGGGGGTCACGGTGATCCGCACCTCCTCCCCCTGGGAGACCACCTCCATGGCGGCCTTGCGGCAGATGGCGGCAAGGCTCCGCTCCAGGGTGCGGACCCCGGCCTCCCGGGTGTAGAAGTCGATGATAGCGGCCAGGGTCTTGTCGGGGAGCTTCAGCTGCCTTTTGCTCAGGCCGTGGCGTTTCAGCTGCTTTGCCGCCAGGTGGCGCTTGGCGATCTGTAATTTTTCCTCCCGGGTATAGCTGGACAGCTCGATGATCTCCATCCGGTCCAGCAGGGGGGCGGGGATGGCGCTGCGGTCGTTGGCGGTGGCGATGAAAAAGACCTGGGACAGGTCATAGGGGACCTCCAGGAAGTGGTCCCGGAAGCTGTGGTTCTGTTCCCCGTCCAGCACCTCCAGCAGGGCCGAGGAAGGATCCCCCCGGAAGTCGTGGCCCAGCTTGTCGATCTCGTCCAGAAGCAACAGGGGGTTGGAGCTGCCCGCCTGGCGGATGGCCCCGATGATCCGGCCGGGCATGGAGGCAATGTAGGTCTTCCGGTGCCCCCGGATATCCGATTCGTCCCGGACGCCCCCCAGGGACATGCGGACGTATTTCCTGCCCATGGACTTGGCGATGGACCGGGCGATGGAGGTCTTGCCCACCCCCGGGGGACCCACCAGGCAGAGGATCTGGCCCTTGATCTCCGGGGCCAGCTTGCGCACCGCCAGGGATTCCAGGATCCGCTCCTTCACCTTGGTCAGGCCGTAGTGCTCCTGCTCCAGAAGGCGCTGGGCCCTGGGAAGGTCAATCTTATCCCGGGTGTAAATGTTCCAGGGCAGGTCCAGCACCGTGTCCAGGTAGGTGCGCAGCACCGAGGCCTCCTGGGAGCCGCCGGGCATCTTGGTCAGCTTCCCCAGCTCCCGCAGAAGCTTCGCCTCACTCTCCGGGGGGAGGTGGATAGCCAGGATCTTCTTCCGGTAAAGCTCCAGCTCCTCGTAGCCGCCTTCGCCCTCCCCCAGCTCCTCGGAGATGATCCGCATCTGCTCCCGGAGGTAGTATTCCCTCTGGTTTTTGTCCATCTGCTCCCGGACCTTTTCCTGGATGTTCTGCTCCAGGCTGAGGATCTCGTTCTCCTCCTCCAGCAGGCGGACGATCCGCTCCAGGCGGCGGATGACGGTGGTCTCCTCCAGGATCCGCTGCCGTTCCTCGTAGTCCAGCTGGATGTTGCCCGCAATATACTCCGAAAGGACCAGGGGGTCCTGGGAATCCATAATGTTCAGGAACAGCTCCCGGGGCATTTTGGGCACCAGGGAGCAGTATTCCTCAAACAGGTCCTTGGCTGTCCGCACCAGGGCGGCGCAGCGGGAACGGTTCCGCCCCGAGACCCCCAGGCGGGTGGGGTATTCCTCCACGGTGCCGGCAAGGTGGGGGTCCTTTTGGGTCAGGGTCAGCAGCTTGGCCCGGTATTTCCCCTCCACCAGCACCCGCAGGGTCTCCGAGTGGGCCCGGATGATCTGGCGGACCTCCGCCACCACCCCCACCTGGCAAAGCTGCTCCAGTCCGGGATCATCGGCATGGGGGTCGGACTGGGACACCAGGAAGATCCTCCGGCTGCCGCTGATGGCCTCGTTAATCGCCAGGATCGACTTTTCCCGGCCCACGTCAAAGTGGAGGATCATATTGGGAAAGAGCACCAATCCCCGCAGGGACAGCACCGGCATCTCCTCTGCCGCCGGGAGCTCCCTGGCTTCCTCCTTTGGGGTCTCCTTGGGCCGGGGCGTGACCTTCCGCTTTGTGGTTTTCTTTTCGTTTTCGTCCATTACAGCACCGCCTTTCGGTGTTCGTTAGTCTCTTTCCCTTTTCGCCCGCAGCCGCGAGCAGGTCGTGCAAAAGCCCATTTCGTCCGTCTCCATGGGCTGGAAGTACCGGCGGAGCTCCTGGGCCTTCAGCGTTTTGCCCAGCCGGTCCGGCAGGTCGGGGCGGTATCCCTTACGGTGGCAGACGGGGCACTCCAGGACCCATTTGCGCAGCTCCGGGTAGCTTTCCAGGTAGCGGTCCCCGGCGCTTCTCCGGTACTCGTTGGACTGGCTCATCCCTGCTCCCCCTTCCCTGTCTTCGAAAAGCGCTCTATAAATACTACCCCCGCAGGGGTCTGCGGGGGTAATGTGAAGCAGGCATCAGGATGCAGAGCCCCGCCGCTGGCGGGAAACAGGGGGCTGGCCCAGGGTGAGGCGCACCGGCTTCTTCATGGGGTTGTGGTGGAATTCCGCCTCCCCCTCCCCGGCAGCGCACTCCTTGGTGATCCGGACGCGGTCGATGGTGGCGTCGGAGGGGGTCTGGAACATCAGCTCCCCCAAAACGCCCTCCAGGACCCCCCGGAGGCCGCGGGCACCGGTCTTGCGCTGGATGGCCTTTTTAGCCACCTCCCGGAGGGCCTCCTCGTCAAAGTCGATCTGGACCCCGTCCAGCTCAAACAGCTTTTTGTACTGCTTGACCAGGGAGTTTTTGGGCTCGGTGAGGATCTTCATCAGGGCCTCCTCGTCCAGGGGGTCCAGGGTGGAGATCACCGGGATCCGTCCCACCAGCTCCGGGATCAGGCCGTACCGCACCAGGTCGTGGGGCTCCACCTTTTTCAGGAGCCGCTGGGCCCGGGTCTCCTTGGATTCCTTCAGCTGGCCGCCAAAGCCCAGGGAGGAATTGTCGGTGCGCTTTTCGATGATCGCCTCCAGCCCTTCAAATGCTCCGCCGCAGATGAAAAGGATGTTGGTGGTATCGATCTGGATAAACTCCTGCTGGGGATGCTTGCGGCCCCCGTTGGGAGGGACGTTGGCAACGGTGCCCTCCAGGATCTTCAGCAGGGCCTGCTGCACCCCTTCCCCGCTGACATCCCGGGTGATGGAGCGGTTTTCTGACTTGCGGGAGACCTTATCCAGCTCGTCGATATAGATGATCCCCCGCTCCGCCCGCTCCAGGTCGAAGTCGGCCGCCTGGATCAGGCGCAGGAGGATGTTCTCCACATCCTCCCCCACATACCCCGCCTCGGTCAGGGTGGTGGCGTCAGCGATGGCGAAGGGGACCCCCAGGATCTTTGCCAGGGACTGGGCCAGCAGGGTCTTGCCCACGCCGGTGGGGCCCAGCAGCATAATATTGCTTTTCTGGAGCTCCACATCCCCGCCGCTGCCGAAGAAGATCCGCTTGTAGTGGTTGTAGACCGCCACCGAAAGGGCCTTTTTGGCCTCGTCCTGACCCACCACGTATTCATCCAGAAAACGCTTGATCTCCCCGGGCTTGGGGATGGAGATGTCGATCTCCTGCTGGACGGGGCGGCGCTGGACGGGGTTGGCCTCCTCCTCCAGCACTGCCTGGCAAAGCTCTACACACTCGTTGCAGATACACACCCCGGGGCCGGCGATCATCCGCTGGACCTTCTCCTGGGATTTGCCGCAGAAGGAGCACCTCAGCTGCTTTTTTTCATCGTTCTGCATGGTTGGAATGAATCCTCCTGTCTCACCGGTCTTTTTAACGCCAAAGGTCGCGGGAAAGCTTACTCGTGGTGGGTGATGATCCTGTCGATCAGGCCATAGTCGAGGGCCTCCTGGGCGCTCATGAAGTTATCCCGCTCGGTATCCTGCTGGATCTGCTCCAGGGGCTTGCCGGTGTTGTCCGCCATCATCCGGTTCAGCTTATCCTTGGTGCGCTGGAGCCAGTCGGCGCGGATCTTGATATCGGTGGCCTGGCCCTGGAGGCCGCTCATCAGGGGCTGGTGGATCATGATCTCGCTGTTGGGCAGGGCAAAGCGCTTGCCCTTTGCGCCGGAGGAGAGAAGGAAGGCCCCCATGGAGGCCGCCATCCCGATACAGGTGGTGGCTACATCGCACTTGACAAACTGCATGGTGTCGTAAATGGCCATCCCCGCGGAGATGGAGCCCCCGGGGCTGTTGATATAAAAATTGATGTCCTTTTCCGGGTCCTGCCCCTCCAGATAGAGCATCTGGGCCACCACCAGGCCGGCGGTGGTATCGTTCACA
Organism: Angelakisella sp.; assembly: GCA_022794295.1. GTDB lineage: Bacteria > Bacillota > Clostridia > Oscillospirales > Ruminococcaceae > Angelakisella. The sequence continues at coordinate 10,202 of JAAWEO010000030.1, read as the reverse complement.
TCCTCGCACAGGATGATGATGCGGTCGTTGAGCAGGCGGGAGAAGATATCGTAGGAGCGTTCTCCCCGGTTGGTCTGTTCCACTACCATTGGGACTAAACTCATTGCTAAAACCTCCATATTCCCCTGCCGGAAAAAGGCGGGGTCTACATTTGCCTGGTCCGGCGGGAAGGACGGACCGGGGGTGCTCCGGGCTGGGGCTTACTCCTCGGTCTTGGGTTCTTCCTCCGCCTTTTCCTCTGCCTTGGGCTTGCGCTTGCGGGTGGTCTTGGGCTTGGCGGGAGCCGCCTCCTTGGCCTCCTCCGCTGCCTCCTCCTTGGGGGCATCGGTGACCTTGGCGGTGGACTTGATCAGGTCAATGGCCTTGTTGAACTTCAGGTTGTCAGCGACGCTTTCGGCAGAGACCACCGTCTTTACCTTCTCCGCCTCGATGCCGTAGGACTCGGCCATCTTCTGGAACTCGGCCTCAATGGCCTCCTCCTCCGCCTGGATGTCCTCTGCCTTGATAATGGCCTCCAGGGTGAGGGCCACGCGGACCTGCTGCTGGGCCTGGGCGGCAAAGCCCTCCCGGAAGGCGGACATCTCCATACCGGCGTACTGGAGGTAGGTGGGCAGGTTGAGGCCCTGGCTCTGGAGCCGGTACTCAAAGTTCTGCACCATCTCGTCGATCTTCCGCTCCACCATCACCGGGGGAATCTCCATCTGGGCATTGGCGGCGGCGGCATCCACCAGGGCGTTTTCCAGTTCCTCGTCGGCAGCGGCGTTCTTCCGCTCCTGGAGCTTGGCGGTCAGGTCGGCCCGCAGCTCCTCCAGGGTGTCAAACTCGCTGACATCCTTGGCGAACTCGTCGTCCAGGGCGGGGACCTCCTTCTTTTTGATGCTGTGCAGGTGGATGCGGAAGGTGGTCTCCTTCCCCTTGAGACTTTCCTCGTGGTACTCCTCGGGGAAGGTCACCGCGATCTCAAAGTCCTCCCCCACGGAATGGCCCGCGATCTTCTCCTCGAAGCCGGGGATAAACTGGTTGGAGCCCAGGACCAGGGTGTACTTTTCCCCCTTGCCGCCGGGGAAGGGCTCGCCATCCAGGAAGCCCTCGAAGTCGATCTCGGTGGTGTCGCCATTTTCGGCGGGGCGGTCATCCACATCCACCAGGCGGCTGTTGCGGTCGGCCATGCGGTCCAGCTCCCCCTGGACCTCCTCCGGGGCCACGGTGCTGTTGGGGCGGGTGCCCTCCAGGCCCTTATACTCCCCAAGGGTGACCTCGGGACGGGTGGTGACACGGGCGGTAAAGGTGTAGCCCTCGCCGCTGACCTCCTTCAGCTCCACGTCAGCCCGGTCCACAGGCTCCAGCTTTGCCTCGTCCAAGGCTTTCTCGTAGGCCTCGGAGTAGGTCATATTGACGGCGTCCTCGTAGAAATAATCCTCGCCCACCATCTTCATCACCATGGCCCGGGGGGCCTTGCCCTTGCGGAAGCCGGGGATGGAAAGCCTGGTAACATTTTTCCGGAACGAGCGGTCGATCCCGCCCTTCCAGTCGTCACCCTCCACGCGGATCTCCAGCTCGTAAAGGTTGGTCTCGATCTTGTCGGTCCTGAGCAGTTTCATGTTACTTCCTCCAGATGTTTCTCAGAAAAATCTGATTTTTCGATTATATTATCCCCTTCCGGGGGGAGCACGCCGGTCCTGCCGGCGAAAAGCCGTAGCCATTATAGCACAAATCAGGCAAATGCACCAGTCCAAAGAGAAATTTTTCTTTATTTTTCCCGGCTTTTTCGGCACAGGCCATTATAGCACAAAAAAAGGGGCAAATCTATAAGCAAACTGTAAACGATCAGGGGGACCATGGCCGGGGCAGCTACCGGATGCGAAGGGGGGCAAACCCCAGGTGATCGGCGGAGATCAGCCTCAGCTCCACCCCCCGATGCTCCCCCTCCCGGATGCCGGCGGCCCCGGCGCCGTGGATGTGCCCGTACCAGCACTGGCGCACCCCGTGGTCCGCCATGGCGGCAAAGAACTCCGGCAGCTCCTGGGTGCCGTAGGCGGGGGGGTAGTGGAGGAAAAGAAGCTTTTCCCCCCATGGCGGGGCGGCCTCCAGGGAGCGGCGGATGCGCCCCTCCTCCCGGGCCACCACCAGGGGGTCATACCTCTGGCTCCCCTCGAACAGCCACCCGCGGCTGCCGCAGAGGAATACCCCCTCTGCCTCCACCGCGTTATTATGGAGTATCTCCAGGGTGGTTAATCCCTCCGCCGCAAAAAAAGACTCCATCTTCCGCCGGGTGGTCCACCAGTAGTCATGATTTCCCTTCATCAGCAGCTTTCTGCCGGGCAGGCGGTCCAAAAACCGGAAGTCCGCCAGGGTATCCGCCAGGTGCATGGCCCAGGAGAGATCCCCCGCCAGCACCACCGTATCCTCCGGCCGGACCAGGGCCCGCCAGTTTTCCTCGATGCGCCGCTGGTAATCCTGCCAGCCCCGAAAGACCTCCATGGTTTTTTCCGGGTTCCCCAGGGACAGGTGCAGGTCGCCCATGGCGTAAACAGACATGGCGGAACCTCCTCTTTCCCCCCTTGGGGGTCATTTCATCGCCAGCAGATAGGCGTACAGGCCTTCCTCCGGGCCCAGCCTGCACCGCTTCATGCACCGGACCACCGGCCAGAAGCGGACGCCGCTGTCCAACTCCACGGCGATGTTCACTTCCCCCTCCGGGTCGCTGTCGTCGGTGAGCCACCGGCCTCCCCAAAGGCGGATAGCGGTCTCCCCCACATAGGAGCCCAGGCCAAAGAGGATCTGCCCCCGGTTCCGGGAGAGGATGCCCCCGGGGCCGCTCTGCTCGTCAAAGAAGCGATCCAGCTCTCTCATGCTCTCCAGGGTGTAGTCTGCCCGATAGCCGGAGGAGCGCAGGGCTCCTGCCGCCCAGGCGGCAGCCGCGGGGATGTCCTGGGCCAGGGTGGTCTGGGGCCTTCCGCCGCCCTGGGGGGCGGGGGACTGCTTGGGCTGTTTGTTGGATGGGTTCATGGCGGCTCCTTCCTTCTTTTCCCGGAGGAATTCCGGCGGCTGGTTTCCTGGCGCTCTGGGGGGCGCAGGACTGGGAGGGGGGGCTGGCTGGATTGCAAAACACCCCACTGGGGTGTATTTGCAGGGCAGCTGGGGAGGAGGCGAGCAGGCTTCTCCTTTCTTTTTCTATCGCAAAAAGAAAGGAGCAAAGCCTCTCCGCGCTAAGAGCTGCCCCTATGGGGCAGTTGCGCTCCGAGACGCCGCTGCGGCGGCAGAAATGCTCACTCCGTATAAAGAATTTCGCTCCCTGCGGGGAGCGACCAGGGCGCCGCCCTGGACCTGCCGCCCTTTGTAAAGGGCGGCCCTAAACTTTAGACCCTACGAGGGTGTGTGCGGGGTGCAAGTGTGTGCCTGGAGACTTGGGCGGATAGGGCTGTTAGCTATTGTAGGAAGCTTAGTACCTGTTCTCCCATCTCCTCGGGGGTGCAGACCTCCTCGAAGCGGCGGCGGGCATCCCGGAGGGCCGCCAGGGAGGCGGGTACTGGCAGGCCGGAGATTCGCTCCAGGGCCTCCAGGCGGGCGAAGTCGTCCCCGGGGCAGGTCTCCCCCAGGGCGGCCAGCACCGTGTCCCCGAACTTGTAGGGGCTGGCGGTGGAAAGGATGATGGTCTTGGTCTGGTCCCCGGTCCTTTTCCGATACTGCTTCCAGACGTTCATGGCAACGGCAGTATGGGGGTCGCAAAGGTAGGAGTATTCCCGGAAGGTCTCCCGGATGGTCTGGGCTGCATCCTCGTCGCCGCAGCAGCCGCCGTAAAACTCCCTTTGGAGGGCGGAAAGCTCCGCCCCGGTAAGCTGGTAGACCCCTGTCTCCCCCAGGGCCTTCATCTTCTCCCGGGTCTCGGCGTCGTTCCGGCCGGTGAGCAGGTAGACCAGGCGCTCCAGGTTGCTGGAAATGAGAATATCCATGGAGGGGGAGGTGGTGGTGTAGAAGGTGCGGTTGCGGTCGTACCGGCCGGTAGCGATAAAATCGGTGAGGACGTTGTTCCGGTTGCTGGCACAGAGGAAGGTTTTTACCGGCAGACCCATCTCCTTGGCGTAGTACCCTGCCAGGATGTTGCCGAAGTTGCCGGTGGGGACACAGAAATTCACCTGCTCCCCTGGCTGGAGCTCCCCGTCCGCCAGCAGCTGGCAGTAGGCGCTGATGTAGTAGACGATCTGGGGCACCAGCCGCCCCCAGTTGATGGAGTTGGCGCTGGACAGGGAGAAGCCCCGCTCCCCCAGGGTCTTTGCCATCTGCCCGTCCCCGAAGATCCTCTTTACCCCGCTTTGGGCGTCGTCAAAGTTGCCCCGGATGCCCACCACCGAAACATTCTCCCCCTGCTGGGTGGTCATCTGGCGCTTCTGCATGGGGCTCACCCCGTCCTCCGGGTAAAAGACCTGGATGCGGGTGCCGGGGACATCCCGGAAGCCCTCCAGGGCGGCCTTGCCCGTGTCCCCGGAGGTAGCCACCAAAATGGCGATCTCCTTGCCGCAGCCGCTTTTTTTTGCCGCAGCCGGCAAAAGCTTGGGCAGCAGCTGGAGGGCCATGTCCTTGAAGGCGCAGGTGGGCCCGTGCCACAGCTCCAAAAGGTAGCAGCTTTCGTCCAGGCGGGAGAGAGGGGCGGGGTCCCCATCCTCAAAGCGGTCCCCGCCATAGGCGGCCTCAATGGCGGCGGAGAGCTCCTCCCCGGTCCACTCCGGCAGGAACCCTTCCAGGACCCACTGGGCCCTCTCTGTGTAGCTCATTTGGGACAGGGCGGCCAGGTCCTGCTCTGTCAGGGACGGCATGGTCTTGGGGACAAAAAGCCCGCCCTCCGGGGAGATGCCCTGAACGATGGCCTCTGCCGCGGTGACCTGCCGGCTGTTGTCCCTTGTGCTTGTGTAGTTCATCTTGACACACCTCGTATTCCTTTTCCGTGTTCCGTGTGATCGATTTACACCGGTTCCCCACTGCCGCCGGTGTACTCTCCGACGACCTGTATCCTGCCGGTGAAATGGCACTGGAACTCCTCCTGTTCCTCTGCCGGGATCCAAAGCTCCCGGTGGAGGGCCGCCCCCACGGTGTGGACCTCATACCGCCGGACAAACTCGTCCTCCACCTCGAACCGGGTGACATAGCCCCGGTGGTCGTCGTGATACCTTGCGTTCCAGTCCCGGGCGATCTGGCGGGCGTATTCCTCCTCCAGCACCGGATAAAAAATAGGCTGCTCCGGCAGGCGGGGCGGGTAGCGGGTCCAGCCGCTTTCCCGGATCAGCTCCAGCTCCTTTGTGCCCACAGGGCGGTACAGGATCATTGGGTCACCTCTTTACAATGACGTGCTTTCGTACCGCTTCCAGAAGTCCATAGCGTTCTGAAAGCAGAGCTTATCGGTGAGTGCTTCCCCCAGGCCGGCGTCCAGCATCAGCTCCCGGAGGACCCCCAGGTCCCCGGCCCCCTCCAGAAAGGCGGGGAGGGTGGCCCCGTCAAAATCGGAGCCCAGAACGACGGTGTCCTCGCCCCCCAGGTCCAGGAAGTGAAGGATGTGGGCCATCAGCTGGTCCTTGGTCACCTCACGGCGGCCCATCTCCACATCGGCCAGGAACATGGTACAGAAGTTGATGCCCACCACGCCCCCCAGGTCCCGGATGGCCTTGAACTGCTGGTCGGTAAGGTTCCGGCTGTGGTCCCGCACCGCCCGGCTGTCCGAGTGGGTGGCCAGGAAGGGGCGGCGGGCCAGCTTGGCCACCTCCCAGAAGCCGGGGTCGTTCAGGTGGGAGACATCCACCATCATCCCCAGCTCCTCCATCCGGGCCACCACCTGGCGGCCGAAGGGGGTGAGGCCCTCCTGGCTTTCGCTGCCGCTGCCGATCTCGTTTTTGGCGTTCCAGGTGAGGGTCATCATCCGCACCCCCGTTTCCCACAGGCGGTCCAGCATCTCCAGGCGGCCCCCCAGGGCGGCCCCGCCCTCCACCGCCAGCACCGCGGCCCGAAGGCCCCCGGACAGGGCCTCCCGGGCCTCCTCCGGGGTGCGGACCTGGCGGATCAGACCGGAGTGGCGGTCCATAGCCCGCCGGAAGGCGGTGGCGCAGCGTTCAAAGTAGTCCACGGCCTGCTGCCCCCGGAACTCGTCGGGGACAAAGATGGCAAAGACCTGGGCCCAGTCCCACTGCTGGGGCAGGCGGTTCAGATCGATGTGAAAGCCGTTGTCCACCAGGGATGCCTCGCTGCCCGGGTGGAGGAAAAAATCGCTCACATCGGGGGCAGCCCCCTTCTCCCGGGTGATGGTGTCGCAGTGAAAGTCAAAAAAACGCGGATGCCCCATATCCATTACTCCTTTTCGAATGCCGATTCGTAGTAGTCAAAGGCGGAGATCAGCTCCCGGCCCTGTTCCTCTGTCACCGTCACCGCCGCCACGTCCATCCGGGGCTGGAGTTCCCCGCCCGCGGCGGAAAGCCAGGCGCCGGCGGTCTTCAGCAGCCGCTCCCGCTTTTTCCGGTCCACCGCCTCCAGGGGGCCTGTCATGGCCCCGGGGGCCCGGGTCTTTACCTCCACAAAGGCGGCGGTCTGCCCCTTTTGGGCGATGATATCCACCTCTCCCCACCGGCAGCGCCAATTCCGTTCCAGGACGGTGTACCCCTGGCGGGCAAGCCAGCCGGCGGTGTACTCCTCCCCTGCCCTTCCTGCCTGCTGGGCGGCGGTCTGGCGGTGCTGCTCCAGGTTCCTTAAAAAGGAGCGGCGGTGGATGGGGGAGACGCCGTACTGCTCCAGCAGCTGGTAGTGGAGCCTTGTGGGGTAGCCCTTGTGCTGTGCCAGCCGGTACTGGGGGTAGAGGGTATCCAGCTCCATCATGCAGCGGTCCCGGCTCACCTTAGCCAGCACCGAGGCGGCGGCGATGGCGGCGGAGCTTCCGTCCCCCTTGACCACCGTCCGGGTCTCCAGAGGGAGGCCGGGGTCCCGGTTGCCATCCACCAGGGCCAGCCGCGGGAGAAATTCCTCCGGTACCCCCTCCCCTGCCAGCATCATGGCGTAGGCCCGGTTCATGGCAAGGAAGGTGGCCTGTAAAATGTTGATGCGGTCGATCTCCTCCGGGGAGGCGCTCCCGATGCCGAACCAGGCCTTGCCGTTCCCCAGGATATCCTCGAAAACCGCCTCCCGGCGCTTCTCGGTAAGCTTTTTGGAATCGTTGAGGCCGGGGATCTCTGCCCCCGGCTTTAGAATGACACAGGCGGCATAGACCGGCCCCGCCAGGGGGCCCCGCCCGGCCTCATCCAGGCCGCAGAGGGGGACGCCGAAGCCCCGGTCAAACTCCCAAAGGGCAGACGGTCCCATATTACCCCTCCCCTTCCGGACAGGGCTCCAGGGTGATGGGGCCCCACTGACCCCCCCGGAACTCGTCCACCACGGTGATGGCGGCCCGCTCGGTATTCACCCGGCCGCCGGGCAGGAGCATCCCCCGCTTCCGGCCGATGGCCTCCAAAAGGTCAAAGGGGTCCAGCTCCGCCACCTCCTCCGGGGCAAGGCGGTACCGGGCGGCAAGCTTCTCCCCCTCCCGGGGGGCCAGCACCTCCAAAAGGCGGACCGCCAGGTGCTCCACGTCCAGGACATCGTCCTTCACCGAGCCCACAAAGGCCAGGCGCTCCCCGGCCTGGGGATCCTCGAACTTGGGCCAGAGGACCCCGGGCATGTCCAGCAGCTCGATCCCCCCGGAAAGGGAGACCCACTGCTTCCCCCGGGTGACCCCGGGGCGGTCCTCCACCTTGGCCCGCTTGCTGCCGGCCAGGCGGTTGATCAGGGAGGACTTGCCCACATTGGGGATGCCCACGATCATCAGGCGGATGGGGCGGCCCCCCATTCCCTTCTGCTCCCACTGGGCGATCCTTTCCCCCAGGACGGACCGCACCATGGGCAGGAACTGGCCCAACCCCTTGCCGGTGCGGCAGTCGGCGGCCATGGCGGGGATGCCCCGGTCCTTATACCACCGCAGCCAGCGGCGGGTCTCCTCCTCGTTGGCGGAATCGCTTTTGTTCAAAAGGAGCATCCGGGGCTTTTTCCCCAGCAGCCGGTCGATCTCCGGGTTGCGGCTGCTTTGGGGGATGCGGGCGTCGGTCAGCTCCACCACCAGGTCCACCAGCTTCAGGTTTGCCTGCATCAGCCGCCGTGTCTTTGCCATATGGCCGGGGAACCACTGCACCGGCAGGATCTCTGCCATGGGAACACTCCTCTCTCTATTACCAGGTCTGTTTATCTGATCATCCGACCGGCCCAAAGGCCGAAAAGGGGGCGAAGCGGAAAACCGCCTTCCCCTCGATATCCTCCAGGGGGACAAAGCCCAGGACGGAGCTGCGGCTGTCCTGGGAATGGTTGCGGTTGTCCCCCAGGACAAAGCAGCAGCCGGAGGGCACCGTCACCGGGAAGGACACATCCCCGGCCAGGTGGGTGGGCTCGGCCAGGTAGGGCTCCTCCAGCAGCTGGCCGTTGACAAAGACCATCCCGGCCTCGAAATCGATCTGGACGGTATCCCCCCCCAGAGCGATGACCCGCTTGATCAGGTGCTTGTTTTTTTGGTCCTTGGCCTTTACCGCCACGATGTCGCCGTATTCCGGGGCATGGTACCCCACAGTCCGGACAAAGAGGCAGTCCCCATTGCGAAGGGTGGGCTCCATGGAGCTGCCCCGCACCAGGGAGGCCCGGAAAAAGACCAGAAAGACCCCGGCCAGCAGCACCGCCGCCAGCAGCACCCAGAGCAGCTCCCGGAGGGAGCTTTTCAGGGAATAGGCCTGCTCCGGGGTCAGGGCGTCCGAGCCGTTGTCCATCAGCTGTTCGATCTCCACATCCTCCGGACCCATGGGGTCCCCTCCCTTCCCGGTGTTAAAAATCGGTCCTGTCACAAATCATAGCGGGCCAGGGTGTCCTTGCTGTTAAACATCCCCAGGGAGGCGTTCATCATCTCCTCCACATAGTCCCCGTCGGTCATGGCAGAGAGGAAAAGGACGTCCTCCCGACGGAAGCCATTCTTCTCAAAAACCTGATCGGGAACCGCCCGGATGCTCTCCTCCAGCACCCTCAGAAAGGCCTCGGCAAAGGCCCACTTCTGGGGGGAGGCGCTGCAAAAGTCCACATCCGTGCTGGCCTCCACCACATCCACCAGGGGCTGGTAGAGGAAATCGGTCTCGGTCTCGAGCTGGTCCCATTCAAAATACTGGTCGATGCTGCCGGTGGTATCCCAGGCCAGATAGCAGCCGTAAAAATCGTCGGTGGTCAAAAAGCCGATAAGGCAGCAGTCCCTGCCCCTTGCCCGGGCCAGGATCCTGTCCACCGCCGCCGGGAGCTTGGCCCGCAGGCCCCTTTGGAAGTCCTGAAAACGCGTCGTATCCATCCTTTTTCCCCTATCGAAACAAAAGGGGACAGTCCCCCTGTCCCCTTTCACACAGATCCCTTTGGTTTTTAGCGAATGGCCTCTTTGACCTTGGCGGCCTTGCCGACACGGTCGCGGAGATAATAGAGCTTGCTTCTGCGGACACGGCCCTTGCGGATCAGCTGTACCGAATCCACGTTGGGGGAATGGACCGGGAAAACACGCTCCACGCCCACCCCGTGGGACATACGCCGCACGGTAAAGGTCTCGTGGATGCCGCCGTGCTTCTTGGCGATCACAGTGCCCTCGAAGGCCTGAAGCCGGGACTTCTCCCCTTCCTTGATGCGGACCTGCACCCGAACGGTGTCACCGATCTCCACCTTGGGAGCGTCCGCCTTCAGGCAGCCCTGGGAAATAAGTTTCAATGCGTCCATAATATCCTCCTTAAAAATATCCGGGACATTCATACCCCCGCACCAAAGGCAGCAAGCAGCGGACTGTCCGGTTTGATCTCCCGGTCCTCATTTTATCAATTTTAAGAACCGTCATCAAAACCTGCGGAGAATCCCCCCGCAGTTCTCATGCCCTAATACTATACCACAGGTAAAAAGGAATTGCAAGCATAATTTGCACTTTTCTTCCACCCGCCACCGCAGGCACAAAAGCCGCTCCAAAACCATCCCCCCGCCGCCCGGCGGCGTTTGCCGCGAAGCGGCTCCGCCGGAGGCACTAAACTCGTTCCACCCCCGGCCCGCAGGCCATAGCCGCGAAGCGGCCTTAGCCCGAAGGGCACCGCTTTTTTCCGCAGAAAAAAGCACCTTATCCGGCCAACGAGCCTCCG
>JAAWEO010000029.1 GCA_022794295.1 Angelakisella sp. | reverse complement strand
TCCAAAAGGCCCCTTCGGGGCGGCGCGCCTCACGGGGGGACTAGTCCCCCCGTGGGCCCCCTAACCCTCCGGGGGGATTTTGGTGCCTCCGGCGGAGCCCTTCGGGCTAGAGCCGCTTCGCGGCTAAGGCCTGCGGGCCAGGGTGGGGATGGCGGGGGCGATTTTTGGTTTGGTGAAAATGGGTTCTTTTGTGGTTGTGGTTTTAGGAGAAGGGAGAACTGGATTTGGATTTTTTTGGCTTTATTAGCTTGTTCGGCGGGCTGGCTTTGTTCCTGTACGGGATGTCGGTACTGGGGGGGAGCTTGGAGAAGGCTTCTGAGGGGCGGCTGGAGCGGATCCTGGAGCGGCTTACCGGCAGTGTTTTAAGGGGGGTGCTGCTGGGGGCGGTGGTCACTGCCGCCATTCAGTCCTCTTCGGCGGCTACGGTGATCGTGGTGGGTCTTGTAAACGCCCGGGTGATGAAGCTGCGTCAGGCCATTGGGGTGATCATGGGGGCCAACATTGGTACCACCGTCACCGCGCATATCCTCCGCCTTAGCGGCGGCGAGGGCGGCTTTTTGCTGCGCCTGATCGCCCCCACGACCCTGGCCCCAGCCATGGCGATCGCCGGTATCCTGCTGTTTATGCTTGCCAAGGGGGACCGCCTGCGGGAGGTGGGGCAGATGCTTTTGGGTTTCGGGGTGCTTTTCACCGGAATGTTCCAGATGGAGGCCGCGGTGCGTCCCCTGCGGGAGCTGCCCGCCTTCGCCCAGCTCTTCCAGGCCATGACAAACCCCATTCTAGGGGTGCTGGTTGGGGCCGGGGTCACGGCCATCATTCAGTCCTCCTCCGCCTCGGTGGGTATTTTGCAGGCTCTTTCCTCCACCGGGGCCATCACCTGGGCGGCGGCGGTGCCCATTATCCTGGGGCAGAATATCGGCACCTGCGTCACCCCCATGCTGGCTAGTGTGGGGGCCTCGAAAAACGCCAAGCGTGCCGCCTTTGTTCACCTCACCCTGAATCTTTTGGGTACCGGGGTGTTCCTTTGCGGCATCTATGGGGTACAGCACCTGATCGGCCTGCCCTTCTGGGGGGATGTGATCGATAAGGGCGGTATCGCTAACTTCCACACCTTCTTTAACGTCGCGGTGACCATTCTTTTCCTTCCCTTTGTGGGCCTTTTGGAGCGGTGCGTCTATCTCCTCGTCCCCCAGGGGGACGGGGAAGCAGAGGGACAAGCTCCCCAAGAGGATCCCGCCGTTCTGGCCCTGGATCCCCGCCTGCTGGTCTCCCCCGGGCTGGCCCTGGAGCAGGCCCACGCCGCCGCCGGCCGGATGGCTGTTCTGGCCCGGGAGAACTTTTCCCTGGCCCGGGATATGATCCTTTCCGGGGTGGACGAGGAAAAGGCCGCCAAGCTGCTCCGCCAGGAGAAGCTGGTGGACACCCTCCAGGACCGGGTGGAGGCTTACCTGATCCAGCTTTCCCGCCGCCACCTTACCGAAGGGGGTAAGGGGGAGGTCTCCCGCCTGCTCCATGTGATCGGGGAGCTGGAGCGGGTCTCTGACCAGGCGGAGAACATCCTGGAGGACGCCCAGCTGCTGAAGCAGGCGGGGATCTCCTTCTCCGCCGGGGCCAGGTCGGAGATGGAGCTTTACAGCGCCGCGGTCACCGAGATCCTGGACGCCGCCATCCGGTCCTGGGAAAAGGGGGACCATGCCCTGGCCCGGAGCGTGGAGCCCTTGGAGCAGGTGGTGGACCAGGCGGAGGAATACCTGAAAAACCGCCACATCAGCCGCCTGCGGGACGGGGACTGCTCGGTGGATGCCGCCTTTGCCTTTGTGGAGGCCCTTTCCTCCATGGAGCGGATTGCCGACCACTGCTCCAACCTGGGGGTGCTGCTACTAGCCGGCTGCCGGGAGGGGGAAAGCCACGCCTACCTCCACGCCCTCCACAAGGGGCAGGACCCGGAGTACACCCGGATCTATCACAGCTACGAGGAAAAGTATCTTGCATCCCTGCGGGAGCTGTCCCGGTAAAGCACAATAAAAACAGCCCCCGGGAATTCCCTGGGGGCTGTCGGCCATTTTTTTGGAAAAACCGCGCCTTACTTCAGCGCTTCCTCTACCGCCACGGCGCAGGCCACGGTGGCGCCGACCATGGGGTTGTTGCCCATGCCGATCAGGCCCATCATTTCCACGTGGGCGGGCACCGAGGAGGAGCCGGCGAACTGGGCGTCGCCGTGCATCCGGCCCATGGAGTCGGTGAGGCCGTAGGAAGCAGGGCCCGCCGCCATGTTGTCCGGGTGCAGGGTGCGGCCGGTGCCGCCGCCGCTGGCTACCGAGAAGTACTTGACACCATTCTCGTAGCTCCACTTCTTGTAGGTGCCGGCAACCAGGTGCTGGAACCGGGTGGGGTTGGTGGAGTTGCCGGTGATGGAAACGTCCACCTTCTCCATCTTCATAATAGCCACGCCCTCCAGAACGTCGTTGGCGCCGTAGCACCGGACCTTGGAGCGCTCACCGTCGGAGAACTTCACCTCACGGACGATCTTCAGGTCGCCGGTGGCGAAGTCATAGTCGGTCTCCACATAGGTGAAGCCGTTGATGCGGGAGATGATGTAGGCAGCGTCCTTGCCCAGGCCGTTGAGGATGATCCGCAGGGGCTCCTTCCGGGAACGGTCCGCATTGCGGGCGATGCCGATGGCGCCCTCGGCGGCGGCAAAGGACTCGTGCCCGGCCAGGAAGCAGAAGCACTTGGTCTCGTCCCGCAGGAGCATAGCCCCCAGGTTGCCGTGGCCCAGACCCACCTGCCGCTGCTCGGCCACAGAGCCGGGGATGCAGAAGGCCTGAAGGCCCTGGCCGATGACCTCGGCGGCGTCGGCGGCCTTGGTGCAGCCCTTTTTCAGTGCCAGGGCCACACCCAGGGTGTAGGCCCAGACAGCGTTTTCAAAGGCGATGGGCTGTACGCCCTTAACGATCTTTTCTACATCGATGCCCTTCTGGGTGCAGAGGTCCCGGGCATCCTCCAGGGTCTTGAAGCCGTTTTCCGCGAGGCAGGCCTCGATCTTCGGCATTCTTCTTTCCTGTCCTTCAAACTTTGCCATGTATGTAGCCTCCTATCCTTCTCTAGCCTTATTCCTCGCGGGGGTCGACATACTTCGGCGCGTCAGCGAAACGGCCGTAGGTGCCGATGTTCTTTTCATAGGCGGTCTTGGGATCCACCCCGTGGCGGATATCCTCCAGCATCTTGCCCACCTTGACAAACTGGTAGCCGATGACCTCGTCATTTTCATCCACAGCCACCTTCAGGATATAGCCCTCGGCCAGCTCCAGGTAGCGGACGCCCTTGAGGTTGGTGGAGAAGATGGTGCCCACCTGGCTGCGCAGGCCCTTGCCCAGGTCCTCCAGCCCGGCGCCGATGGGGAGGCCCCCCTCGGAGAAAGCGGTCTGGCTGCGGCCGTAGACCAGCTGCTTGAAGATCTCCCGCATGGCAACGTTGATGGCGTCGCACACCAGGTCGGTGTTCAGGCACTCCAGCAGGGTCTTGCCGGGGAGGATCTCGCCGGCCATGGCGGCGGAGTGGGTCATGCCGGAGCAGCCCAGGGTCTCCACCAGGGCCTCCTCCACAATGCCGTCCTTGACATTCAGGGTCAGCTTGCAGGCGCCCTGCTGGGGGGCGCACCAGCCGATGCCGTGGCTCAGGCCGGAGATGTCCTTGATCTCATAGGCCTTGACCCACTTCCCCTCCTCGGGGATGGGTGCGGGGCCGTGCTTGGGGCCCTTCGCCAGGGTGCACATCTTCTCTACTTCGTGGGAATAATTCATATCCGTGCTCCTTTCGGTAATGATACAACTGACCAGCAGAAGGCTGATGCGCTCCGCCAGTCTACCATCGTATATTATAGCACTTGTGAAGAATTTCGCAAGGGGATTGCCCGGGTAAAATTATGGGACCGGGGAAAATTTACGGTTTCGCAACAGTTTCGCCCAACTTCCGGTTTGACTTTGCCAGCCCGGTGGCGTAAAATAAACATTATAATTGGGAAGCTATGCAATGCAACAACAATATAGAGGAGATTGACAATGGGATTTCTTGACAAGCTGTTCGGCTCCTATTCAGAAAAGGAGCTAAAGCGTATCCGGCCCACGGTGGACAAGGTCCTGGCCCTGGAGGAGCGGTTCCGGGGACTTTCTGATGACGAGCTGCGGGATATGACTCCCCGGCTGAAAAAACGCCTGGAGCAGGGGGAGACCCTGGATGACATCCTGCCGGAGGCCTTTGCCGCCTGCCGGGAGGCTGCCGACCGGGTCTTACAGATGCGTCATTTCCCGGTGCAGATCGTGGGCGGCATCATCCTGCACCAGGGGCGCATTTCCGAAATGAAGACCGGCGAGGGCAAGACCCTGGTGGCAACTCTCCCCGCCTATCTGAACGCCCTTTCCGGCAAGGGGGTCCATATCGTCACCGTCAACGACTACCTGGCCCGCCGGGACAGCGAGTGGATGGGCAAGCTGTACCGTTTTATGGGCCTGACGGTGGGCCTGGTGGTCAGCGGCATGGAGCCGGAGGAGAAGAAGGCCGCCTATGACGCCGACATCACCTACGGCACCAACAACGAATTCGGCTTTGATTATCTCCGGGACAACATGGTGGTCTACCGCCAGAACCAGGTCCAGCGGGGCTGGAACTACGCCATTGTGGACGAGGTGGACTCCATCCTCATTGACGAGGCCCGCACCCCCCTGATCATCTCCGGCAAGGGGGACAAGTCCACCGAGCTGTACCAGGTGGCGGACCGCTTTGCCCAGACCCTGAAGATGATGAAGGTCAAGGAGGTGGACGCCAAGGAGGACCAGGACGACATCGAGGCCGACTACATCGTGGACGAAAAGGCCCGTACCGCCACCATCACCCCCCACGGGGCCAGGAAGGCGGAGGAATACTTCCGCATTGAAAGCCTCAACGACCCGGAGAACCTTACCCTGGCCCACCACATCAACCAGGCCATCAAGGCCCGGGGGGTAATGCAGAAGGACGTGGACTACGTGGTGAAGGACGGGGAGGTCATCATCGTGGACGAGTTCACCGGCCGCCTGATGATCGGCCGCCGGTACAACGAGGGGCTCCACCAGGCCATCGAGGCCAAGGAGGGGGTCCGGGTGGCCCACGAGAGCAAGACCCTGGCTACCATCACCTTCCAGAACTACTTCCGGATGTACCAGAAGCTGGCAGGGATGACCGGCACTGCCCAGACCGAGGTGGACGAGTTCCGGGAGATCTACAGCCTGGACGTGGTGGAGATCCCCACCAACCGTCCCCTGGCCCGTGTGGACTACCCCGATATCGTTTATAAGACCGAGCGGGGGAAGTTTTCCGCCGCCATTCAGCAGATCCTGGAGTGCCACAGAAAGGGACAGCCCATTCTGGTGGGTACCGTCTCCATTGAAAAATCGGAGATCCTTTCCGCCCTGCTGAAAAAGCAGGGGGTGAAGCACGAGGTCCTCAACGCCAAGTACCACGAGAAAGAGGCGGAGATTGTGGCCCAGGCCGGGAAGTACGGCGCCGTGACCATCTCCACCAACATGGCGGGCCGCGGCACCGACATTATGCTGGGGGGCAATGCCGAGTACCTGGCTAAGGCCCAGCTGCGCCGGGAGGGAATGACCGAGGAGCAGATCAGCGACGCCACCGCCTTTGGGGAGACCAAGGACGAGGAGATCCTGGCCGCCCGCCAGCGGTTCAAGGAGCTGATGACCCAGTACAAGGCGGAGATCGCCCCCGAGGCGGAGAAGGTTCGGGAGGCCGGGGGGCTGTTTATCCTGGGCACCGAGCGCCACGAGTCCCGGCGGATCGACAACCAGCTCCGGGGCCGTGCAGGCCGCCAGGGGGACCCTGGGGAGACCCGGTTCATCATCTCCCTGGAGGACGACCTGATGCGGCTGTTCGGCGGGGAGCGGGTCCAGTCCCTTATGGATTCCATGGGGGTGGAGGAGGATATGCCCATCGAGAACAAGATCCTCTCGGGCACCATCGAATCCAGCCAGCGGAAGATCGAGGGCAGGAACTTCCAGATCCGGAAAAACGTGCTGCAATACGACGACGTGATGAACCGCCAGCGGGAGATCATCTACGGACAGCGGCGGAAGGTGCTGGACGGGGAGGATGTAAGCGGAAGCATCCGCACCATGGCGGACCAGCTGGTGGAGGAAACGGTGGACCGGTTCCTGCTGGACGGCAGCATCAAGGACGAGTGGAACCTGGACGGTCTCCGGGATGCCTTTTTGGGTTGGGTGACCACAGGGGAGGACCTGCGGTACGACACCGCCGGGCTGGAGGACGTTTCCAAGGAGGAGATCAAGGAGACGCTGAAGAAGCGGATCCACGAGAAATATGAGGCCAGGGTGAAGGAGTTCGGCCCCCAGCTGATGGGGGAGATCGAGCGGATGATCCTTCTGAAAAATGTGGACACCAAGTGGATGAGCCACATTGACGATATGGAGGCCCTGAAGCAGGGGATTGGCCTGCGGGGGCTGGCCCAGCGGGATCCTGTGGTGGAGTACCGGATGGAGGGCTTCGAGATGTTCGACGCCATGATCGGCTCCATTCGGGAGGACACCATCAAGGGGCTTCTCACGGTACGGGTCCGGGTGGATGACGAAGTAAAGCGGGAGCAGGTGGCAAAGCCGCTGACAGCCAAAACAGACGGGAGTGAAAAGCCCCAGCCGGTGCGGGCCCAGGGGAAGAAGGTAGGCCGCAACGACCCCTGCCCCTGCGGAAGCGGGAAGAAGTATAAGAAGTGCTGTGGGCAGGGCGAATAGCACAAGGCAGCAATCGGGACAGGGAAAGTTTGGGGCCGCCCTTTACAAAGGGCGGCAGGTCCAGGGCGGCGCCCTGGTCGCCCATCGCAATGGGCGAAACACCCCAAACGCACAAGCCATAAAAAGGGGCCGCGCAAGAAAAATGGTGCTTGGAACAAGGGGCAGACTGTCCCTTTGTACCTGCCGGTATCGAAGTGACAAGCGCGGCCCGGAACGAGCCGAAGTCATACCCAGCCGCGGGAGCGCCCATTCGCCAGAGGCGCGCACCGCCTGCCCTTCAAGACAGGCCGCAAAGCGGCCGAATCTTGGACCTGGCAATTCAGCAGAAAACAGGAAGTGATCCGATGCTCACCATAACCAAGGCCGCCCCGGCGGACAAGCCCCGCCTGTGGGGGCGGCTTCAGGAGTACCTCCGGGAGTTGTCTGCCTGGCACGGCGACCAGCCGAACCAAGGAGGGGAGTACCCCTATCCTTGGTTTGATTCCTATTTTACTGATCCAGACCGTATGGCTCTGCTCCTGGAGACAGAAGGGCAGCCAGCAGGCTTTGTCCTGGTGAACCGCTTTTCCTGCATTGGAGAATCCCCGGATCATGCCATCGCAGAGTTTTGCATCCAAAGGGAATGCCGGGGAAGGGGCCTGGGCCTTGCGGCTGCCGGGGAGATTCTTCAGCGGTATCCGGGAAACTGGGAAATCAAATACCATCGGGGCAATCCTGCCGCCCGGGGTTTTTGGGAAAAGGTTACGGCCCCTTACTCTCCCAAGTCAACGGCCATGGAAGAGGAGACGGTCCTTTCTTTTACTGTCAACAAGGAGGTCCTGTTATGAAAAAAATGCTCATCTCCCCCTCCCTCCTGGCGGCGGATTTTGCCCGGCTGGGGGAGGAACTGGCGGCGGTGGAGGCCGCCGGGGCGGACATGCTCCACCTGGATGTGATGGATGGGGTGTTTGTCCCCAACATCTCCTTCGGGATGCCGGTGATCGCCTCCCTGCGGAAGGCCAGCGGGATGTTTTTTGACGTACATATTATGATCACCGATCCCATCCGCTACATTGACGGCCTGGCAAAGGCCGGGGCCGATGGGGTCACCTTCCACCTGGAGGCCGCTCCGGATACAGGGGCGGTCATCGACAGGATCAGGGCCCGGGGGATGAAGGCGGGGCTTACCCTCCGGCCGGGGACACCGGTGGAGGAGCTCCTGCCCTGGCTGCCCCGGCTGGACCTGGCCCTGGTGATGACGGTGGAGCCGGGCTTCGGCGGCCAGTCCTTCCTGCCGGAGATGATGGAGAAGGTCTCCGCCATCCGCCGGGAGGCGGAGCGGCTGGGGTGCCCCCGGCTGATCATCCAGGTGGACGGTGGGGTGGGGCGGGATACCGCTGCCGCCTGCGGGGCCGCCGGGGCCAACTGCCTGGTGGCGGGCTCCGCCATCTTCGGCAAAAAGGATTATGCCGCCGAAACAGAGGCCATCCGGGCTGCGGCCCTGGCCGCCATCCACAAATAAGGAGGCCGAAAGCATGAGTAAGAAAAGGACCAGACTTTGGCAGGGGAGCGGCGGCATTATGCTGGAGCAGCATAAGGACCCCATCCTCTCCCAGGAGCTGGTGCGGTTTATCCCGGAGGACCGGGTTCGGGTCATCCCGGAGCTGCGGCCCTGGGAGGATATCAGCGAGATCGGCCCGGAGGAGATCATCCAGGTGGCCCGTCTGGCCCGGATCGTGGACGAGCGGGACGGGGTGCCCCTGTTCCGGAAGCTGCGCCGGTGTATGGGGCGCCGGCCCTCGGTGCTGGTGGATGCCCTGGACGAGGAGCCCTATATCTCCAGCCAGCTGGGGCCCATGATCCATCTGCAAAAGGAGTGCGCCGGCGGCCTGATGCTGGCCTGCAAGGCGGTGGAAGCTGCCGATACCGCCATTCTGGTGTACCAGGGCATCACCGATCTGGACGTGAAGATCCCCCGCGCCGTGGGAGGCTTCCCGGTGCAGCGGGTGTGGGGGAAATATCCCTCGGAGCTCCTTTCCGCCCAGAGCCTGGTGGAGGAAAACGGGCATATCAGCCTGTACATCGGGGCCTGCGCGCTGATCCACCTGTACCGGGCGGTGTACGAGGCCCGCATCCAGACCACCGCGTTTCTGACGGTAGCGGGGAACTGCATCAGCCGCCCCTGCAACATGGAGGCCGCTCTGGACATTACCGCCTCGGAGATCCTGGACTTCTGCGGCCTGGAGGAACCGCCCACCCGTGTGGTGGTAGGCGGGTCCATCACCGGGGAATCGGTGGCCGATACCGACCTGGTGGCGGTGAAGGCCACGACCCGGGCCATCCTGGCCTTCCAGGAGGACGAGCGGGACAGAAAGTACCAGTGCATCGGCTGTGACCGGTGTGTGGAGGCCTGTCCCGTGGGCCTCAGTCCCATGCTGATCTACAGGTGCATCGCCATGAGCCTCCATGACCGCCTGGCGAAGCTGGATTACCAGATGTGTGTGGGGTGTATGTGCTGCAGCTATGTCTGCCCCGCCAAGCTGGATATTGCCGGGCGCATCGCCTGGTACCGCAGAAAGCAGAAGGAAAAGGAGGTGAAGCGGCGTTGAAGCTGTTCCCCAAAAAGGCCCCCCATATCCGGTCCGACACCAGCAACAAAACGGTGATGGGGGACGCCATTGTCACCCTGGCCGCCCTTTACTTTATGGCCGCCTGCTACTATGGCCGCCGGGCCCTTCTCCTGGGGCTGCTGTCTGTTGGGGTATGTCTGACCGCCAACACCGTCTGTGTCGTTCTCCGGGGCCGCCGGATCAACTTCCGGGATTTTTCCCCCATTGTCACTGGCATGATCATCCCCCTGATGATGCCCGCCAACATCCCCTACCATGTGGTGGCGGTGGCAGGCCTTTTTGCCATTCTGATCGTGAAGCAGCCCTTTGGCGGTGTGGGGAACAACATCTTCAACCCTGCGGCAGGGGGCATCGCCTTTGCCATTGCCTGCTGGCCCGCCCAGATCTTCAGCTACCCCCTCCCCAATGCCACCATCGATCTGTGGGGAGAGGTGAATACCAGCGTTTCCAGCTCCGCCGCCTACACCCTGTCCATTGGGGGCGTGCCGTCGGTGGACTATACCACGGTGCTGCTGGGGCAGCAGCCCGGGCCTATGGGCACCACCTGTGTCCTGGTCATCCTGGCCTGCCTCCTTTACCTGATCTTCCGCGGAACGGTGCGGTACCAGCAGTCCCTGCTCTTTCTGCTCACCGCGGGGGTGCTCAGCGCCCTGTTCCCCCGGGGATCCGCCGGGGGCTTTGCCTCCGCCTTTTACGAGGTGCTGGCGACCCCGGTGCTGTTCTCTGCCGCCTTTCTTTTCACCGACCCTGCCACCTCCCCCAGCCGGAACCTGGGGAAGGGGATCTACGGGGTCATAGGGGGGATGGTGGTGATGCTCTTTGCCCACTTCGGCGGCTACGAGCAGACGGTGGTCTTTGCCATCCTGCTGATGAACGCCCTCTCCCCGGCCATTGACGAGCTGGCGGAGCAGTATATTACAAAGAAAAGGAGGATGCGCTATGGACGAAAGGTTGCCATCGACCTCTCCGGAGAGACCGGCTTCGACACCGACACCGGAGCCCCGGCAGAAGCCCCCCAGACCCCCTAAGGCCCAGCGCCAGCAGAAGCGGGACAGCTCCCAAAGCGCCAGCCGCATCCTTGGGGACAAGACCCTGATCATCAACCTCACCTTTGCCGCCCCCTTCCTGGTGGTGGCCGCCACCACCCTGAAAAACGGGGTGGCCCTTTCCCTGGCTATGGCGGTGGTGCTGGTGCCCACCGTGATCCTCAGCCTGCTGCTCCGGCAGAAGCTCCGCTTCCCCTACTGGCTGGGGACCCCGGTATGGACCATGGCGGCCATGTTCCTGGCCTCCCTTTCCTACTATGTTATCCGCTTTATCTCGGTGGAGATCACCGACTCCCTGGGCATCTACCTGTACCTGCTGGCCTCGGCGGCGGTGGTCTCTGCGGTGTTTACCGGCAAGCGGATCACCACCCTGCCGGCGGCGGGGGCCTGGGCCCTGCGGTACACCGGGGGCTTTGCCCTGGCCGCCCTGGTGATCTCCGCCATTCGGGAGGTGCTGACCTACGGCTCCCTGTGGGGCTTTGTACTGCCGGAGCCGCTGCGCCTGGCAGGGGCCCAGATGCCCTTCTTCGGGTTTATTATGTTCGGGGTCTTTTCCGCCGGCTACCAGTGGATCCGCCGCCTGATGGCGGAGCTGGGGCGGCTGCGGTCCGCCCGGGAGGAAGGAGGAGAGGTTCTGTGATCGCTGTGCTTTTCAGCACCCTCAAGGGGATGTTCCTCACCGCCCTTACCGCCGCTGTCAGCGAAAACCTGGTCCTGGTCCGGGCCTTTGGCCTGGGGGAGCTGGATTACGAGGAATTCACCCCCGCCCGGGCACTTCGGGAGGGGTGGATCGTCACCCTGATGGCGGTGCTGGCCGCCGTAAGCGGCTGGCTTGGCCGGTGGCTGATCTCCAGGCACTTTCCCTTGCTGCCCGCCCACCTTCAGCCCCCGGTTTTTCTGGGGATCTTTACGGTGGCATTCCTTTGCATTATGGGCGGGATCATTTTGGTGCGCAGGAAGAAGGGAAAGGAGACCAGCAAGAAGCGGTACAAGCTGCACACGGCCATTGCCTTCGGCTTTCTGCCCCTGGGGGTGCTGCTGGTCACCGGCTTCGGCAACAGCGCCCTGGGGGAATCCATGTGGATGGCCCTGGGGGCCGGGGGCGGGTATGCTCTGGCGATGCTGATCTGCTGGTCCATCCGGGAGCGCCTGGACCTGAGCGACATCCCCCGTGCCTTTCGCGGCGCGCCGATTCTGTTTATCTACCTGGGACTGCTGTCCCTGGCCCTTTTCGGGCTGGTGGGGCACCAGCTCGCGCTGTAAAAAGGATATTCTGGTCGTTGACACCGCCGGGGACTTCGGTCCTGCCTGTATCCCATGGCTATCGACCCGGAGTCCGGCCTTCCAATAATCGCCACCCTTTTTGGGCAGACTATCCCAAAAGGAGAATGCCATGAAGGAATTTAAGATCAAACGGTATGACCATGCCAGGGTCCAAAAGCGCAAGCAGGGGGCCCGGGCGGCGGCGGCCACTGTCCTGTTGGGGGTGGCCGCCCTGGTGGTGGGCTGGACCGCCTACCCACTGGTGTACGATTTTATCACCAGCTGGGAGCCCCCTGCCCCTTCGGCGCCGGAGCCGCCGGACCCGGTGCCGGGTCCCGCTGTTCCGGAGCCCCCCTCCGTTATTCCCGAGGAGGAACCGGAGCAGGAGGCCGTTTTCCCCTCGTCTGCGGTCTACCTCCCCCCGGAGATCATGGAGGACGAGGAGCGGCTGGAGCAGGAGCTGGCCTCCCTGAAGGAAAAAGGGGTGACGGGGATCGTCTTTGATCTGAAGGATGCCACTGGCATTGTCCGCTACCAAAGCGAGCTGGAGCGGGTGGCCCTGAACCGCGCCCAGTCGGAGACCGCCTATGACCTGCAGCAAAAGACCGCCCGGCTCCGGCAGGCGGGGATGACCCCGGTGGGGCGGCTGTACGCCTTCCGGGACCGCACCGCCACCGCCCACATGTACGAATCGGCGGTAAAGTATATGAACAGCACGGTAAACTGGATCGACAATTCCCAGGCCAACGGCGGCAAGCCCTGGCTGAACCCCAATAATACCGAGGCCCAGGACTACATCATCGCCCTGGCCGAGGAGGCCGCCCGAAACGGGGTGGGTACCATCCTGCTGGATGGGGTCCAGTTCCCGGAGGGGGTGGCCCTGGACCTGGCCACCTACGGCAACACCGGCCCCCTGGATAAGTCCGCCATTCTGGCTGGCTTTCTTGCCCGGGCAAAGGCCGCCGGGGACCGGACGGGAAGCCAGGTGGCGGTGACGGTAAATCTGATCTCCGCCGCGGGGCTCAGCGATGTGCGGTACGGGGACGACGTGGGAAGCCTTTTGGCCGCCGCCGGGTGCGGGGTGGTGGAGGTGATGCCGGAGCAGTTCGGCAATGGTGTCACCAGCGAGGTCCTTACCCTGTCCTCCCCGGCCCTTGACCCCTACAAGACGGTTTCCCAGGGCCTTAAGGCCGCGGGGCCGGCCCTGGGGCTGGAGACAGGTGGAGACGGTGAAGAAGGGGAAGGGGAGACAGAGGACAGAGAGGAAGCCCCCCGGGTCCCCCTGGCAGCGGTGATCCAGGCCTATACCTCCGGCATTTTAAGCCAGTCGGGCAATAAGCCCTATGGCCCGGAGGAGGTGGAGGCCCAGGTACGGGCGGTCCGCCAGGCGGGGATCGAGGAGATGATCTACCTGGATCCGGCGGGGGAGTACGGGAACCTGCCCCGCCCCGGGGCATGACCCAAGGTCCCGGCAGCAGAAGAAAGGACGATGTGATGAACACACCTGGAGAGATCGCGAAAAACTACCTTGCCATCGGCGGCGCCAAGGCCCGCATGCCCTTGGGGAAGCTGTTCCTGCTGGCAGTGCTGGCAGGGGCTTACATCGGTCTGGCGGGACTGGGGGCTTCGGTGGCCTCCGCCGGTGCCGGGAGCGCCGGTGCCGGGCGAGTCCTCAGTGCCGCCATATTTCCCGCTGGGCTGACCATGGTGCTGCTGGCCGGCAGCGAGCTGTTCACCGGCAACTGCCTTATCCTCATTCCGGTGCTTCACGGGGAGGTTTCCCCTGGCGCCTTTGCCCGGAACCTTCTTGTGGTCTATCTGGGCAACGCCCTGGGGGGATTTCTGATTGCCGCCGGTGCTGTGTACAGCCACACCTTTGACCTGCTGAACGGCAGTGTGGCCGCCGGAGCCGTTGCCGCCGCAGCGGCCAAGTGCTCCCTCTCCTTCGGGGATGCCTTTCTCCGGGGGGTGTTCTGCAACCTTTTGGTTTGCCTGGCGGTTTGGATGGCAATGGCAGCCAAAGACGCCGCCGGAAAGGTGGCGGCCCTGTTTTTCCCCATCTTCCTGTTCGTCCTTTGCGGCTTCGAGCACTGTGTCGCCAACCTCTATTACATCCCCGCCGGCCTGCTGGCCCTGGGGGACCCCGCCTATGCCGCCCTGGCCCAAAATGCCTCCGCCCTCACCTGGGGGAATTTCCTTTTCGCAAATCTTCTGCCGGTGACCTTGGGGAATCTGGCAGGGGGGATGGTCCTGGCCTGGGCCTATTGGGCGATTTATCTGAAAACTGACCGGAACTAAGGAGGAAAACTCTCATGCTGTCAAAGAAAAAATCTAGGCTAGCAGGAGCGGTCATGCTGGCTGCGGCAGTGGTATTTCTGGCCTATGCCATCACCCATCCCACCGCGTCTTTTCCGTGGAGCAACGGCGTGACCTATTTCCTTTATGCCGTGTACCTGATCATAATGGTGTTTCTGCTGATCGCCCCCTTCAAACGGTAAAAAGGGCGGCCTTCTCCCGAAAAAGGCCCAGGAAGGTCTCCTTAGAAAGGCGGCGTGCGAGGGATTTTGAATAGGCTCTGATAATAGAAAAAGCCTCCCGCTGCATTTTGCTTTGCAGCGGGAGGCTTTTTCTGCTCCCGGGGGAGCCGGCTTTTATTCCTCGAAGGAGTAGGGCTTGATCTTGCGGACCACGTCCAGGATGGTGCCGTCCCGGGCCTCCACAACGGCTACCACCTTGTCCTCCCACTGGAGCTCCTCGGGGCGGCCCACAATGGAGTAGGCCTTTTCCTTCAGGCTCTCGATGGTGACATGCTGGATGCCGGCCTCGTCCAGCCAGGCGATAATATCCTGGCGGAGGGGGTTCACGGCGATGCCGTAGTCGGTGACCACTACGTCGATGCAGTCCCCGGGGGTGGTGACCGTAACCACCTTTTCGCAGATGGTTGCCATCCGGCCCCGGATCAGGGGGGTGACGATGATGCAGCACTTGGCCCCTGCCGCGGTGTCGGGGTGGCCGCCGGGAGCCCCACGGAGGGTGCCGTCCGAGCCGGTGAGGACGTTGACGTTAAAGCTGGTATCCACCTCCAGGGCGGCCAGAATGACAAAGTCCAGCTGGTTCACAAAGGCGCCCTTGTTGGCGGGGTTGGCGTACTGGCTGGCGCTCATTTCGTAATGGCCGGGGGTACGGCCGATGCTCTCCACGGCGCCCAGGTCGAAGTCCTGAACATCGATGACCTTACCCACCAGACCCTTTTTCAGAAGCTCCACCATAGGGGTGGTGATGCCGCCGATGGCGAAGCCCATTTTGATCCCCTTCTGGACCATCCGGTCCTCCAGGAAGCGGTTCACCGCCAGGGAGGGACCGCCTACGCCGGTCTGGAAGGAGAACCCGTCCTTGAAATAGGGGGTAGCCTCCATGACCCGGGCGCAGTTTTCCGCCATCATCAGGTCCCGGGGGTTCTGGGTCATCCGGGCCGCGGCGGAGGCGATCTTCTTGGGATTGCCGATTTCCTCCACCACGACCACCGCGTCCACGTCGATGGCCTCCACGCTGGCGGGCATATTGGGATAATCCACCAGGCAGTCGGTGATGACGATGACCTTGTCAGCGTACTTGGCGTCGGTCATGGCGTAGCCCATAGAGCCGCAGTCCGATTTGCCGCCCCAGCCCTTGCAGTTGCCCATTTTGTCGGCGGTGGGGGCCGCCACAAAGGCGATGTCAATGTGGACCTCCCCGGCCTCGATGGCCCGGGGCCGCCCGCCATGGCTGCGGAGGATGGCAGGGGTCTTCAGATACCCCTGGGAGACCACCTCCCCCATCTTCCCCCGGATGCCGGAGGTCTGAAGGCCGGTGACGATGCCCTCCTTGATGTACTGAGCGATGGGGTCGTGGGCCGCCCCGGTGGAGCTGGCGGCAATGGTCAGGTCGGTGAGCCCCATGGCAACCGCCTCTGCCATCACCTGGTTCATCACATAGTCCCCGTCCCGAAGGTGGTGGTGGAAGGAGAAGGTCATGCCGCTTTTGGCGCCGCACTGCTCCAGTGCCTCCCGGATGGAGGAGACCACCTTGGTCTCTACCGGCTTTTCATACCGCTTGACGGTGGGGGCAGCCTTGGTAAACTCCCGCCCGTCCATATGGTTCTTCCCCTGATAGACCTCTCTGCCGCCTGTCAGCAGCTGGTCCGGGATCTCTCTGCCTACTGCATTTTTCATCTTACAGATCCCCCTCGTACAGTCCGCTGGCCTTGGCCAGCTTGATGGTGCGCTCGGCGCCGGGCAGGAAGGCCAGATCGATCATCTTGCCATCCACAGTAAAGACGCCGATCCCCTTGTCCGCGTTCTCCCGCATGGCCCGGACAATCTTTTCGGCAGCGGCGATCTCCTTCTGGGTGGGGGCGAAGATCTGGTGGACCGCTGTGATCTGCTTGGGGTTGATAAGGCTCTTTCCGTCGAAGCCCATTTCCTTGTTCTGCTTGACCTCGGCAAGAAAGCCCTCCATGTCGTCCAGGTCGGTGAAAACGGTATCAAAGCACTGGACCCCTGCGGCCCGTGCGGCCAGGAGCATCTGCCCCCGGGCGGCCAGCATCTCAATGCCGCCAGGAACCACCCCGACCTGCATGCACTTGCGGAAATCGCCGCCGGAGATAGCTACCCCAAAGAGGCGGTCGGAGGCGGTGCAGATCTCGTAGGCGTTCAGAATGCCCTTGGGGCTCTCCAGGGCGGCCATCAGGAGGGTGCGGCCCTCCTCCACCCCGAACTCCCGCTCGGCGGCCAGGGTGGCCTCCTCCACAGTTTTTACATCCTGGGCGCTTTCGCACTTGGCAATGCGGATGCCATCGGCCCCGCCGGCCACGCAGACCCGGATGTCCTCCTGCCAGTGGGGGGTGTCCAGGCCGTTGATGCGGACGATGACCTCGGTGTCACCGTAATCGATGGTTTTGAGGGCGTGGTAAAGGGAGAACCGGGCGGCGTCCTTCTGGTTTTCCGCCACGGCATCCTCCAGGTCCAGCATGATGCTGTCCACCCCGTAAATGTAGGCGTCCTTGATGAGGCCGGGCTTCTGGGCGTTCATAAACATCATTGTGCGGCGAAGGCGAAAACGCTCCGGCTTGGGACGTGGGATCATCTTACAGCACCTCCCCACGGAATATTGGCGCCGCTGGCGTCACAGCTGCGGAATACGGCACACTCCACCCGGGCCTTCAGGGTGCAGTCCAAAGCGCCCTTGTCCACTACCGTCACCTGGGCGTCGGTGACCTCCAGCCGCTGGAGGGTCTCCAGAATAGTGGCCTTGATCTGCTTGCCGTACTGGTTGAGAACGCTGCTTTGGATATCCAGCTGGATCCCCTGGACACCAGGCTCCACCGTCACCTGGGCGTCGCTGGATTCCAGGGTCCCGGCTACCGCCGGCTTCATGACCTTCATCACAACACAACCTTTCTGATCCGTCATTGGGAAGTGGGATTTTATTGGCTGGGGTTTTCTCCAAAAAATCCTTCCTATCACCCTTATATTGTAGTATATTTTCTGGTATTCGTCCAATACAAAATATCTGAATTTTATATAACAAAAGACTTATACACCTCCCCCAAAACCACCCCCGCCACCCGGCACATCAGCCGTTCCCACCCCGGCCCGCAGGCCCTAGCCGCGAAGCGGCCTTAGCCCGAAGGGCTCCGATTTTCGCCGCAGCGAAAATCACCTTATCCGGCCAACGAGCCTCCGGCCGCTAAAGCCCGGACGCTGGTAAGCGGCAGCACATTTTTATGGCGCCACCTAGCCCAGCCGCCTGGCGCCATCAGTAGGAACACGCTGGTAATAGATCAAGGT
>JAAWEO010000028.1 GCA_022794295.1 Angelakisella sp. | reverse complement strand
AAACACCGCTCCGATTTTGTTGGAAGCGGTGCTTTGTGTAAGGTTGACAGCCTATTATGTTATTAGTTTTCTGTTTCCCTTTGTCAAGAGAAGATACCAAAGAAGTATGTGAACTATGATGCCCTGGTGGAAAGTAAAGCCGAGCTGGATAAGCTGAATGCTCTCTCCGCCAAAGTGTCCCCAGAGGACAAGCGTCGGGAAAAGGCGGATTATAAGCGGTTTTTCTCCATCGCCAATAAACACCAGGTCTTCTATTCGGAGAAAAGCGGCTTCTACAAGTATTTCGCCGGCGTCATCGAGTACTTGCTGGCCCACTCCAATCTCACCATCCATTACATAACCAGCGACCCCAAGGACGCCATTTTCCAAAAGGCGGAGCGGGAACCGCGAATCAAGCCTTACTACATCGGCGTCCATCTTTATCACCTGATGATGAAGATGGACGCCGATATCGTAGTGATGACCATACCGGATCTGGACAATTTCCACATCAAGTGTAGCTATGTTCGCAAGGACATCGAGTATATCTATATGTTTCACTGGATCACCAGCACCTATATGATCATTCGAGAGGGCGCATTTGACCACTTTGATACTGTCCTTTACTCTGGCCCCTGCCAGATTACTGAGCTGCAGAGGGCGGAGGAGCTGTACGGAACACCAAAGGGAAACCTGGTGGATGCAGGCTATGGCCTCATCGAAACGCTGGAGCAACAGTACCAGCAGATGGAGCGTCAAACCTACAATTGCCTCCAGCTCCTTATCGGCCCTTCCTAGCAACCGAACAACATTATGAACAGTGCCATTGACCAGCTACTGGAACAGCTAACATCGGAAGGGGTCAGCCGGGGAACATATAGTAGTAGATCAGCCCCAGCAGGATAATACCCGCCAAATTCCGGGATGCCAAATCTTTTTCAGCTCCTGCCAAAACAAGCTCATATCATCATGTCCTTTCGCCCAAAGTATCTCAGCGCCAAAGCCGTTCCCAGACCGCAGACCGCCAAACTCAACCCGGTGCCGACGGTTTCCCGCCAGAGGATAAACGCATTCAGCCCTAGTTTGGTAAACCAACCATTGATATACAGCCAGATGTTAACGGGCTGGAAGGTCAGCAGAGCGTATCCCATCCACAGCCCCGCCTGGGCGCAGAGGGCCTGAGCCGCCGCTCCACCACACAGCAACAGGGTCAACACCAAAGCTGACAAGTACACATTCGACACCAGTGTCCCGTAGACTGCCGCCAGCAGAGCAAACATCGCAGTCAGAAGTCCGCCCAGCCCCACTGCCGCCGCCAGGTAGCCCCCTGCGGTGAAGTCCGTCCAGGTGAAAAACGGGCGTGGGTAAAACAAATCAATGATGTAGTTAAACTGGCTGGAGGCGCTGACGTCCCAGACGCCGCTCCAGTCCCAGAACAACAGAAATATTCCCAGTGTGACCGTCGCCAGCAGAAGATAGAGTGCCAGCGCCCAGGTGATTCCGACCAATACCTTACAGTGGCGTAGTGTTCTCCCAGTGCGAGAGGCGTACACTCCCTCCGCTGTCCGCTGCTGATTTTCATAGTCCAGCAGGAACAGCATAGACAGCATCCCCAGCACCGCCCTCTCGGTGAGGACAGCCCACATCAGGGTTCCATAGAGGAACTGGTGGATGTTATGGCTGACCGGTCCGCCGTACCAATCCATGGCCGCTCCTGTTTCTGACAGGTGGGCGCTCCGCTCCGCCAGCTAGCCATACTTCCGCTCCATCAGGACTGCCGCCATGGGAGAGCTTTTGAGATAGCTGTTGTAAAAGTTGGAGAGAGATTTTAAGTCGTAGTCCGCATAGACGTCCGCCGTACCCTCCGCGGTGGACAGCAGGTAGTCTCGGTACTCCGACTGGGGTTGCTGCCGCAGCCCGTCCAGAAAGCCAGTATCCACCCGCTGACCCAGCCCGCCAGTCACGGAAGCAACTTCGTTCCACTCCCACCGCCAGCGGTTCCCGTTGCCGATGAGTAGGCAGTTGAAGACCAAACACAGAACCAGCACACCCCAAAGGGCGGGCAGGC
Source organism: Angelakisella sp. (assembly GCA_022794295.1). Lineage (GTDB taxonomy): Bacteria > Bacillota > Clostridia > Oscillospirales > Ruminococcaceae > Angelakisella. Next base: position 15,707 of record JAAWEO010000028.1, on the reverse strand, counting down.
AGACCAGCTTGCTCCACTCATATCTCAGCAGCCTCATACCTGCCCCCTCCCGGTAGATAGCCAGGAACGCATCCTCCAGGCCGGGCGTCACTGGGGCGGCTCCCTGGGGCAGAGTGTCGCAGAAGATCGCAGGACTGTTCCCCCTGCCGCTCGCTAAGGAGAAACTGATTTTCCTCCAGAGCGGTTTCTGCCGGGACCTCAAACACCCGGCCCTTCATTTTGCCGCAGATACCCGCCGGGCTGTCACAGCAGAACAGCTTATGGTCCCGGAACATGACAATCTGCCCAGCGATGGTCTCCAATATCGGAGACGATGTGGGTGGAGAGAATAATGATCCGGTCTTCCGCCAGAGAATGAATCAGATTGTGGAACCGTACCCGCTCCCGCGGGTCCAGCCCGACGGTGGGCTCATCCAGAATTAGCAGCTTGGGATCGTTGAGCATGGCCTGGGCGATGCCCACCCGCTGGCGCATCCCGCCGGAGAGCTGCCGCATTTTCTTGTGTTCCACGGAAGGCGGCAACGTAGCGCAGAAACTGCTGGGGCGTATAGCCGGGGTAGTAGCCAAATTCCTGAGGCAGATAGCCCAGTAAGCCCCGGTAACTCTCGTCCAGGGCGTGAAATGTCCTCCCCCTCCCACAAGATCTGTCCAGAGGTGGGGAACAGCAAGGTGGTAAGCATTTTAATGAGGGTGGTCTTACCCGCCCTATTGGGAGCCAGCAGGCCATAAACCCCAGGGGTAAATTGCAGAGAAATGTCCTCCAGGGCAGAGACCAGCTCCGCCTGGAGGTCAGCCACAGCAGGATGTTGGCGGGGACGCATACGATTACTGCCAAACCTCCGAATACCAGCATCCGCAGGGCCAGTAGGGTACAGGCCGACAACCGGCAACTGCGCTGCCACTCTGCAACGCCGCTCACTGTGTCCTTCCAAGTGGTCAGCAGGTGGAGTGTGGCGTACAGTGCAGGGGAGAACAGAAACAGCAACGGGGCCACGGTGTCAAAGCGTGCCAACGCCGCACATGGAATCAGACACAGCAGTGCCGCCAGTACGGGGAGGAACAGGCAGTCCTCTACCCCAAAGAACACCACGGGCAGGGGGTTGCTCCGCCGTCTAACTCTTTGCTCTACCTCGCTCAGCTTCACAATACGCCGGATGGCCGCCTGTCGCTCCTCACTTGTAGACATGGGAATTTTTTCATCCATCTGGATCAAACTCCTCTCTGATCCGCCCCAAAAGGCGGTAGTATTGGTTCTTTACCGCCGCCTCCGATTGACCCAGGGCGGCGGCAATTTCTCCGAAGCTCTGTTTCTCATAGAGCCTTAGCTGGAACACAGTCTGGAGCGAAGGAGCCAACCCGGACACATAGCCCTCGATCCGCTTTAGAAGCTCCCGGTCATAAATCCGGGAGACAAAGTCCTCCTGAACAGGCAGTTCGCTTTCCTCCAGCGGCGTAGTCACGGGCCGGGACTGGCGGCGAACGTCGATGATCTTGTTGGCGGCGATACAGTAGAGCCAGGTGCGGAAGACAGCCTTCTTCGGGTCATAAGTGGAAAGCGCCTGGAGAATCGCAAGGAAAATGCTCTGGGTCAGGTCTATGGCGTCCTCCTTGTGCCCGGTCTGACGGTAGACAAAGACGTATATCTCATCGTAGTACCGCTCCACCAGCCGCTCCGCTGGATGTCCTGTATCCACTTGCTCTCCTGCTCCATGGCCTCACCGCTTTCCCTTATTGATATATTCGTATGACAGGGTAACATCATTGCAGGAAAAAGAAAAGTTTTTATTCCTGGTTGAGGTCTTCAACCTGACAGTTTGTATCGAGGTTTCAAAAACTGTATCGCCTAAACAAAGAATGGACAGGCCATCATCAGATACCCATCAAATCATTCGATACACTCACCCGCCAGACTCAGTTCTGACGGGTGAGTTTTCAACAGCAAAAACTTTTCCTGTGAACGAAAAATAAAAGTTCGCTTTTGGGCTTCGGAGGTTGTAGAAGAGGAATGAGGGTACCTGTGTCCTGAATCGGTAAACATTTTGTAAACTCGGTTATGAGAAAGTTCCGTTTCAGCTGTCGGAGGTTGTGGTAGAAAAGTGAGGGAAGTCAGTCCGGAAAAGCAGAGAAGAAAATCGTGTCATGAAAAAAGGAGGTCAAGCACAGCATGAAAGAATCCGCCTACAAAGATTACGACGAACTGCCGCTGTTCCTGAACGCGGCAACGGTAGCGAAGGTACTGGGCATCTCACCGTCCAGCGGTTACGAACTGATGCACGAGCCGGATTTTCCTGTTCTCGAAATCGGCAACAGGTTCGTAGTACCCAAGGAGAAATATGTGGAGTGGGTGTCACAGCACACCCAGGGAGGTGCAGAGTGAAATACAAACCGTGGCCCAAGCGTGATTTGGTTAAGGATTACTTCCAGCTACCCAACGAGATATTCCTGCTGGGCCTGTCGCCTGGTGCGCTGGCCATCTACGCCTATCTGCTCTGCTGTGAGGACCGAAGCACCTGCCAGTGCTGGCCTAGCTACAAAACCATCGGCAGAACGGTGAGGGTGAGCGCCAGCACTGTCCGCAAGTATGTGTGTGCTGGAGGAGCGGCAGCTCATCAGTACAGAGAGCACGACAGTCACCACCAAAGCTGGTCTGAAGCACAATGGCAACCTGCTCTATACCGCCAGCCCAATTCAGTTGGCCCTCGATCGGTTCTATGAACAGCAGTTGGCGCAGATGGATGTGGTAGCTGAACATCAGCGAGTCGCAAAGGCACTCGCACTTCGTGGTAATGAGTGCATCTCAACGTGACAGCCCGTGCGTCGCTGTGCGGCCTCGCTGGTGTCCAGAAGGTAACAGCCGCCTCACATCGCAGACATAGCCGTATCAAAAGCGTGTGGCCTGTGTGCCATCCAGTGAATTCAGCACAACCGAAAGTGGCTGGTGAACCGGGGGGCGAAAAATGTGCAGGATAAAGGCCCGGGGTCGCCACTGGCACCCCGGGCTGAGCCACACCGCCCCGCAGTGCGGGTCGGGAGCGGTACCACCAAGGTGGTCGCTTTTTCACCTTTGGTACCGGATGGGTGTCCAGGTTAGGTGGCCGGTTTCTCTGTAAACCGCCGGAACAAGCCTTAAAATCTGGGATGTGCGAGGTGGCCACCAAAGGTACCAAAGCAAAAATATACCCTTTACCTCTGAAAAAAGCTGACCCACCCTCAGGTCCATAGTGGACCTCCAAGAAGTACCCAGTATAAATATAATACAGAGGTAAGATATATAGAGAAGGAGAAACACGCACCAAAATTTCGGTGCAAGTGTTTCTCTTTTTTTCTGTCTTTGAAATTTTTGTCAGAAAATCATAGAGACAGGGCTGTGAAATGCTGTTGGGATGTCCGTATGCGAGTAGAGGGGGTGTGGCCATTGAGATTTCCCAGACGCATAGAGGAGGGGGCGATGTGGCCACAAGCCACTAAAATGTGGCTGTGGGGATGCGGAAAACGCTCTTTGAATTTGCTACAATGAGAACAAGCCCCAAAAGCTATATAACTTTCCTAAAGAGGGTGCCCAGCGACTAACGAGTTCCAATCGAAAAAGATGAAAGCAGGTGTTAAAAATCCTGTTGGGATGTCCGTATACGAGTAGAGGAGGTGTCATTATTGCAAGATTTACAAAAAGTTCACAAACGAATGGTTCAAAAACGGCGAAAAAATGTCCGTTGTTAAGTGAGGGGTATTTTTCAAAAAACAGAGGAGGAAACATTATGTACACAAAACGAGTAAAAAGCGGCCTGGCAGTCACGGAAGCACACCTCAAGCGAATGGACGAAAACCTCCGCCGTGCAAAAGCAAGCTCCCGCAACGATTTTGTAGAGCAGGCCATCGATCACTACATCGACTACCTGAACGCAGAGGACAGTTCCCAGTACATCGGGGAGCTGCTGTCGGCAGAGCTGGACCGCCGCATCTCTCACTTCACCAAGACCTTCGGTACTAACCAGTACAAGACCTCGGTCCAGCTGGCGGTAATCGCACACATCCTCGCCAACGCCTACCACTTCACCCGGGAATATGTGGACAGCCTGTTCCAACAGTGCCGGCAGGAGGTAAAGCAACTGGACAGTGTCCCAAACTTCGCCAGAATTTGCGAGGAAGAATCAGCATACCGCAGGGAGGAGGAGCTGCTCCCCCTGGACGAATAAAATCCCGGAGAAAGGTATAACCCCGTTCCCCCGGAGGAAACTATTGGCAGAAAGAAAAGGAGGATGATATTCCGTTGAGGATCCAAGTGGATGAAAAGAAAAAGCTGGCGGTCATTTGGCTGACCAACGACGACCAGACAGACCAAGGGCAGCAGGAGAAATTGCGGTCTCTCTATCGGGAGTATGGCGCAAAAAAATACACGGTGGCAGTGTTCCGGTCCGGCCAGGAGGACCTGCTCCCCCTCACCAGCCACCTTCTCTGCCACAACCGCATCTGCGCCGCTAAGGAGGAACTTCAGCGAGAGAAACAGGAGATAGAGCAGGAGGGTACTTGGCATATCAAGGAGCGGCGAGAAGCATACCAAGGCCCGACGATGACATTTGGGTAGAAAATGCTTCACCACCGCTGGCAGGAGGTGTCTCAAATATTCATTTCCTCTGCCGGTCCTTATTGCTTTTGGTTCTCTGATGTGATACAATATTATCTGCAATTAAAAGTCTGTCTGCAAAATTAAATTGATACAAAGTGAAATGGGATGAGCTAATAAACAGGCAGATAAAGAATTGCTTCAGGATGCAACTGCTAAAAATTCTTAGCGGTTTAAAATGCAGCAGCATTTTCCAAAATGGAAACGGTTCACAGCAGGATGAAGGATAACCGTCGAAGAATCCTCGGCAGTTGCCTGCCTACGACACATAAATAGAGGAGAACAGCCATGATCGAACGTTACAACATAGCGGGTTACTGCCGCATTTCGGTGGACGAGGAGTTGGATCGAGACAACACTTCCATCGAAAATCAAAAGGCCATTATTGAGGACTTTGTAAAGCAGAGATTCCCCAACAGCACCCTCACCTTCTACGAGGATCGGGATCGCTCCGGCTACACCTTCGAGCAGCGGGAGGGCTACCAGGCTATGCGCCGGGAGCTGATGACCCACAAAAAGGACATCCTCCTGGTCAAAGATTTCTCCCGGTTCTCCCGCCGCAACAGCCGGGGGCTGGTAGAGCTGGAGGACCTCCGGGATGCCGGGGTCCGCATCATCTCCATCGGGGATGGCATCGACTTCCCCAACGACGACGACTGGCTCAAGATCCAGTTCCAGTTCCTCATCAACGAGATGCCGGTCACCGACACCAGCAAAAAGGTCCGTTCGGTGGTTCGCCGCCGCCAGCAGGACGGCAAGTGGATCTGTGCCGCCCCCTACGGCTACATCGTCAATAAACAGCAGCAGTTCGAGATCGTCCCCACCGAGGCGGAGATCGTCCGCAAAATTTTCGCCTTATATAATGAGGGCTGGGGGTACAAAAAGATCGCCAACTACCTCACCGCTGAGGGCATCCCCACCCCCCGGATGTCGGAGCGCCAGCGGCGGGAGGCCGCCGGGGAGGAGAGCCGCCGGGAGGTCAGATCCGCCTGGGCTATCGTCACCGTCCAGGGGATCCTGGACAACGATTTCTACATCGGCACCCTGCGCCAAGGGAAGTACACCCGAGCGAAGATCAACGGCAGGGACATCAGGCGGGACGAAACCGAGCAGATCGTCATTGAGAATCATCACCAGCCCATTATTGACTACCGCACCTTTGCGCTGACCAGGGCGGCCCGGGAAAAGCGGGCTACCAGCCACTACCGGGGCACCAAGATCAACGACAATGTCTACTCCGGTTTTCTGGAGTGCGGCGACTGCGGCGCCCCCCTATTCGCCATGAGCCGCCGGGATCTAAGCCCTGCCTACACCTGCGGCAGTTACCACCGCCGGGGCCGGGCGGGCTGCACCAGCCACCATATCCGCGTTGACAAGCTGGACGAGCTGCTGAAGCTCTATGTCCGCATGGTGAAGGAGAACAGCGCCGCCATGCTGGAACGGATGAACGCCGATCTTGCCAAGGAGGAACAGGATGTAGAGGAGACCCAGCGGAGCACCACCAACCTGGAGGAGATTCTCCAGGATCTCCAGGACGAGTTAAAAGCCACCAAGCGCCAGCGAGTTCGGGATCTGATGAAACACCCCGACCAGGAAGAGCTTTTGGAGGAGACCTACGACGAGATGGAAGCTGATCTTCTCCGGCGGATGGAGGGGATCCGCAACCAGTTGCAAATGACCATTGATAAGCGAAACACCATCCTCCAAGTCAACCGCGTTGCTAAGACCGCCCTGGAGGTGTTCGACGACATCCTCCGCAAGGAAAAGCTGGATCGCCAGGATCTGGAACTGATGATCCAAAGGATCAAGGTCTACGAGGATCACCTGGAAATCCAGTTGAAAGCCGATATCGACAGTCTGTTGCGAAGCGGGACGCTGCCCGAGGAGGGCAGCCCGGAGAAAGCGCCGAACCCAGTCCCGTGGGGGACAGTCGTAAATTTTAAGTCCGGCATCATAGATATCCCATCAATCCAGCTCGTCCAGACATCCCCAAAGCGTCCGGACAAGGTCTATGGTGTCAATCTTATCAGTGACGGCGACCCCCTGGAGATCTTCACAGATAACGATGGTGAAGTGATCTTTAAAAAGTATTCCCCCATTGGGGAGCTGAGCAGCTTTGCAGGGCAGTATGGCGAGGTCCTCTATAAGACTGGAGGCTTTCCTGTGGTGATCTGTGACCGGGATCATGTTATCAGCGTGGCAGGTATCGCCAAAAAGGAGCTGATCGAGCGGCGGGTCTCCGCCAGCTTGGAGGATATGATCGAAAACCGCAGAAGCTATGCCTTTACCGGTACCGAAAAGAAGCTCCAGCCGGTGGAGGGGGTGGACCACTACAGCCTGGTCCAGTACCCTATTATTGCCTCCGGGGATGTTTGCGGCAGTGTCATGTACCTGATGAACAAACCCGGGGATACCGCCGGGGACAGCGAGGTGAAGCTGATTTCTGCGGCCGCCGCCTTTCTGGGAAAGCAGATGGAGGAGTGATTTCTTACTCTGTTCAGGGTGTTTTTTGCCCGGGAGCCGGTTTTTGGCAGAAGATTCGGCCTTTTTTCGCAAAAAGCCTTGCAACCTGCGCCGGAATATGGTATCATACAACATGATAAGGAGATTAGTAAAAGAGTGGGGCCACCCGCTCTTTCCTTTATGTATGGGGAAATCCCCCTGCATCACATCAAAAGAGGAAGGAAGGGAAGGAGCTTTGTCTGCAAAGAAAAAGGAAAGCACCACAGAAATTGCCGCCCGCCTGGCACAGCCGGTGCTGGAGGAGCTGGGGCTGACCTTGTGGGACCTGCGGTTCGAAAAAGAGGGGAGCCTTTGGTTCCTGCGCTACTTCATCGACAGGGAAGAAGGGCTGACCATCGAGGACTGCGAGGCCTTCAGCCGGGCGGTGGATCAGCTTCTGGACCAGGCGGACCCCATCTCCCAAAGCTATACCCTGGAGGTTTCTTCCCCCGGGATCGAGCGGGAGCTTACCAAGGACTGGCACTATGAGCAGTGTATGGGGATGAACCTGTCAGTGCGTCTGATCCGTCCGGTGGATGGGGTTCGGGAGTTTACCGGGACCCTGACCGGCTATCAGGAGGGCAGGGTGACCCTGCTTCTCCCCGGTGAAACAGAAATGTCCTTCGGAACAGAGGAAGCTTCCTTTGTCCGCCTCTATCATGATTATGACTCAGAAGATTTCGGCACAGAAGATAATGAAGGAGAATAAGGAAGATGGCTAAGGCAAAAAAGGTCGCCCCCAATACAAAGGAAAAGGATACCAGGGAGTTTTTTGAAGCCCTGGCCCTGATGGGGCAGGAGAAGGGCATCCCCCTGGATTACCTGGTGGAGAGGATCAAGACCGCAATCGCCCTGGCGGTGAAAAAGGACCCCGCCGGCAGCGAAGAAAGTATTGTGGAGATCGACCCCGAGACCATGCGCTTTTATGTAGCCATGCGCAAGGAGGTGGTGGAGGAGCTGGAAGACCCCTTGACCCAGATCACCCTCGAGGACGCCGTAAAATATGACGGAAAGGCCAGAATAGGGGAGATCGTGGAGATCCCCCTGGAGCCCAAGAAGTTCGGCCGCATTGCCGCCCAGTCCGCCAAGCATGTCATCCGCCAGGGGATTCGGGAGGCAGAAAAGGGTCTGCTGTTCCAGGAGTTCCGCTCCCGCCAGCACGATATCGTTACCGCTACCGTTCTCAGAGTCGATCCCAAGCGTGAGATCGTTACCCTGGAGATTGGAAACTCCGAGGCGGTCCTTCCCAAAAGCGAGCAGGTCCCCGGCGAGGAGCTGGTGGACGGTCAGAAGATCCGGGTCTATGTGGTGGATGCCCAGAACGGGGAGAAGGGTCCCCGCCTTATGATCAGCCGCACCCACCCCAGCCTGGTGAAGCGTCTCTTTGAAATGCAGGTGCCGGAGATCTACGACGGTGTGGTGGAGATCAAGGCCATCAGCCGTGAGGCCGGAAGCCGCAGCAAGCTGGCCGTAATGAGCCGGGACGAGAACGTGGACCCTGTGGGGGCCTGCATCGGTCCCAAGGGGGCCCGTGTCTCCAGCATCGTGGAGGAGCTGGGGGGCGAAAAGATCGACGTGGTGCCCTACAGCGAAGATCCTGCCCAGTTTATCTCCGCAGCTCTCTCTCCCGCCACCGTTCTTTCGGTGGAGATCGTGGAGAACGACCCGCCCAGCTGCCGGGTCACCGTCCCGGACCACCAGCTGAGCCTTGCCATTGGCAACAAGGGTCAGAACGCCCGCCTGGCTGCCAAGCTTACCGGCTGGAAGATCGATATCCGCCCGGAAAGCGGCTTCTACGGCGAGGACGAGGAATAAAGGAAACAGCAGCGTTCCCCCTCCGGGGAGATTTGGAGGTTAGGCGATGCAGACAAAAAAGATCCCCCTGCGAATGTGCTCCGGCTGCGGCCAGCACCTTCCCAAAAAAGAGCTGGTGCGGGTGGTGCGTTCCGCCCAAGGAGAGCTTTCGGTGGACCTTACCGGCAGAAAGCCGGGGCGTGGGGCCTATATTTGTCCCAAGGTGGACTGCCTGAAGAAGGCAAGAAAGGCCAGGCGCCTGGAGCGATCCCTGGACTGCCAGATCCCCGACGAGGTGTATGAAAGACTGGAGGAGGAAATCAGCTGTAGTGAATAAGCTTTTGGGGCTTTTGTCCCTTTGCAGAAAGGCCGGGAAGCTGAGGATCGGCTTCGAGCCAGTCAAAGAATCTGCCGGAGCAGGGGAGGCAAGGCTTGTGCTTTATGCCGCAGATTTTTCTCCCCGCAGCCGGGAACGGATGGAGCAGGTCCTGGCAGGAAGCGCTGGTCCCCCGGGAGGGGTGACCACCGGTCTTACCATGTTCGATCTCTCACAGGTGTGTGGAAAGCTGGCCGGAGTCGTGGCAGTTGCCGATGACGGATTTGCGGCCGGGATACAAAAACTGATATGCAGTGACGAAGGAGGAGCAGAATAGATGATAGAAAAGTACAGAGTTCATGAGGTCGCGAAGGACCTGGGCATTCCCAGCAAGGACCTGATTGCCCTGCTGGAGGAAAACTTCCCCGGAGAGCCCAAAAAGCATATGACCGCCCTCACCGATGCGGAGCTGAACCTGGTGTTTGATAAGTTCACCCGGGACCACAGCACCCCCAGCCTGGACAGCTATTTTGCCCTCCAGAGCCAGCGCCCCAAGGCCGCCCCCGCCCCTGCTGCCCCCAAGGCAGAGGAAAAGCCCGCGGCTCCCGCACCTGCACCGGCTCCCGCTGCCCCCAAGGCAGAGGAAAAGCCTGCGGCTCCCGCCCCGGCACCTGCACCGGCTCCCGCTGTCCCCAAGGCGGAGGAGAAGCCCGCCGCCCCGGCTCCAAGAGGGGAGGAAAGACCTGCGGCTCCGGCGCCCAAGCCGGCTCCCGCGGCTCCCAGAGCTCCTCAGCAGCAGCCCCGGCCCGCCGCTCCGGCAGGGACCACAGGGGCGCCTGCCCGGCCTGCACGTCCGGTGGACCCGGCAGTGGCAAACTTCCGGCCCGGCCAGCGTACCTACAACAACCGCACGACCTACGGCGGCCAGCCTGCCGGTCAGGGCGGCCAAGGTGGTCAGGGCGGCGGACGTCCTATGGGCGGCCAGCAGCAGGGCGGCCAGGGCAGACCCTTCCAGGGTGGGGACCGGCGCCCCTTCGGCCAGCAGCAGAGCCAGGGGAGAGGCCCCGGCCAGGGCCAGCAGGGGGGACGCTTTGACCGGGACCGCCGGGGAGGCCAGCCCCCCCGGCCCCAGCAGCAGACCCCGCCGCCCCCGCCGAAAAAGCCCACCCTGCCCCCCCAGGGCACGCCCATCGAAATCAAAATGCAGCAGCGCCAGAAAGGCCCCAAGGGGGAGCGCCAGACCCCGGTCACCGTTACCAGTGTGGTTGTGGATATGCGCACCTCGGAGGTAAACCTGGACAAATACAACGAACGCTATGAGCAGATCGCCCCTGCCTCGGTGCGGGATACCGGCGTCAAGAAGCAGAAGCTGAACCAGCGCTCCCAGCGGAGGGGCAAGCCCTTTATGAGCCGCAAGGAGCGGGAGGACCAGAAGATGCGCCACCTGGAGATGGAGCGCCAGCGCCGCCAGAAGCTGGAGGTCACCCTCCCCGAGGAGATGACCGTTACCGAGCTGGCCGCCATTCTCAAGGTCCAGTCCACTGAGATCATCAAGCGTCTGATGCCCCTGGGCGTTATGGTCTCCAACCACGACGTTATCGACTACGACACCGCCGCCCTGGTGGCTATGGAGATCGGAGCCAAGGTCTCCAAGGAGGTCGTGGTCACCATTGAGGACCGCCTTTTTGACGAAACCGAGGACAGCGACGAGGCCCTCCAGCCCCGCAGCCCCATTGTGGTGGTCATGGGCCACGTGGACCACGGCAAAACCTCCCTGCTGGACGCCATCCGCAATACCAGCGTAGTCTCCGGGGAGGCCGGCGGCATTACCCAGCACATTGGCGCCTACCAGGTGGAGGTGGACGGACGCCCCATCACCTTCCTGGATACTCCCGGCCACGCCGCCTTTACCGCCATGCGGGCCAGAGGCGCCCAGGTCACCGATATTGCGGTCCTGGTGGTGGCTGCCGACGATGGCATCATGCCCCAGACCATTGAGGCCATTAACCACGCCAAGGATGCCGGGGTCTCCATTATTGTGGCTATCAATAAAATGGATAAGCCCCATGCAAATTCCGACAAGGTAAAGCAGCAGCTTACCGAGTACGGCCTGGTGCCGGAGGAATGGGGCGGCGACGTTATCTGCGTTCCCGTTTCCGCGAAAACCCACGACGGCATCAACGACCTTTTGGAGAACCTTCTTCTGGTGGCCGATCTGAAGGAGCTGCGGGCCAATCCCGACCGGATGGCCAAGGGCACTGTCATCGAGGCCAAGCTGGACAAGGGCCGGGGTCCTGTTGCCACTGTCCTGATCCAGACCGGCACCCTTCACACCGGGGATGTTATCATCGCCGGTACAGCGGTGGGCCGCGTCCGGGTGATGATGAACGACAAGGGCCGCCGCATTACAGATGCCGGTCCCTCCGTTCCGGTGGAGATCACCGGCCTAGCCGAGGTTCCCGCCGCCGGCGACCAGTTCAACGCCGTAGAGGATGAAAAGCTGGCCCGCGAGCTGGTGGAAAAACGCCGCCAGGAGCAGAAGCAGGAGCAGTTTAACTCGGTGGAGAAGATCACCCTGGATAACCTCTTTGAGCATATCTCCGAGGAGGAGATGCTTCAGCTGCCCATTATTGTCAAGGCCGATGTTCAGGGCTCGGTGGAAGCTGTCCGCCAGTCCCTGGAGAAGCTCTCCAACGACGAGGTAAAGGTCAAGGTGATTCACGGGGCTGTGGGCGCGGTGAGCGAGTCCGATGTGATGCTGGCCGCCGCTTCCGGTGCCATCATTGTGGGCTTCAACGTCCGTCCCAACGCCATCGCCAAGGAGAACGCCGAGCGGGATGGGGTGGAGATCCATCTCTACCGCATCATCTACGACCTGATCGAGGATATCGAATCCGCCATGAAGGGGATGCTTGCCCCCAAGACCAAGGAGGTGGACCTGGGCCGCGCCGAGGTGCGCCAGGTGTACACCATCACCGGGGTGGGCAAGGTTGCCGGCTGCTACGTTCTGGAAGGGAAGATCGCCCGGGGTGCCAGTATCCGCCTGGTGCGGGATGGCATCATCATCACCGATGTGAAGCTTGCCAGCCTCAAGCGCTTCAAGGACGACGTGAAGGAGGTTGCCGCCGGGTACGAATGCGGCATCACCCTGGAAAAGACCGCCGACCTGAAGGAAGGAGATATCTTCGAGGCTTACGAGATCCAGGAAATTACCGACTAAAAAGGAACAATGGCTGCCCCGGGGCCTTTCCCGGGGCAGCATGGAAAAAGGAGCTGCTATGGCATCATTTAAGACCGCCCGCCTGGGCGAGGATATCCGCAGGGAGCTTACCGATATTTTCCGGGACCTGAAGGACCCCCGTGTGGACCCGATGCTGTCTATTGTCAAGGTGGATCTCTCCGGGGACCAGTCCAGCTGCAAGGTGTATGTCAGCTCGGTCTCCGGGCTGGAACGGGCAAAGGAGAGCGTCAAGGGCCTTGCCAGCGGGGCAGGATATATTCGCCGGGAGCTGTGCCAGCGTCTGAAGATGCGCCGCAGCCCGGAGCTTCACTTTATTGCCGATGCCTCCATCGAGCATGGTGCCCAAATCGCCAGAAAGCTGGAGGAGATTTTGTAAATGCCGGAAGGGATACTCTGTATCGACAAGCCCCGGGACTGGACCTCCTTTGACGTGGTGGCCAAGTGCCGGGGAATTACCAAATGCCGCAAGCTGGGCCACGGGGGGACCCTGGACCCTATGGCTACCGGGGTGCTGCCCCTTTTCTTTGGCCGCGCGGTAAAGGCCACCGCCCTGATGCCGGTGGAGGAAAAAAGCTACCGGGCCGAGATCCGTTTCGGCCTTACCACCGATACCCAGGACGTGACTGGAAGGGTCCTTTCAGAAAGTGATGCCCCGGTCACCAAAGAGGCCCTGGAGGCTGCCCTGGATACCCAGCGGGGCGAGATCAAACAGCTTCCCCCGATGTTTTCCGCTGTCTGGGTAGATGGCAAGCGCCTTTACGACCTGGCACGGCAGGGGAAAGAGGTGGAGCGTCCCCTGCGGGATGTCACCGTCCACCGCCTGGAGCTGCTGGAGTTCGACGGGGAAAACCGCACCTGTACCATCCAGGTGGTTTGCTCCAAGGGGACCTATATCCGCACCATCTGCCACGACATCGGGGCGGCTTTGGGGTGCGGCGGTGTTCTGACCAGCCTGCGGCGCACCAGCACCATGGGCTTTACCGAAAAGCAATGTGTCACCCTGGAGGAGCTCCGGGAGCTCTGTGAGGCCGGCCGGCTGGAAGAAACCCTTCTGCCGGTGGATGCTGTTTTTTCCCGGTACGGGCGGGTGTTTCTCTCCCCCCATCAGGCCCGGATGTTTTGCAGCGGGGCGGTGCTGGATACCCGCCGGGTGCGCCACCCGGATACCACCGGCCCCCTGCGTGTTTACGAAGGGGGCGGCTCCAGCCGCTTTTTGGGCTTGGCCCGGGTGGAGCCAGCCACCCAGGAGCTGATCATTATCAAGCTGTTTGCCCCTATCGACCACTGATTTTTCAGCAAAAGGAGCGTTTGCCTTTGGTCATCAGTCAGGATATCCAAACTCCCCGCAGCCGGTCCTCGGCGGTGGCCCTGGGTTTTTTTGACGGGGTTCACATGGGCCACCGGGCGGTGATTTCTGCCGCGGTGGAGGCTGCCCGCCGGAAAGGACTGGTTCCCCGGGTGTTCACCTTTTCTCCGGCAGGCTCTGCTCCCGCATCAAAAGGGGGGCTGACCCTTCTTCAAACAGAGGAACAGAAGGAGGCAGCCCTTGCGGCCCTTGGGGTGGAGGAAGTGATCCGCCCGTCCTTTTCCGCCTTTTGCTCCCTGACGCCGGAACAGTTTGTCCGGGGATTTCTCCGGGATGTTCTCCAGGCGAGGATGCTTTTCTGCGGCTTTAACTACCATTTCGGCAAAGGGGGAGCCGCCGGGGTGGAGGAGCTTCGGGACCTTTGTGCTCCGGAGGGGATCCGGGTGGAGGCGCTTTCTCCTGTGCTGTGGCAGGGCCAGGTGGTAAGCTCCACCCGCATCCGCGCCTGTATCCGGGAAGGGGAGATGGAGGCTGCCGGGACGATGCTGGGAACCCCCTTCACCCTTGCCGCCCCTGTGGTTCACGGAAAAGGGCTGGCAAGGACCCTTGCCTGGCCCACCATCAACCAGCTGTTTCCCCCTGGCTTTACCATCCCCCGCTGGGGGGTCTACCACTCGCTGGTTCTGGCGGATGGCAGGGAATGGGATGGTGTCACAAATGTTGGGGTCAAGCCCACCCTCCACGAAACCAACCTTACCATGGAGACCTACATTCTGGACTATGAGGGCGACCTGTACGGACAGACGCTTCCGGTCTCCCTTCTTCACTTCCTCCGTCCGGAACAGCAGTTTGCCTCGGTGGAGGCCCTGACCCAAAGGATTTTAGCGGATGCCGGGATTGTGCGGCAGCATTCCAAAGCCCGCTGTAAAACTATCACGAAGGAGAAAACATAGCTATGCCCGAAAAGAACCAAGCCTCCCAGCAGGGGAAAAAGCCTATGGACCCCAAAAAGCTTTTGATGATCACAGCTGTAACGGTGCTGGTGATCATCGCTGCCATCCTGGTAGACAGCGCCATTCGCTACCCCCGGTGCGAGGACGAGACCGCGGCCCTTAACGTGGTGATCCAAAAGGTGCTTCCATCGGTGGATGAAATTGCAGAGGACGAGGGCTTTTCCCTTACTGTCCAGGAGATAGAGAACATCGGGGACAGCGACTATTACCCCATTCTGATCACCCGCATCCCCAAGTGCGAGGACGGGGAAGGGGCAAAGCATGTGGTAGAAACCCGGGTGATCCCCAGCACGTCCTTCGGCGGCCAGGTCGACCTAAACCTTTTGGACGGAGTTTCCTTCAACGAAGAACCATACTTTGTAGTAGAGGCCAGCCGCACCGCCGACGGCAAAAAAGAGGTCCTGGAGACCTACTATGTCCGGGCCAAAAACTCCCAGCCCTATACCTTCAAGGATGAAAACACCCTCACTCCCGCAGCAGAGGAAGAAGAACTGTCGGTCCTCACCGTTTATATCCGCATCAAGGATTCCCAAGTCTTTCTCCGAGACGAAACCACCGGCCAACTAGTCCCCTACGGCGGATAATCCAAAGCCCCCACAAAAGCGTCAAAGCCACTCCAACCTGCCGCCGTGCGGCATTCGCCCGAAGGGCTCCGCTTTTTTCCGCAGAAAAAAGCACCTAATCCGGCCAACGAGCCTCCGGCCGCAAAAGCCCGGACGCCGGTGAGCGGCAGCACATTTTTATGGCGCCACCTAGCCCAGCCGCCTGGCGCTATTCAGTAGGAACACGCTGGTAATAGATCAAGGTACTGCCCCCCATGGACCCCGCCCCGTGGGTGAGATCAGGCGGCCCCGTGGGTCAACCGCCCAAGGCCGGAGCCTTTGGCCGGTCCCCCGGGTCCAGGGGCCTGCCCC
>JAAWEO010000027.1 GCA_022794295.1 Angelakisella sp. | reverse complement strand
ATCGTCCAGCCCATTTTGGAAAACGCCATCTACCACGGCATGGACTTTGCCGACGGGGACGGGGAGATCCGGATCCGGGCCTTCCGGGAGGGGGAGGACGTGATCATCCAGGTCGCGGACAACGGCCCGGGAATGCCCCCGGAGGTGGTGGAGCGCCTTCTGGACCCCGCCGGGGAGTACGCCGCCCCCGGCACGAAGGGCTCCGGCATCGGTCTGCGGAATGTCCACCTGCGCATCCAGCTGGCTTTCGGGCCGGAGTACGGCCTGACCATCCAAAGCGAGCCGGATGCGGGGACCGGGGTGCGCATCCGCCTGCCTGTTCTGGGAAAGGACGGGGTCAAAGAAGGGGGGAACGAGCCGTGAGGGAAAAAGCGGGAAAGTGGATGCTGGTCCTTCTGGCCCTGGGCATCCTGCTCCTTCTCTTGATCCTGCTCATTCTCTTTCCCCGGCGGGGGCACCAGCGGCCGGCCCTTCTGGAGGTGACGGTGATCACCCGGGAGGAGGGGAAGGGCCCCGGGGCCAACCTCCGCCAGGGGATGGAGCAGGCCGCCGCCGACCTGAATGTGGAGCTGCGCTTTCTCCTGCCCGCCGCCCCGGGGGACGGGGAGAGCCAGCGTCAGCTTTTGCGCCGCGAGGTGGAAAGCGGCGCCCAGGCCATTCTGCTCCTTCCTGCCGACCGGGTGGCCCTGGGGGAGGAGGTATCCAATGCCGCTGCCCGGGCCGCCCTGGTGACCCTGGAGACCGATATGACCGGGAAGGGTGCCGGCGGCTTTGTGGGGGTGGATAACACCGCCCTGGGACAGGCCGCTGCCCGGGCCGCCCTCAATGGGGTCCGGGAGGGGGAGACGGTGCTGCTGCTGGACAGCGCCCCTGGGGACAACGGGGTCCGGGAGCGGCTTCTGGCTGCGGAGGCCCTTCTTCGGGAGCAGGGGCGGGTGACCCGGCGCTGCGGCCCGGACACAGACACCGCCCTGACCATCCTTCTGGAAACGGAGCTGGCGGAGGGCGGGATCAAGGGAGTGGTGGTCTTTGAGGCCTCCGCCCTGGAGGAAGCCTCTGCCTGCTTTTCCTTCCTGGAAACACCGCCCCTTCTTTACGGCATGGGCAGCACCACCGGGGTCATTGCCGGTCTGGAGCGGGGGACCATCACCGCCGCCGTGGCCCAAAACGATTTTTCGGCCGGGTATCTTGCGGTGGAGCAGGCCGCCGCCCTGGCCCGGGGCAGACCGGTGAAGGACCGGGGGGAGCTCACCTTTTTTACCGTGCGCAAGGAAAACCTGTACGAGCCGGAGTATCAGAAGCTGCTGTTCCCCATGACCAGATAGGAGGAGAGGCCATGAAACGACCCAAATGCCCGGCGGTATACTGTCTGGCGGCTCTGGCCCTGATGCTCCTTTCCGCCTGTGCCCGGGAGGAGGAGCCCCGGACCATCCGTATCGGGGTGGCCCTCTATCTCCAGGAGGATACCTTCATCTCCACTGTGGCCCAGCAGCTCCAGCAGCTGGCTATGGTGGAGGAAGAAGCCCGGGGGGTGAAGATCAACCTGAGCACGGTGGACGGGCGGGGGAACCAGTCGGTGCAGAACGAGCAGGTGGACCGCTTCCTGGACCGGGACTGCGATGTCATCTGTGTGAACATTGTGGACCGGACCGCAGCCGCGGTGCTCATTGACAAGGCCCAGGCCGCGGGGGTGCCCATTATCTTCTTCAACCGGGAGCCAGTGGAGGAGGACCTGAACCGCTGGGAGCGGGCCTATTATGTGGGCTCCCGGGCGGACCGGGCGGGGACCCTCCAGGGGGAGCTGGTGCTCGACGCCTGGCGCTTTTCCCGGGAGGAGCTGGACCGCAACGGGGATGGCATTTTGCAGTATGTGATGCTGGAGGGGGAGCAGGGGCACCAGGATGCCCTGATGCGCACCGAGTACAGCATCCGGACCCTGGTCTCTGCCGGGGTGCCGGTGGAAAAGCTGGCCAACAACAACGCCGACTGGCAGCGGGGACAGGCAAAAATGCGGATGCAGCAGTGGCTGGAGGAGCTGGAAAAGCCCATTGAGGTGGTGTTCGCCAACAACGATGACATGGCCCTGGGAGCCATTGATGCCTGGCTGGAGGAACGTCTCCCCCCGGAGGAGATGCCCTTTATTGTAGGGGTGGACGCCACGCCCCCCGCCCTGGCGGCGGTGGCGGAGGGGACCCTGAAGGGTACGGTGCAGAACGACGCCAGGGGCCAGGCGGAGCGGATGCTGGAGCTGTGCTGTGACCTGGCCTCCGGGGCGGAGCCCTCCCCGGAAAGGATCACCGACGGGCACTATGTCTGGCTGTGGTACACCGCCGTCACCAGGGAGAACCTGGCCGGCTTTTTACCCGAATAAACAGAAGAAGCATTTTACCGGAAAGGGAGTATGGAAGCATGGAATTGGAGCTGAAAGCCCGGCTGGACCGGGGGGACCTGGACAAGACCCTGGGCCTGCTGTACGGGGAGGACCTGGCAGGGGCCCGTGCACGGTGCCGCAAGGTGACAGAGGCCTTTGAAAGGGCCTTCGGGAAGGCCCCGGAGACCCTGTTCAGCGCCCCGGGGCGCACCGAGATTGGGGGGAACCACACCGACCACCAGCGGGGCCGGGTGCTGGCCGCGGGGGTGGACCTGGATATTCTGGCTGCCGCCGCCGTGAACCACACCGGCGTTGTCCGCTTCCAGTCAGAGGGCTACCCCATGATCACCGTTGACCTTCGGGAGCTGGAGCCCAAGGAGGAGGAACGGAACACCTCCGCCGCCCTGATCCGGGGGGTGGCCGCCCGGATGGCCCGGCTGGGCTGTCCCCTGGGGGACCGGGGGCTGGACGCCGCCCTGATCTCCTCGGTGCCCGGGGGAAGCGGCCTGAGCTCCTCCGCCGCCTTTGAGGTGCTGGTGGGGACGATGCTGGACCATCTTTTCTGTGAGGGAAAGCGCACCCCGGTGGAGATCGCCCAGATCGGCCAGTACGCCGAAAATGTCTACTTCGGCAAGCCCTGCGGTCTTATGGACCAAACCGCCTCCGCCGTGGGCGGGGTGGTTGCCATCGACTTTGCCGACACCGCCGCTCCGGTGGTGGAGGAGATCGCCCTGGATCTTTCGGCCAACGGGTACGCCATGTGCATCATCGATTCCGGGGCGGACCACGCCGACCTTACAGATGAATACGCCTCCATCACCAGGGAACTGGCCGCTGTCTGCGGCTGCTTCGGGAAAAAGGTCCTCCGGGAGGTGCCCGAGGAGGAGTTCCTGGCGCAGCTCCCCAGGGTCCGGGCCGCCGCCGGGGACCGCGGGGTCCTCCGGGCCTTCCATGTGTACGCCGAGAACCGCCGGGCCGCCGCCGAGGCCCAGGCCCTCCGGGAGGGGGACTTCCCCCGCTTTTTGGAGCTGGTGCGCCAGTCGGGCTGTTCCTCCGCCCTGTACTTACAAAACGTGGTGCCCACCGGCCAGACCGGGAAGCAGGAGCTGCTTTTCACCATCGCCCTGGGGGAGCGCCTTCTGGAGGGGGAGGGTGCCATCCGGGTCCACGGGGGAGGCTTTGGGGGCACAGCCCAGGCCTTTGTCCCCCTGGCAAAGCTGGAGGCCTTCCGCAAAGGAGTGGAGGCTGTCCTGGGGGAGGGCAGCTGTCATGTGGTGACCATCCGCCCGGTGGGCGGTGTAAAGATCGGATAAGGGGGAAACAATCATGACAACGACAGAGCTTTCCCGGTATATTGCCGCCCTGGCGGACTATGCCCTGGAAAAACAGCTGATCGCCCCGGAGGATGAAGCCTGGGCGGTAAACAGCCTGCTGGCCGCCATGGGGGCCAGGGAGTTCGTCCCCCCAGCGGAGCCCCTCCGGGCCCCCCTCCACCAGCTGCTGGAGGCCCTCACCGGCTATGCTGTGGAGCAGGGCCTCTGTGGGGAGGATATCACCAGCCGGGACCTGTTTGACACCGGCCTGATGGGGCTGCTCACCGCCCGGCCCTCCCAGGTGATCCGGGAGTTTCGGGAGCGGTATGCCGCCTCCCCGGAGGCTGCCACCGGCTGGTACTACGCCTTCAGCCAGGATACCAACTACATCCGCCGGGACCGCATAGCAAAGGACCGGAAGTGGGTGGCCCCCACCGGGTACGGGGAGCTGGACATCACCATCAACCTCTCCAAGCCGGAAAAGGACCCCCGGGCCATTGCCGCCGCGAAAAAAGCCCCCCAGAGCGGCTACCCCAAGTGCCAGCTCTGCCGGGAAAACGAGGGCTACCCCGGGCACATGAACCACCCCGCCCGGCAAAACCTGCGGGTCATCCCCATTGTGATCGACGGACAGGACTGGTTCTTCCAGTACTCCCCCTATGTCTACTACAATGAGCACTGCATCGTCTTCAACGGGGAGCACATCCCCATGAGGATCGACCGGTCCACCTTCCGGAAGGAGCTGGACTTTGTCACCCGGTTCCCCCACTACTTTGTGGGGAGCAACGCCGACCTGCCCATTGTGGGGGGGTCCATCCTCAGCCACGACCACTTCCAGGGGGGGCGGTACACCTTTGCCATGGAGAAGGCCCCCATCGAACGGGAGCTTTCCTTCCCCGGCTTCCCGGAGGTAAAGGCGGGGATCGTCCGGTGGCCCATGTCGGTGCTGCGCCTCACCGGGGCGAACCGCGAGCAGCTGGTGGAGCTGGCCGACCGCATCCTTACCGCCTGGCGGGGATACACCGACGAGGCCGCCTGCATCTATGCCGAAACAGAGGGGGAGCCCCACAACACCATTACCCCCATCGCACGGCGGCGGGGGACCGACTATGAGCTGGACCTGGTGCTCCGCAACAATCTGACCACCCCGGAGTACCCCCTGGGGGTCTACCATCCCCACCAGGAGCTCCACCACATCAAAAAGGAAAACATCGGTCTTATCGAGGTGATGGGCCTGGCGGTGCTCCCCGCCCGCCTCAAGGGGGAGCTAGCTGCCCTGTCCGAGGCCCTGGTAAAGGGGGAGGACCTCCGGGCCCGGGAGGAGACCGCCAAGCACGCAGACTGGGGGGAGGAGCTGCAGGGGCGCCACACCTTCACGGCGGAGAACGCTATGGAAATCCTTCAGCAGGAGGTGGGCAGGGTCTTTGCCCAGGTGCTGGAGCACGCCGGGGTCTACAAGTGCACCCCGGAGGGCCGGGAGGCCTTCCTGCGGTTTGTGGAAACGGTTCGGTAGGGAGGGGAGCGAAATGGAACATCAGGCTGCGGGGCGGGAGCTGCCCCTGATCACCCTGAAAAAGGGGGGGATCACCCTCAAGCTCCTTCCCTTTGGGGGAACGGTGCAAAGCCTTCTGGTGCCGGACCGGAACGGGGTGCCGGTGGATATCGTCCTGGGGTATGACACCCTGGGGGAGTACGAAGCCCGGGATGGCTGCCTTGGGGGGACCCTGGGCCGCTGTGCCAACCGCATCGGAGGGGCCCGGTTCTCTGTAGATGGCCGGGAGTACCGCCTGACCGCCAACGAGGGGAAGAATACGCTCCACGGGGGGGCCGTGGGCTTTCACAAAAGGTGGTGGAGGGCGGAAGCGGGGGAGGACATGGCCGCCTTCTCCTACACCTCCCCCGACGGGGAGGAGGGCTTTCCCGGGGAGCTCCAGGCGCAGGTGACCTATACCCTGACCGGGGACGCCCTGGTGATGGACTACTGGGCTGTGTCCGACCGGGACACGGTGGTGAACCTCAGCGGTCACAGCTACTTCAACCTGGCGGGGCAGGGGGCGGCAGGGATCGGGGACCATTCCCTCACCCTGTTTGCCCAAAGCTACACCCCCTCCGGGCCGGATAATGTGCCCCTGGGGACGCTGGCCCCGGTGGAGGGCACCCCTCTGGACTTCCGGAAGGCGGCTCCCCTGGGGGAGCGGCTGGGGGATCCCTTGCTGGCTCCCACCCGGGGGTTCGACCACAACCTTGCCCTGGAGGGCGGCCATACAAAGGAGCCCAAGCCGGCGGCGGAGGTGTGGTGCCCCGGCACCGGCATCCGGATGGAGCTGTTCACCACCCTGCCGGGGGTGCAGCTGTACACCGCCGGTTTCCTGACCCCCCGGGCCGGAAAGGCCGGTGCAGAGTACGGCCCCGGCTGCGCCCTCTGTTTGGAGACCCAGCACTTCCCTGACGCGGTGAATCACCCCGCCTTCCCCTCCCCGGTTTTGCGGGCAGGGGAGGAGTACCGGGAACAGACCATCTGCCGTTTTTCGGTGAAATAGCCTCGAAAACCCAACAAAAGGGACAGTGAGGCTCCTTTTTTCCGGTGTGGCCCTCCGATTCCTCCGGGAGATACCGGAAATGCTCAAGAATTCTTTACAATTTGGACCTTGCCAGTTCGTTGTGCAAATGGTATAATTTTGAAGATGCCAATTAGACAATATGAACAAAGGAGGAATACCCAACCATGGAAAATCACCTGGAACTTTTGCGCAGCAGGAAAGGCTTCCTCTGCGATATGGATGGCGTGATCTATCACGGCAACAAGCTGCTCCCCGGTGTGAAGGAGTTTGTGGAATGGCTCTACCAGAAGAAAAAGAGCTTTCTCTTTCTCACCAACTCCAGCGAGCGCAGCCCCAAGGAGCTTCAGCAGAAGCTGGCCCGAATGGGCCTGGAGGTGGACGAGAGCCACTTTTACACCAGCGCCCTGGCTACTGCCAGCTTCCTGAGCCGCCAGGCCCCGGGCTGCTCCGCTTATGTCATCGGCGCGCCGGGACTGGTGGGGGCCCTGTACGATGCAGGCATCACCATGAACGACGTGAACCCGGACTATGTGGTGGTGGGGGAGACCAGCAGCTACAGCTTCGAGAACATCCAGAAGGCAGTGACCCTGGTGCTGGGGGGCGCCAAGCTTATCGGCACCAACAGCGACCTGACCGGCCCGGTGGAAGGGGGCATCGCCCCGGCCTGCCGCGCCCTGGCGGCCCCCATCGAGCTGGCTACTGGCAAGACCGCCTACTTTGTGGGCAAGCCCAACCCCCTGATGATGCGCACCGGCCTGAAGCTGCTGGGGTGCCACTCGGCAGAGGCGGCCATGATCGGTGACCGGATGGACACCGACATCATTGCCGGTGTCGAGACCGGCCTGGACACTGTCCTGGTCCTTTCCGGCGTCACCAGCCAGAAGGACCTGGACCGGTACCCCTACCGCCCGGCCCATATTATCAAGGGCGTGGGGGAGATCCCCCCGGGGGAATGATCCCCGCCAACAGACAGAGGAACAGCCCTCCTTCCGGAAACGGCCCGGGAGGGGGCTGTTTGCCGCCTTGGGCCCGCAGCCTGCTTTTGGCGCCCTGCGGATCAGCAAAGATAAGGCCTCGCCCACAAAGAAAAAGGCACAGAGCGAAAAACCATTCGCTCTGTGCCCCAGGAAACAATTTTACGCAGATCGCTTTTCAATCAGAAACGCTTGCTCTCTGCGCTTGTACCTTAGCCGTGCTTTTTAGCCGAAATAACGCTCCAGCAGACCGGCGAAGGCGCGGCCGTGACGGGCCTCGTCCCGAGCCATCTCGTGAACAGTGTCATGGATGGCATCCAGACCCTGCTCCTTAGCCATCTTGGCCAGGGCGGTCTTGCCGGCGGTGGCGCCGTTCTCGGCCTCTACCCGCATCTCCAGGTTCTTCTTGGTGCTGTCGGTGACGACCTCGCCCAGCAGCTCGGCGAACTTGGCGGCGTGCTCGGCTTCCTCGTAGGCGGCCTTCTCCCAGTACAGGCCGATCTCGGGGTAGCCCTCGCGATGGGCAACACGGGCCATAGCCAGGTACATGCCGACCTCGGTGCACTCGCCGGTGAAGTTCTGGCGCAGGCCCTCGATGATCTCCGGGGCGACGCCGGAGGCGACACCTACCACATGCTCGGCAGCCCAGGCCATTTTGCCCTCCTCCTGCTTCTTGAACTTAGAAGCAGGGGCCTTGCACTGGGGGCAGAACTCGGGAGCAGCGTCCCCTTCGTGAACATAACCGCAGACGGTGCAGACAAATTTAGCCATAATGATCCTCTCCTTTTTTGTTTTTATCTGTTGCTAAAATCGATAACGATTCTCGATTTTTATCCATTATAGCATAGATTCAGGGGCGGCGCAAGGGGGAACTTGAAAAAATTTCCTCTTTTTCTTCAAAGCTCCCTTATGGATAGAATAACCGCCCCCAGGAAGGTTATACTAAACACCGGAGCCGGGCGGAGACGCTGCCCGCCTCCCATATAAACAGGAGGTGAACTTCCATGGCCAACGAAAAGAACGAGAAGAACCAGCAGAACCAGGGTCAGCAGCAGAAGCAGAACCAGCAGCAGAAGCAGAATCAGGGCAAATAACATCGATCCTGTCTCTGCCGCGGTGCCGGAGGATATACCGAAGTCCCTCCGGCCTTACATAAAAAGCCTGCCCGGTGTCTTGCCGGACGCCGCCCAAGGGGCTGCCTGCCCCTCCGGCGGCAAAGCAGCCGTTCTGGAGATCATAGCTCTACCTGGGCCACCACCGGGTAATGGTCGCTGGGGAAGCCCCCCAGGACCGGCTCCCGGCGAAGCTCCACCTCCCGGAGGACAAGGTCCCGGCTGGTGAAGATGTAATCGATGGGAGCCCCCTTGGTCTTGCCGGTAAAGCCGTGGTAGCTCCGGCCGATTTCTCCGCCCCGCTGAAGGATGCCCCAGTAGCAGTCCCGCATCAGGCCCGCGCTCTTTTCCAGGTCAGCGGCGATCCACCGCCGCAGGGTGCGGCTGGTGGGGGTGGCGTTAAAATCCCCCATAAGGATCACCGGGCCGGGGGCGGCGGCATACCGGTCCGAAATGTGCCGGAGAATCTCCCGCAGGCCCCGGACCCGGGCAAAGTAGCTGATGTGGTCCAGGTGGGTGTTGTACACCCGCACCGGGCGGTCGGGGCTGTCCACCGGCTGGAGCTCGCACCAGGTGCAGATGCGGGGGAAGGGGGTGGTCCAGTCCCGGCTGGGGTGGTCCGGCGTCCGGGAGAGCCAGAAGGTCTGCTGGCTCATCAGGCGGAAGCGGTCCCGGCGGAAGAAGATGGCGGTGTGTTCCCCCTTGGAGCCTCCGCCCCGCCCCTCCCCCACCCACTGGTATTGGGGAAGCAGGCGCTCCATGTCCCCCAGGGGGCCCTCGGTGAGCTCCTGGGTGCCCAGAATATCCGGGGCGGTCTTCCGGATCAGACCGGCGGCCTGGGCGGCGCGGTACTGCCAGGCATGGGGGCCGAAGGGGAGCAGGTCCCGCTTCAGATTAAAGCTCATAACGGTAAGGGTCTCCATTGGCCTTACACCTCGTTTCATGATACTACCTATAGGATACAACGAAACGGGCCGGTTTGCAATTTCAAAGGGGAAGAAATTTTTGGACAAATTCTTCCGGTGCTGGTATGATGGGAAAGAAAAATCTCCCACAGAATAGGAGTGTTTGCAATGAAGGATGGTTTTATCAAGGTGGCGGCGGCTTCCCCCAGCCTGCGGGTGGCTGACTGTGCCTATAACCGGGACCAGCTCCTGAAAACAATGGCAAGGGCCAGGGAGCTGGGGGTAAAGCTGCTGGTGCTGCCGGAGCTGGCGGTTACCGGCTACACCTGCGGGGATCTTTTCGGCCAGGATACACTGCTGGCAGGGGCGTTGGAGGCCCTGGAGGCCATTATCGCCGCAGCCAAAGGGGATATGCTGGTGGTCGTGGGGGTCCCCCTACAGGTAAAGGGCCGCCTTTATAACTGTGCCGCCGTGGTCCAGGGGGGGAAGCTGCTGGGGGTGGTGCCCAAAAGGAACATCCCCAGCTATGGCGAGTTCTACGAGGGCCGGAGCTTTACCCCCGGTCCCGGGGAGGTCCGGGACTGCTGCATTGGCGGCAGATGGGTCCCCTTTGGGGGGGACATGGTGTTTCGGTGCAGCCAGCTGCCCGATTTCTGCCTGGGGGTGGAGCTCTGCGAGGACCTGTGGGTGGCCGCTCCCCCCTCCGGGAGGCTGGCGGCGGCAGGGGCCACGGTGATCGCCAATCCCTCCGCCAGTGACGAGGCCGTTGGCAAGGCGGCCCGCCGCCGGGCCCTGGTGGAGGGTCAGTCCGCCCGTCTCTGCTGCGCCTACCTTTTCGCCAGCTGCGGCCCGGAGGAGTCCACCACCGACCTGGTTTTCAGCGGGCACAACATGATCGGGGAAAACGGGGTCCTGCTGGCGGAAAGCAAGCCCTTTGGGGAGGGCTTTGCCATAACCGAGATCGATGCAGCGCGGCTGGCGGGGCAGCGGCGGCGGACCGGCACCTGGCCCCCTGCCCCCCATGACGTTGACGAGGTTTTCTTCCAGATGGAACTGGTTCCCACGGTCCTCACCCGGGAGGTCCCGCCCCTGCCCTTTGTTCCCGCCGGGGAGGAGGCCCGGGAGGCCCGGTGCCGGGAGATTTTGGATATCCAGGCCCACGGCCTGGCAAGGCGCCTCCGGCACACAGGGGCGCCGGGGGTGGTGCTGGGGATCTCCGGGGGGCTGGATTCCACCCTGGCCCTTCTGGTCTCTGCCCGGGCCATGGACCTGCTGGGCCGCCCCCGGGGGGAGATCGTTGCCGTGACCATGCCCTGCTTTGGCACGACCAGCCGCACCCGGAACAACGCCGGGGCCCTTTGTACAGCCCTGGGGGTGACCCTGCGGACAGTGGACATTAAGGCGGCGGTGGCGGGACACCTGGAAGACATCGGTCACGACGGAAGCACCCTGGATGTCACCTATGAAAACGCCCAGGCCCGGGAGCGCACCCAGGTCCTTATGGATCTGGCCAACCTTACCGGGGGGCTGGTGGTGGGGACCGGGGACCTTTCCGAGCTGGCCTTGGGGTGGGCAACCTACAGCGGGGACCATATGTCCATGTACGGGGTAAATGCCTCGGTGCCCAAAACGCTGATGCGCCACATGGTGGGGACCATTGCCGCCCGGTCGGAGGGGGAGCTCCGGCGGGTGCTGCTGGATATTCTGGATACCCCGGTCAGCCCAGAGCTCCTCCCGGCCAGGGACGGGGAGATCAGCCAAAAGACCGAGGAGCTGGTGGGACCCTACGAGCTTCATGACTTCTTTCTGTACTACACCATACGGTGGGGCTTTGCCCCGGGGAAGGTGCTGCGCCTGGCGGAACGGGCCTTTGCCGGGAGCTGCCACAGGGCGGTGATCCTGAAGTGGCTGGAGACCTTCTACCGCCGCTTCTTTGCCCAGCAGTTCAAACGCTCCTGTATGCCGGACGGTCCCCGGGTGGGCAGCGTAGCCCTCTCCCCCCGAGGGGACTGGCGGATGCCCAGCGATGCCTCGGCGGCGCTGTGGCTCCGGGAGGTGGAACGGCTGAAAGAAAGCCGCTGAACATCCTCCTGGCTGTTCTGGGGAAATTTTCTGCCGCCCAAAGGACCGGGGAGGCTCCGGCAGAGGAACGTTTCATAAAAGAATGCCCCTGCCCTTTCTGCAAAGCGCAGAGAGGACAGGGGCATTTTTCCGGTTTCCGGTGTGCAGGCTCAACCGCCCTTCACCGCCGCCGGCTTCAGCTCGTCGGGATGGATCTCCCCGGCGGCAAAGAGGGCGTTCTTGGTCAGGGTGGGGCCCACCAGCTCGTATACCAGCACCGAAAAGAGCACCACGCTACGCACCATAGCCCCGTCGGCCAGCTGCGCGGCAGTCAGAGCCATTCCCAGGGCCACACCGGCCTGGGGCAGCAGGGTGGTGCCCAGGTGCTTTTGGGTCTTGGCATCACAGCCGGTGAGGGCACAGCTGCCATAGGCCCCGAAAATCTTCCCGGCGGACCGGGCGGCAATATACACCCCGCCGATCAGCAGCACCATGGGGTTGCCCAGGATCTGGAGATCCAGCTCCGCGCCGGACAGAATGAAAAACAGAATGGACAAGGGGGTGGTCCACCGGTCCAGCCGGTCCATCAGGGAGCCGGAGGTTTCGCAGACGTTGCAGAAAACGGTGCCGGTCATCATGCACACCAGCAGCAGAGAGAAGCCGCAGTGGACAGGCCCCAGCTGGAACTCCACCATGGAGAGGCCCACCGTGAGAAGGACGAAGGCCACCGACATAGAGATCCGGTTCCCCCGGGAATGGAAGTACCGCTCGCTCCAGTCCAGGACGAACCCGGCGCCGGCCCCCAGAAGGAGGGAAAGGAGGATCTCCAGCACCGGCTCGACTACCACGGTGATAAAGCTGACGCCCCCCTGCTCCAAGGCCCCTGCCACCCCGAAGGAGGCGGAAAAGAGCACCAGGCCCACGGCGTCGTCAATGGCGACGACCATTAGGAGCAGCCGGGTCAGAGGGCCGTCGGCCCGGTACTGGCGAACCACCATCAGGGTGGCGGCGGGGGCAGTGGCGGCGGCAATGGCCCCCAGGGTGATGGCAGAGGGGATGGAGATGGATCCCGGCACCAGAAAATGGAGCCCCACCAGGGCGGCATCCACAAAGACTGTGGTGGCCACCGCCTGTAAAATGCCGATGGTCACGGCCTGGCGGCCCATGTGCCGCAGGTCGTCCAGGCGAAACTCATTACCGATGGTGAAGGCGATGAACCCCAGGGCGGCATCGGGGATGATGGCCATGGCGCTGACATCCGCCATGGTGTGAAAGCCGATTCCCGCCAGCCCCAAGCCCCCCAGGCAGTAGGGCCCCAGCAAAAGCCCGGTGACAAGGTAAGCCGTAACGGCGGGCAGGCCCACCCACCGGGCCAGACGGGACATAAAAAGCCCTCCAATGAGGGCCAGGGAAACACATAGAAGAATGTTCTGCATGGTGATCGCAACCTTTCTGGCAAAAAATCCAAACCACTCTTTTTCAAAAGATAACGATACCACTTTTGGAGAAAAAATCAAGGAAAAACGCACAATTTATATGGGGAAATTTTATCCTCTACTGACGAAAAATTCGTGAAAAGAGACAATACAGAAAAGAAAATCTTGTCATTTCTGCCCGATGGGATAGAGGATCTGCCAGCCCTCCGGAAGCTCGGCCTCGCAAAACAGAGGGACTGTCCCTATTAGGGTGCAGAGGGTGTATGCCCGGTCCTCAGCAAAGACGACATCCTCCTCCCAGGCGGCCCGGAGCTGGTCCGGGTCCCCAAAATCCAGCAGGAAATCCGGCAGTGTCTGGGGGCTGCGGGTGGGGGGAGCCATCAGCTCCTCCGGAACATCGTCGCCAAAGCTCTCCCGGAGCTCCTTCATCCAGGTCTCCGGGTCCTCGGGACCAAAATAAGTCTCCAACATTCCCGGGGAGTTTCCCTTGGTCCACTGCCGGGTGATTTCCTGGGCGGCGTCGCAGTAGGTGACAAAGAGGATATCGCTGTCCATCACCCCAAAGGCAAAGGCCGGCACCCCAAAGGCCCGGGACAGTTCCATAGCGTTGTGTTCATCGTCGTCGTTCAGTCCATCTTCATAAACCGGGAACCAGGCTGCCGTGCTCTGGTAGGCCAGCAGGGCGCCGGGGGACAGCTTGGGGGGGTCTGCAAAGGAATAGAGCTTTCGCGGCTGTAAAAAGGGCTGGGTATTTAGCGTCTCCTGAAGCTGCTCCAGTGTGGTGCCCTTGTTCTGCACAAAGAAAAACGAGCCTGTCAGTCCCATCGGTTTAACCTCCCTCTGTTGTTCTGATTTGGACAAGGTTGCTGTACAGCCCGCAGCTGTGCCTCCTTCGGTATTGGTCAAAGTCCTCCCGGCGGATGGAGTAGACCCGTCCCCAGGAGGAGATCCGGGCCCATTCCCGGTCCAGGCCAGTCAGGGTGACATAGTGGGCCCGGGTGGAGCAGGCCTCCCGGTGCTCCTCCCCCTGGTACAGGGGCAGCAGGTGCTTGGGGAAGGGGAAGTTTACCCCGATGCAGAGGATCACCGGAATGTCCCGGGCCAGCATGGCCCCGGCCTCCTGCCACAGCTTGTGGGGAAGGACGCCCCACCGGGCCCGGTAGGGCAGGCGGTATTCCCGGAAGTAGGCGTTCAGTCCCCCGGCCAGCACCCAGGCGTTCAGGCCAAAGGGGGGAAGGAGGGGGAGATACCGCTTTCTCAGGCGGCTGGCACAGAAGTCGTAGATTTCCCAGGGGATGGGGTCCTCCGGGATGCCCCGGAAAAAGGGGCTTTCCCCCTCCCCGTACCTGTGGAGGTAGAGGAGCAGGTCGGCAGCGGCCACAATACCGCAGCCGTACCGCTGGGAAAGCTCCCCCCTCAGCCACCGCTGGCTGCCGCCGGAGGTTTGTTCCCCGGCGCGCTCTACCACGGGACTGGGATTTTGCAGGGCCAGCATGGAGGGAAGCCTCCCTTCCATCAGTCTACAATAATTTCGATTTCGCCCCGGGCGGTGCGGTATTTGGAGCTGTAGGGCACAAAGACGAACTTAAAGGTGCCGCTTTCCTCCACCCGCTTGTTGCTGCCGGACCACTTCACCTCGCCGTAGACCCGGCGGCCATCCTCGTTGTAGGCCTTTACCTGGTTTTCCAGCTTGCCCAGGTAGGAGGCCAGGCGCTTGGGATTGCTGCTGTAGGAAACATGGATCTCCCCAATGGTCAGGTCCAGGGTCTCATAGCCCTTATCCTCGTCCACCACGATCCGGATAGTGGAGGTGACGCTGTCGTAGTCGTCGTTGTCCGGGATAAAGCGGTAACGGAACCGGCCGCCGTCGTCAATTTCGGTGCTGTCCCGGTCCACCCATTCCACCTCGCCGTACAGGCGGCGTCCGCTGCGGTTGTAGGCCTCGACGCTGTCCTCCAGGTCCCCCAAAAGGTCGGCCAGGGTGTCGTCGTAATCGGCGTAGATCTTAATGGTTTTCAGGGTGATGCCATCCACGGTGCGGCTGGTGGTGCCATCCCGGTCGGTGCTGTCAGAGGAACCGGAGGAGCCGCTGCCCCGGTAGTTGCCGCTGTTTAGAATGGTGCTTTCATCCACGATCGAACCGTCGTTGATGTACAGCTGTCCCCCGGAGGATTCCTCGAAATAAAGGTCGCTGATCCGGCTGCCCCGGGCGGTGACGATGTTGGCGGCGGCATCCACGGTGCCGCTGTCCACCCGGCCCCAGACCGATACCTTCACCGGTGCGTCCACCTTCAGCTTGGTGACCCGCGCGGAGGAACCGATGACCACCGGGCGGTCCAGGGAATTATCCAGGCGAAGGGTGCCGATGGTGCCGTAGAAGTTTACGATCTCCTGGCTGCCCAAGGTCACCGCCACATAGTTCCCCTGGGAATTGGTAAAGCAGATCAGGAGCTCCCCGTCCTCCCCGGTCATAACGGCCACATCGTTTACCAGGGTGCGGAAGCTGTTGGTGACGGCGCCGCCCCGGAGGATGGAGATCCCCCCCTGGCTGACCGACACGCTGTAGGTAGAAACAGCATCAGCCCAGGCGGTAACGGCTCCTCCCAGGACCAGTGCCGCCGCAAGGACAAGGCCCAAAAGGCGCTTCGCGCCGCTGCGGAATTTCTTCTTCATCATAACAAGTCACTCTCCTCTCATTTCTATAGACGACGCCCGGGGGCGGAATGTTTCATGCTAGGGACACTTTTATTATAAGCGTTGGTATGAAGAAAAGCAAGAGGGGTGCTGCCCCTCCAATCCCTGGAAGGGAAGTTATATATTGTCAAAGCCGCTTCCAATGGGGTATAATAGATTAGTTACTTGAAAGGGAGGGCAGGTTTTTATGAAAAACAGCATCGAGATCCCCGCCGGGGTCAAGCATATCCACTGCATCGGGGTGGGGGGCTCCGGAATGTTCCCCATTGTTCAGATCCTTCTTTCCCAGGGATACCGGATCTCCGGCAGCGATAACAACGAAAGCGACATCCTGGCCGCGGAGCGGAAGCTGGGGGTGGAGGTCACCCTGGGTCATTCCCCGGAAAATCTGGAGGGGGCCGACCTGGTCCTTTATTCCGCTGCCATTATGGCGGACAACCCGGAGCTTACGGCTGCCCGGGAGAAGGGCCTTCCCCTTTGGGAGCGGGCAAGGATGCTGGGGGCCATCTCCAGCCACTACCCGGAGGCGGTGGGGGTGTGCGGCACCCACGGCAAAACCACGGTGACCTCTATGCTCACCCAGATTCTATACGGGGCGGGAAAGGACCCTTCTGCGGTGATCGGGGGGAAGCTCCGGGCCATTGACGGCTACGGCCGGGCCGGGAAAAGCGGGCTCTTTGTTTACGAGGCCTGCGAATTCCGGGACACCTTCCTTTCCACCTACCCGGACACTGCCATTGTGCTGAACATTGATGACGATCATCTGGACTACTTCGGCACGGTAGAAAACGCCATGAAATCCTTCACCAGGTTTGCCGGAATGGCCCGCCGGGTCCTCTACAACGGGGACGACGCCAATACCGTCCGCGCCATGGAGGCCGCCCCCACCCCGGAGAAGCTCACCTTTGGCCGGGGGGAGGAAAATGACTTTTGGCCTGCACACCTTCAGAAGGAGGATGGCCTTTGCCGCAGCTTTACCCTGATGCACCGGCGGGATGCGGTCTGCCGGGTGACCATCCATGTGCCCGGTGACCATAATGTCCTGAATGCAGTGGCCGCGGCTGCGGCCGCCTGGCTGCTGGGGGTTTCCCCGGAGGATATCGCCGCCCATCTTGGGGAGTTTACCGGGGCCGGCCGCCGCTTTGAGGTGCTGGGGAAGGTTCGGGGCTTCACGGTGGTGGACGACTACGCCCACCACCCCGCCGAGCTGGCTGCCACCCTCCGGGCGGCCAAGGAGCTGGGCTTTCGCCGGGTTTGGGCGGTGTTCCAGCCCTTCACCTTCTCCCGGACCTACCTGCTACTGGAGGATTTTGTCAAAGCCCTGTCCATTGCGGACCGGGTGGTGCTCAGCCCCATTATGGGGTCCCGGGAGAAAAACGAATGGGGGATCCGGAGCGGCGACCTGGGGGAGAAGATCCCCGGGTGTGTTTGGCTGGACAGCTTTGAAGAAATGGCGGAGTACGTCCTGGCCAATGCCGGGGAAGGGGATTTGGTGATCACCCTGGGGTGCGGTGACATATACAAATGCGCCCGCATGATTCTCGCAGACTGAGACCCTACTCGCGGCCTGGAGGCCGTATCCAGACCCTACCCGCCGCTTCGCGGCTTAACGGTGTGCGTGGGCCTAGTGGGTGCCTGGAGTTCGAATGAATGCAGGGCGGGACGATTCCCCGGCCTTTGACGGACTGGGGAATCCGACGCACCTGCCGGCGCAGCACCATGCCCGAAGTCTAACGCCCTGTATTATCTATCATTCAAGACAGGCCCCCAGGGCCGCTTCTTGAACGCCGCCCCCGCCTCCCCCCCACAGAACATCGGGAAAGAAAGGACAGAACGTCATGCGCAGAAGAAGCTACCGCTACCACCCCAACAAGGTCCAAAGCATTGTGGGAATCATTGCAGGCGGACTGTTTGTCCTGATTGGCCTTTTTGTTGCCATTCCCGCCGCCGGGCTGTTTGGGGTGATCTGGACCCTTTTCGCCGTGGGCATCACGGCCGGCAACATTTACGGGGCTTTTTCCGGCAAGGGCTATGGCACCTGGGAGATGACCGAGGATGGGACGCCAGCCCCTGACATCGGGCTGGACTTTGAGGAGCGGCTGAGGAAGCTTCAGCGGTTGTATGACCAGGGGCTCATTACCCGGGATGAATACGACAAGAAGCGGGCGGAGATACTTGCAGAGAAGTGGTAAAAGGGGATTTTTGGGGCTGTGAACCGTGATAAAAGGCTGAGGTTTGCTATAAATATTTTATGGGGTGCGAAGGCGGTTCCTTAAATCTATACCGGGTTTGGGCTTCTTGGGGATTGGACTTCTTTCTGGGTTTTGCCGCGTTTGTGGGGGAGACTCGTTTTCTTTGACTGCTACGCGATGGTCAGGCCCTTCGCATTCCTGTCTCGTTCTAAAGGTCTTTTGCCTCGTTTCGCCTCCCCGGCGAGGGGTCAGGCGCGCGGACCTTCTGCGGAAGGTCCA
>JAAWEO010000026.1 GCA_022794295.1 Angelakisella sp. | reverse complement strand
CGACCAGGCGCTGTCCGCCCTGGACCCGGACCGGACTGATGTCCGGAGACAGAAAGGCTAGCCGGTACTGGGCGTTGGGCTTCGGGCATGGTGCTGCGCCGGCAGAAACCTCGCCCGCCCCGGTCCGTCAAAGGCTGGGGAGTCGTTTCGCCTTGTGCTCGTTCAAACTCCAGGCACCCACCAAGCCAGGGGTTGGCTCGGGCCCTGGCCCGCAGGGGTGACAAAGCTCTCCCGCAGGTGTATAATAGATACATCTACTTTCCGGAAAAGGAGCGAGCCGCCTATGCGTACCATTGTTTGGTTTCTTTACTTCTGGGGATACCTTCTGTTTGCCCTGCCACAAATGAAAAAAGCCCAGCGCCTGGAAGCCGCCGGAGAATTGGATGCCCGGGATGCCCTGGTAGAACCCCGGATCCGTTCCTGGGCCAGGTCCCTTCTGAAGCTGGCAGGGGTAAAGGTGGAGATCAGCGGCCTGGAAAATATCCCCGAAGGACCCGTGGTCTTTGTCCCCAACCATCAAAGCTATTTTGATATCCCAGTGCTTCTGGCCTGGCTGGACCGCCCCTATCCCCTGGTCTCGAAGCAGGAGGTGAAAAAGCTTCCCCTGATCCGGCAGTGGATGGAGCTTCTGGGATGTGTCTTTATCGACCGGGATAATGCCCGGCAGTCAGTCTCCGCCCTGGGCGAGGCCGCCAGAACTATGGTGGAGCGGAAGCGGTCCCTGATCATCTTCCCCGAGGGAACAAGAAGCCGGGGAGAAACCATAGGGGAGTTTAAAAACGGGGGCTTCCGGGCCGCCCTGAAGGCCGGTGTCCCGGTGGTGCCGGTGGTGATTGATGGGACCTACCGGGCCATGGAGGCAAATCATATGTGGATAAAACCGGCGGCTGTAAAGGTGCAGGTGCTGGAAGCCATCCCTACAGCAGGGATGAGCCGGGAGGAATCCAAGGAGATCGGAGAACGGGTGCGGGGACTTATCGCAGAAGCCAAGCAGTAAGGCTTCCCTGTATCGCCGAAGTACCGCCGCCGGCCGGGCCTTGAATCTGTTCCCGGTTTACGGTATAATGGGGTCGTCCCCTTTTTCATCCGCCCTCGGGACACCCCCTGAAAAAAGGAATCCTGCAAAGAAGAAGGTCGATTGTTCCTATGCGTTCAGAAAAAATATTTCTCCTCCGATGCCTGGGGGAGGATCTGGAAAATGTATTCCAAACCCGGGGGATCCCCTTCCGGTATGATAAGGTCCGCCTGACCGGGGAGGGCACCGTTCCCGTTTCGGAGTACCAGCTCCCCCTGATCGTCTCTGTGGACCAGGTGGGGAGCATTCTCAACATGACCCTGGGCCTGCCTGTGGAGTTCCCGCCCGAGGAGGAAAGCACCGCTGCCCTGGCCCTGAGCTGGCTCAACAGCCGCATTACTGCCGGGTGTTACCGCCTCCGGGATGGGCTGGTCTCCTTCCGGGTCACCAGCTTTTTCCGGGACTGCCGGGTCTCTATCCCGGCAATTACCAGTATGCTGGATTTCTGCACCGCCTCCGAGGCGTATCTCTCTCCCCTTCGCCGCCTGGCTGCCGGGGAGGTCACCCTGGACCAGTTCCGTCAGCTTACATAGGCTATAAAAGCAAAAGCACAGGCAGGCCCGGTATGCCCGTACCCGGCCTGCCTGTGCTTTTGTATTCCCGGACCTCTTTCCCAAAGGTCCCGGTACCGTATTAAAAAACTTCGCTGGGGCAGCCAGGTGTCGGGCCTGCTGCCTTTGTTCCGTAAAAAGGAGGAGAACAATGTGCTGAAGTTTTTTAACCAAAGAGAAAAAATGAGACTGCCCCGCCGTGCAAGCACCGGGACAGTCCCTTTCCTTGCCGCCGGCGTACCTGCAAAGGCACCGGCAGCGATCCTGACAGCACCCCCCTTGGGGGCGCAGCAGCAGGTCCATTCCTTTTCAAACACGGAGGGCGGGGCCATTTCTGACCGCACCCGCAGTTCCCGGCTCCATGGCGAGGTGCCCCCGCTTTAGGGACTCCGGAAATCGGAATGCTATTTGATTTTTAGTCATGCCTTTGCTGTTTCCCTGGCCTCCCGGGCCTCCCTGCGTTTGCGGCTCCGGTCTACGGCGCAGCAGATGTAGTAGCTCAGCTGCATCAGCAGCAGCATGGGGCCCGCCAGCATCATCTGGGAGACCACGTCCGGCGGGGTGATGATGGCGGCAAAGATGAATACCAGTATGATCAGCACCCCCCGCTTGTCCCGGATGGACTCGGGGTGCAGGTACCCCAGCTTGGAAAAGAGGAATACCAGCACCGGCATCTCAAAGACGATGCCGAAGGCTAAAAGCATTTTGTTGATGAAGTTGGCGTAATTCTGGACCGAGATCATGGCGGCGACCTGCTCGGTGCTGATGCGCACAAAGAATTGCAGGGTCACCGGCAGCACCACCAGGTAGCAAAAGACGGCGCCTGCCGCAAAGCAGACAAGGCCGGAGAGAAGGGAGAGGATAACCGCCCCCTTTTCGTGCTGGTAAAGGCCCTTGCTGACAAAGGCCCAGACCTGGTAGATGGTCACCGGGGAACACAGCACCACAGCGGCCAGCACCGCCAGCTGGATGTAGACCAGCAGAAGCTCCTGGGGGGAGATGTAAACCAGCTCCATGCCGGGGTTGATGGCAAAAAGGTATTCCATAATGGCTGCGGCGTACTGAAAAAGAACCACCGCCACCAGCAGGTTCGCCGCCACCACCACCGCCAGCCTGCGGCGCAGCTCCCCCAAATGGTCCAAAAGCTTCATGTCAGAGGAGGATGGATTGCTCACCGTTTGGGCTCCCTTCCTGGGGATCGGGGGACTGGGCGTCACTTGGTTTCTGTGCTCTGGGTGGTCTGCTGGGGCTGGGCGGGGGCGGCGGGCTTGGCCTCGGCCACCGTCTCGTTGGCCAGCTTGTTCAGGCCATCCTCCACCTCCTGGGTGCCCTTACGGAATTCCTTTACCGCCTGGCCCATGGATTTTGCCAGGGCCGGGAGCTTGGTGGGGCCAAAGATCAAAAGCACCACCACCAGGATAATGAGCAGCTCGCCCATACCGATTCTTCCGAACATATGTAATCTCCTTATTGGCGATTTTGGGCCACTCTCCAGCCGTTGGTGTAGACCACCGGGGCGCCGGAAAGGACCTTGCCGATCACGCAGATCTTCCTCTGGGCCGCCAGGGCGGCGCCAAGATCGCTGGGGTATTTCATGGACACCGCCACCGGGACCCCTGCTCCGGCGGCCTTCAGGACCATTTCATGGCTGAGGCGGCCAGTGGTGAAAAGGGCAGCGACGGAAAAATCCACCCCTTTTATTATACCTGCTCCCACTACTTTGTCAACAGCGTTGTGCCTGGCAACATCTTCCCGCACCAAAAAGCCGCCCTCCCACCCCAGGGCCGCGGCGTGAACGCCGCCCTTTTTCCGAAGGGGGGTGTGCTCCATGGCGGTTTCGGCCAGCTCCACCACCTGGGAAAGGGTGGTGGTCCACCGGGAAAGGGCCGGGTCCCTTCCGGGCTTGCCGGGAAGGGAAAGGGTGGTCTCCAGGCGCCAGGGATCCCCCGGCACTGCCGCAACAGCAGGGGGGGAGCCGGGATCCAGCAGCCCCCGGCCCATCAGGTGTCCCAGGGCCAGGTCCTCCAGGTCCTGGGGGGTGCAGTACAGGGTACAGAGGAGCTCCCCGTTTGCCCAAAGCTCCACGGGGCGCTCCTGGGGGTAAAGCTCTGGAAGAAGTAGACTCAAGGGTTTTCCCTCTCCTCCACCTCCACCTGCTCGATCAGGCCCTGGGCGTAGCCCCGGGAGACGAACTGGGTGGAATAAAAGCCCTTGCCGCCGTTGGAGGCGGTGACCACGCCGATGTCAGCGTACTCCTCCAGCTTTTCCATCCGGGCGGCGGCGCCCTCCAGCTCGTCCTCGCTGAAATAGAAGGGGTAGGCCTTCAGCTTGGAAAACTGGGTGGGGCGGGGGTACAGCTTGCAGTCGCTCCGGGTGACAGTGGCGATGGTGCGGAGAATGTCCTTCTCCACGATCAGGGTGTCCAGCTCTGCAAAGTGGGCGGTCATCAGGGTGGTCTCATAGAAGTATAGGTCCTTTTTCCCCTGGATAAAGGCGATCTTCTCCAGGGCGGGATCCGCTTCGGGGGTGCCCGCCTTGGTCAGCAGTGCCTCCGCTTCCTCTGGGGTGACCCCCTGGGGGAGGTGGAGCTTCAGCTTTTTCAAGGGGGTCACATGGGCCTCCCGGGTGGTCTCCAGAATGCAGGCGGCCAGCTTTGCGGCGGGGGTCTCGTTGGGAGCGGGCTCCTCCACGGGGGGGGTCTGCTGCTCCAGCAGCTCCTGTTCGTTCTCCATTACAATACCTCCATGAAAGAAGGAGGGCGGCGGCGGGCCGGGAATGGGTCCACCGCCGCCCTCGGGCCGTTTACGTCAGGCTTTGGAAAAGATCAAGCTTACCCGGGGAGCAGTCCCTTGGCGTCCAGGGCGTCGGCGACGTCCTTCAGGCCGAACTTCTCCAAGGTGGCGCGGGTGGGGGCGCCGGTGGTCTCGTCCCAGCCAAATTCCTTGTAGAACATGGTCAGGGCGGTCTGCCAGTCGTCCCGGTCCAGCTTCACGGTGCCCTCCTCGAAGGCCTTCTTATCAGGATCCATGTCGAAGATGAAGTTGGAGACCACATCGTGGAGGTTGCGCATATCGGTGGAACCGACCGCTTCCACGGTCATAGCCCGCTGGAGCTGGATGACCCGCTCGGCGGCCTCGTTGAGGGACTCCTCGGTCCAGGGCTGGCCGGTGACAGCCGCCATGTACTGGGCCTCTACAGACAGGTCGCCCTTGTAGCCCCGGTCCTTCCGGGGGCTGAAGGTCATGGGCCAGACCCAGTTGCAGAGGGTCATGGAGTCATGGATCACCTGGCGGATGACGCCGAACTTGGCGAACTTCGCCTTGCTCTCGTTCATGGGGGTGTAGGCCTTGGGCTTATCCAGGGCGCCAGCGCCGAAGATCTCCTCGATGATGGACTTCTGGAGGTCATAGGGCAGGCCGGAGCCGGTGATGTTCACAATGGTGTGGCACATGCCGTCCCGGTTGTAGATGATGTTGGTCAGAAGGCCCACCTGGGCGGCGCACTCGTTGCCGTGGTGGCGCTTGCCGCCGAGAGGTCCCCACAGACCCATCGCAGAGCTGTGGAGGAACTCGTCCCCCAGGAGGCTCTTGTACCGCTCGCTGACAAAGTAAGCGCCGTCGGCCAGGTGAGAAAGCTCGCCCTTGCCGCTGGCCACTGCCTCCAGCAGGTCCTTCAGGAAGGTGATGTCCCCGGCTTCCCGCTTATCCCAGGGGATGGAATCGAACTCGGCGGGGGGCAGGATCTGCTTCAGAAGGGCGCAGTCGTCCTTCACGAAGTAGTTGAGGGTGGCGTTCAGCTCGCCATAGTTGTCCCACAGGCCCAGGTCGTCGGCCACGGTGGTAGCCAGGTAACCGGCCATGAACTTGCCGTCCCCGGGCTCCGCCACATCCTGGAAGGTGGGCAGGAGGTTGTTCCGGGCGTAGACGCCGTTAGCCAGGCAGGTGTTGGCGTGGGCCGCCTTGACACCGGTCTTGGCCTCCAGCTCGGGCACCCGCAGGGAGGCGTAGCAGCGCACCGGGCAGGTGGCGCAGCCGGTCATCTTGACGGTGTACTTCTCGGCGATATCGCCCCAGTCAAAGACAGCCTTCTGGCAGCGGTAGCCAAACTTGGTGATCTCCCCCGGAGGCGACTCGCCGGTGTCGATGGGGCCGCCCTCGGCAGCGCCCCAGGTGAGGCCGGGATGGCCGGTCCAGCGGGTGCTGGCGTTTTCGTACTCGGACCAGGACTGGGCCACAGTGGGGACCACGTGGTTGTTGTTGGAGCCCATCAGGTCCTCCAGGACGTACTTGTTCAGCTCCAGGATCTTGGCGGAGTCGGCAACATAGACGGCCTTGGTGCCGTAGATGGCCAGGGCCTTCAGGTTCTTGGAGCCGAAGATGGCGCCAATGCCGCCGCCGCCGCTGTGGCCGCCGTTGTTGAGGACGTTAGCCAGGGGGATCAGGTTCTCACCGGCAGGGCCGATGGTGACCACGTTGGTGCCGGCGCCTTCCACCTTGCAGATCTCGGCCACGGTGTCCATGGTCATCTTGCCCCACAGGGAGGCAGCATCCTTGATCTCCACATTGTCGTCCTTGATGGCAATGTAAACGGGCTTTGCGGACTTGCCCTCGATGATGATGGCGTCGTAGCCGGCGTACTTCATCATAATGGCGGTGTCACCGCCCATGTGGGCGTCGCAGATGGCATTGTACTTGGTAAAGGTGGAGAGGAACGACATGGTGGTACGGCTGGAGCAGGGAGCGCTGCCGCCGCAGTTGGGGCCCGCGGCGAAGATCACCTTGCTGGCCTCGTCCAGGGGCTTGGTCCCGGCAGGCACCTCATCATAAAGGATGCGGTTAGCCATGCCCTTGCCGCCTATGTAATCAAAATATTTCTCGCTGCTCTCAACGGAAGTAGACCCGGTGGTCAGGTTCACGCGGAGCATTTTTCCGGTCCATCCATTCATGGATCACATTACCTCCTTTGTTAAGCGTTGGCCGCGGCCACAACATCCTCCCAGGGGATGACGGAAAGGGCCCCGGTGGGGCAGCCGGCTGCGCAGGCACCGCAGGTGATGCACTTGGTGGACTTCTTGGTATCGGGGTCCACCTTGGGCATATGCCAGGGGCAGGCGGCCTCGCAGGCGCCGCAGCCGATGCACTTCTCGGTATCCACCACACGGGCCCCGGTGTTGGGGTCGGGGGCGATGGCGCTCGCGGGGCAGGCGCTCATGCACTTGGGGTCGGCGCACTGCTTGCAGGTTTCGGGACCCATGTCCCACTCGCCCAAAAAGCCGCCGCCGTGCATATAGTCAGCGGGGACCTCGGTGGCGCCGAAGACCACGGAATCCCGCACGTGGAGGCGGGACAGCCAGGGCTGGGCCTTCCCGTCGTTGGTGAGGGTGCAGTTGGTCTCGCACCGCTGGCAGCCGGTGCACTTCGCGCGGTTCACCACCAGCAGGGAGGTGGGGGTGGCAATGGCTTCCACCTTGCCATCCTCCACCTGCTGCTGGGTGCAGCCGAACAGCGTAAGCATCGCCGCCGTGATGGGAATACCGGCCAGTCCTTTACCCGACAGCTTCAGGAACTGGCGGCGGGAATATTCTTTTTCCAATATTCCCAGCTTTTTCTCGTCAGACATTTGTTCTCCTCCTTTGAAAACATTGGTCAAGGCGGATCCGGGCAAGATCCGCTGCACCCTAATTTTAATCCTGTTTTCCTGTTCTGTCAAGTTTTTAACACGAGAAAAATCCAGAAAATTGACAGTTCTGCATCTTGACAATTTCCCTTCCGGAACGGTAAGATAAATCAGGAAAAAACAACAAAAGGGGAGCGTGATGCCATTGTGAAGGCTGTGACCATTGTGGGGATCAGCGGGTCGGGAAAGACCACCGCCGCGGAGGCGGTCATCCGGGGTCTGCGGGAGCGGGGATACACGGTGGCCTCGGCCAAGAGCATCGCCTGCGGCCGGCCGGGGGTGACCCGGAGGGAGGGACTTTCCCCCCACCGGGAGGAGCCCTTTTCCATCGACACCCCGGGGAGCAACTCGGACCGCCACCGCCGGGCGGGGAGCCAGCTGGTGATCACCCGGGCCGCCCGGGAGACCGCCGTTCTGTTCCAGGAGGAGCTGCCCCTGGCCCAGGTGCTGACCATTCTGGGGGGCTTTGACTATGTGGTGTTGGAGGGGGATTACGACGCCCCCCTGCCCCGCATTGTCACCGGCTGGGAGGAATCCGACACTGCGGAGCGCATCAACGGGCGGACCTTTGCCATATCTGGCCGGGCCGCCGCCGGCCGGGAAAGCTTCCGGGGACTTCCCGCCCTGGATGTGACCACCCGGGAGGGTGCCGCTGCCCTGACCGCCCTGGTGGAAAAAGAGGCCGGGGAGGCCCCCCTGTGACGGGCCTGCGGCCGGAAGCAGCAGGTCCCGTCACCCGCCTGCGGTCCAAGCGGAATGTGGTGGAAAGGTGCTTTCTCCCCGGTGCCGGCTGGGTGGTCCGGAAGGACTTCGAGGACAACCGGGAGGGGTACCGGACCGAGCTGGAGATGCTCCGGCGCCTTACAGGGGCGCTGGTCCGGGTGCCCCCGGTGATCTGGGCGGAGGAACCGGTGATCCTTTCCCGGTGGATCAACGGGGAGACCCTGGCGGACCTTCTGGACCAGGCGGAGGCCAGTCCCGGCCGGGAGAAGCAGCTTGCAAGGGCGGTCCCCCTTCTCTGCCGGTGGCTGGGGGAATTTTACGAGGCCAGCGGCGGCTTGATCCTGGGGGACGCCCATCTGCGGAACTTCCTTCTCTTTTCCCGGGGTCTGGAACGGAAGCTTTACGGGGTGGACTTTGAGGCCTGCCGCCCCGGCGCCCGGGAGGAGGACATTGCGCGGCTGGCGGTGTTCACCCTCACCTACGACCCGGCCCTCACCGAAAAGAAAAGGCGGCTGGCGGGAATGCTTCTGGGGGAGTGCCGCAAGCGGCTGGAGCTCTCCCTCCCCCGGCTGGAGGAAGCCCTGTTCCGGGAGCTGGAGGGCCTTTGCAGCCGGCGCTCCCTGCCAACGGAAATACAAGGGGCCTACCGGCAGGGGGTGGAGGCGCTGATCTCCCACCTGTCATAAAAATCCCCCGTCCGGCAGTGGGCCAGGCGGGGGATCCTTATGCTTCCCGGTTCTGTTTTACCTGGTTGGCAATGGCCCCGAATTGGGGCAGAGTCAGCTCCTCTGCCCGGGCGCCGGGGGAGACTCCTGCCGCCTCCAGAATGCGCCGGGTCTCCTCCTTGGCAAGGCCCAGGGCGGCGGAAAGGGTGTTCAGCACGGTTTTGCGCCGCTGTCCAAAGGCGCCCCGGACCACAGTGAAGAACAGGGCCTCGTCCTCCACCGCAACAGCGGGGGCGGGCAGAACATCCAGGCGGATGACCGAGGAATCCACCTCCGGGGCAGGGAGGAAGCTCCCCCGGGAAACAGGGAAAAGAATGCCGGGCTCGCTGTAATACCGCACCGCCGCAGAGATGGCCCCGGCCTCCCGGGTGCCGGGCTGGGCGCAGATGCGCCGGGCAGCCTCCCGCTGGACCATGACGGTAATGGAACGAATGGGAAGGCGCTGTTCCAGCAGGGACATAAGAATGGGGGAGGTGATGTAATAGGGCAG
The DNA here is from genome assembly GCA_022794295.1 of Angelakisella sp. Taxonomy (GTDB): domain Bacteria; phylum Bacillota; class Clostridia; order Oscillospirales; family Ruminococcaceae; genus Angelakisella. The sequence goes on along the minus strand of JAAWEO010000026.1, from coordinate 8,774 downwards.
ATTGGCACAGACCACCACCGGGAGACCGGGAAACTCCCGCCGGATCAGGTCCGCCAGGTCCACCTTCATCACGTCCTCGTTCAGAATAGTGACATTGGTAAATTCCCCCAGGGTCTCGTCCAGAATGGGCAGGAGGCGGCTGTCGATCTCCACACAGACCACCTTTTCTGCACGGCGGGCCAGCTCGGCGGTAAGGACACCGATTCCGGCTCCGATCTCGATCACCCCCACCCCAGGGGCGGCGCCGCCTTCCTCCGCAATGCGGGGGCAGACCGAGGGGTTGACGATAAAATTCTGTCCCAGGGCTTTGGAAAAGGTAAAGCCGTGCTTTTCCATCACCTGGCGGATCACCGTTCGATTTGTAAGGGGCTCCATACAAGCCCTCCTTTCATTATCAGGCGGCCTGGTGGCCGCTGACAGACCCTACCCGCTGCTGCGCAGCTTAACACTGTGCGGGGGCTTAGTGGGTGCCTGGAGTCCTGGCGAGTACAGGGCGATGCGATTCCCCAACCTTTGATGGGCTGGATAGGGGCAGCTCCTATCAGCCCAAGACCCCAGGCAGGACCTATCGCCCCGCACACACTCCCGTAGGGTCTAGAGTTTAGGGCCGCCCTTTTCAAAGGGCGGCAGGTCCAGGGCGGCGCCCTGGTCGCTCCCCGCAGGGAGCGAAATTCCCCCGTTCCTTACCGGAGGGCGCATTTTTCTTTGCTCCTTTCTTTTTGAAAGAAAAAAAGAAAGGAGAAGCCTGCTCGCCCTGCACGCAACTACCCTGCAAATACACCCCAGTGGGGTGTTTTGCAACCTCAGCCCCCCTCGAATGGACCGGCCCATAAGGCCGGTCCATTCGACCCTCTAAAGGCCGCCCACAGGCGGCCCAAGGAATCGCCCCGCCCCTTTAAACTTGTCCAGGGAAAAGTATACCACGCCCCGCCCCGGGAATCAATCCACCTGCCCCCCTCTTTTCCAGGGAGCAGCTATGCCCCAGCAGCACACAGCATTGCCGTGCAAACAAACCAGGGCCACAAAGAACCGGCTTGGCAAAGGGCAAAGGTTTGGTGATTCCGGCCTGTATAGCCTGTATAGCCTGTAACAGGGCTTGATTTTGCCGCTGTAATATAGTAGAATATTTAACAGAGTATTTTAAAAGATATTATGGGGGTCTTTGGCCCCCGCAGAGTGAAGGAGGAGCCCCCATGCAAGAACGAATTTTAGTGGTGGATGACGACAAAATGAACCTGATCCGAACCAAGAAGATCCTGGAAAAGTGTTACGATGTGCTCCTCGCGGAGTCCGGTGCCGATGCCCTGGAAATGCTGGAGGAGGAGGTAGTGGACCTGGTCCTTCTGGATATCGAAATGCCGGGGATGAACGGCATCGAGACCTTTGAGCAGATGCAGAAATTCTCGGTGAAGATACCGGTAATTTTCCTGACAGCCTCCGGGGATAAGGATGATGTTATGAACGCCATCAAGCTGGGGGCGGTGAATTACCTGAAAAAGCCCTTCCTCCCCCAGGAGCTGCTGAAACGGGTCGCAAAGGAGTTTGAGAAGAAATGAAAGCGGATAAGCAGACCAGCAAGCACCTGCTTCTGGCCCTGGTGATCACGGTCTTCAGCACCATCCTGATTCTGACCACACTCATCATGTCCTGGGAGCTTTGGATGGTCCCCCTGGTGGCTGCCGGCTGTGTAGGCGTCTGGTACCTGCACATCAGCAGAAGCGACCAGGTGAAGCTGTACGAGAACCTGTGCGCCGGGCTGATGCTGGTGGAGTTTTTGTTTTTCGGGGCCCATACTGCCACCCTGTTTGACGTTCCGGCTGTGGCCTGCATTATTATCTTTGTTTTTTCTATGCTGGACCGAAAGCGGCTGTTATATGTAACGGCCGCTTTGTATGTCATGGTCCTCTTTTACCACGGCTTCATCCTGCACACCATCACCCCCTATATGCGGGCCCAGGTGATCATGCGCCTGGTTCTGGGCGGCGTGGTGGTCCTTGGGGCGGTGGGGATCGCCAGGTACCGCATCAACCGCAGGCTGACAGAGCAGTACCGGCATACCCGGGTGCTGGAACAGCTGGAAACAGCAGGGCGGGAGAACGTTACCCTCCTTTCCAATGTTTCCCACGAGTTCCGGACCCCCATCAATATGGTGATGGGCATCAGCGAGATCATCCTGGAAAAGGACATTTCCCCGGAGATCCGGGAGGATATCCAGTCCATCCAGCTGGCGGGCAAGCGCCTTTCCAACCATATCAGCAATATTCTGGATTATACCGAAATCGCGGAGGGCTCCCTGGCTCCGGCCCAGGAGGAGTACATGATCACCTCTGTGCTGGTGGATGTGGTGACGGCTACCGCTATCCAGAGCGCCAAAAATCAGCTGGAGCTGGTTTTTGACATCGACCCCCATGTGCCGGCGGTGCTGGTGGGGGATGCGGAAAAGATCACCCATGTCATGAAGGCCCTCCTGGAAAACTCCATCAAGTTTACAGAGGAGGGCGGGATCAATGTCAGCATCGGCTACCGGCAGGAGATCTACGGCATCAACCTGCTGATCGACATTATCGACACCGGCATCGGCATGACCGCTGCCCAGCTGTCCCAGATGTACGACGACTTCTACCAGGCGGACACCGGCAGCAGCCGCTTTGCCGGGGGGCTGGGGCTGGGCATTCCCATCGTCCGGGGCCTGCTCCACGCCATGGGCGGCTTTATCCATTTCGAGAGCCTGGGCCAGCAGGGGCTCCAGGCCCATATCTCCATCCCCCAGGGGGTGGTGGACGATTCCCCCAGCCTCTCCCTGGCCCACGCAAGCGAGTTCTGCGTTGCCTGCTACTTCCGGCCGGAAAAATACAACTGCGACGAGGTACGGCTCTTTTATGACAAGCTGATCCTGCACCTGGTGGAGGGGCTGGGCATTGAGGGATACCAGGCCCATAACTTTGAGGGACTGCTGAAATTACAGCGCAGCCACCCCCTGACCCACGTGGTAATCGCCCAGGAGGAGTACGAGGAGAACAGCTCCTATTATGAGGAGCTGACCAATAAGCTCCGGGTGGTGATCATTGCGGAAAAGGACTACGCCCTGGACCGGGAGAGCCGCCTGCTGGTCATCCGCAAGCCCTTCTCCGCCATCTCGGTGGTAAACCTCTTTAACGGCGAAATCGAGGAAAACGGCTTTAAGGAAGCCCAGGCGGTGGGAGACCGGCCCTTTACCTGTACAGAGGTCCGGGTGCTGGTGGTGGACGACGAGGAGATGAACCTGGTGGTGGCCAAGGGGGTCCTTGGTAGCTACGGCATCCAGGTGGATACCTGCCTCAGCGGCATGGAGGCCCTGGAGATGTGTGCCGGGTGCAGCTATGACATCGTCTTCCTGGACCACATGATGCCGGGCTTTGACGGGGTGGAGACGTTGCGCCGCCTTCGGGAGATGCGGGGCGGGATCTACCGGGACCTGCCGGTGATCGCCCTGACGGCGAACACCATCAGCGGCGCCCGGGAGATGTTCCGCAGCGAGGGCTTTACCGAGTTTATTCCGAAGCCTATTGAACGGACGATGCTGGAGCGGGTCCTGCGCAAGATCCTGCCCCCCCGCTGCATCCAGTACATAGGGGGACCGTCGGAACGGGAGGATCCGGAGGCAGAGGAGACCGTCCCGGAAGAAGCCCGCCGGCCGGAGGAGAGAACAGAGGCCCCGGCCCCGGAAGAACCCCAGGAGCCGGCAAAAAATACCGCCCTTCCCTATGCCCAGCTGGTGTGGGCGGGGATCAATGTGGACAAAGGGCTGGATTACTGCTGCGGCGAGGAGGACTTCTACCTGGAGATGCTCCAGATCTTCTATTCCCAGGGGAAGGAGAAGATGGAGGAGATCGACGCCCTGTACGAGGCGGCCAACTGGAAGGACTATGCCACCAAGGTCCACGCCCTGAAGAGCACCTCCCTGACCATTGGCGCGGAGCAGCTGTCCGAGCACGCCAAGGCCCTGGAGCAGGCAGGAAAGAGGGGGGACGCAGAGTACATCAGCAAGCACCACCCCGGCCTGCTGCGCCTGTACCGGGAGGTTTGCGAGAACATCGCCGGGCTGTAGAGCCCTCCGGCCGGGTGGCGGTGTCACCGGTCGAGCAGCTTTGTATGGGAACAGAGTTCGCCGGAGAGAGGATTTTCAACCGCTTGGGGCAACACCGCCCGGGCCTATCTTTCCGAAAGGAGAAGACATTACGTGATAAAGAAATGGCTGGAGATCATCTTTGACCACCGGGTCAGCCTGCGGGAGCGGATGTTCCGTGTGGTGACTGGTATCTGCATGGTGGCGCTGATCTTTATCCTGCCCATGGGCAGGAATTTGGGCAATCTCCTGATCCTGGCGGCGTGCCTGGCCGCTGTAACTGTCATTGTCAGGCTGAGCATCCGCAGGGAATGTATCACCTGCGGGGCCACCATTATTGTAATACTGCTGCTGTTGGTTTTTCCCTTCAGCTTTTTTACGGCAGGCGGGTTTTACAGCGGGGTGTCGGAGTGGGGGGTCATCTGTTTTATCTATATCAGTCTTACCCTGGAGGGGCGCCGCAGGGTGGTGTTCTTCCTGCTGACAGTGGCGGAAATCATTGCCTGCTACTTTGTGGCCTTCCGTGCCCTGGGGAATATGGCCCAGCACGCAATGAGCCACTCCTTCTTTGATTCTGTTGTTTCGGTGACGATGGTGGGGCTGCTCTCCAGTGTTTTGCTGCTCTTCCTGAACCGCCTTTATAACCGGGAAAACGAGATCACCCAGCAGCAAAAGAAGGAGATCGAGGAGCTGAACCGGGCCGAAAATAACTTCTTCTCCAGCATGAGCCACGAGATCCGAACCCCCATTAACACCATCATCGGACTCAACGAGATCATCCTGCGGGGGGATATTTCGGATGAAGTAGCAGAGAATGCCAGGAATATCCAGGGGGCCAGCAAGATGCTGCTCACCCTGGTCAACGACATTCTGGACCTGTCCAAGATCAAATCCGGAAAAATGGAGATCGTCAATGTCTCCTATGAGACCGGGAAGCTGTTTTCCGAGATCGTCAATATGATTTGGATCAAGGCCCAGGAGAAGGGGCTGGAGTTCCAGCTCCATGTGGACCCCTCCATCCCCAGTATGCTGTTTGGTGACGAGGTGCGGGTCAAGCAGATCCTGATAAACCTGCTGAACAATGCCATTAAGTACACGGAAAGGGGATTTGTAAAGCTCTCTGTCCGGTGTGAGCGCCGCAGGGTGAACCGGGTGCGGGTCTGGTACACCGTGGAGGACAGCGGCCAGGGGGTAAAGAAGGAGAACATCCCCTATATCTTTAACGCCTTCAAGCGGGTGGACGAGGAAAAGAACCGCCACATCGAGGGCACCGGCCTGGGGCTGAGCATCGTCCACCAGCTGGTGGAGCTCATGGGGGGCGAGATCAGCGTCAACAGCGTCTATACCCAGGGCTCCACCTTCCTGGTGATGCTGGAGCAGGACATTGTGGACGACAAGGCCCTGGGAGAGTTCTCCCTGGCCTCCCGGGTGCAGATCCGCCAGGGGGAGCAGTATCACCAAAGCTTCGAGGCCCCGGAGGCCCACATCCTGGTGGTGGACGACAACGACATGAACCTGATGGTGGTGCGCAAGCTGCTGGCGGCCACCAAGATCCAGCTGGATACAGCCAGCAGCGGTGCCGAGTGCCTGGCCCTGACCCAGAAGCAGCACTACGACGCCATTCTCATGGACCATCTGATGCCGGAGATGGATGGCATCCAGTGCTTCCACGCCCTGCGCACCCAGCCAGGGGGGCTCTGCCAGGATGTGCCGGTGATCGCCCTGACTGCCAACGCCGGCAGCGACAACCAGTTCCTCTACCGGCGGGAGGGCTTCAGCGGATACCTGGCTAAGCCGGTCAGCGGCGCCCTGCTGGAGGCCGGGGTGCTGAGCATCCTGCCCAAGAACCTGGTGAAGCTCAGCGAGGAGGCCAGCCAATCGGAGATCGGCAAGGATGTGCTGATCTTTGACCAGGCCCAGCGGCGGCCCCTGGCCATTACCACCGACAGCGTCTGCGACCTGCCCCAATCCCTGCTCCAGGCCTTTGGCATTGCAGTCTGCCCCTACTACATCTGTACCGAAAAGGGACGCTTTTTGGACGAGGTGGAGCTGAAGTCCGACGAGCTGCTGATGTACATGGCTCAGGGGAAGAACGGCTTTTCCCAGCCGCCGGAGGTGGAGGATTACGAAAGCTTCTTTGCCCAGCGGCTGTCCGAGGCCCAGAACATCATCCACATCACTATGGCCAAGCACGCCAGCGAAGGATACGATAACGCCGTGGAGGCCGCCCGCTCCTTCGAGAATGTCACAGTGGTGGATTCCGGGCACCTGTCCAGCAGCATGGGGCTGATGGTGCTCTGCGCCGCCTCCATGGCAGAAAATCATGTCCCCAAGGACGATATCGTCAGGGCGCTGAAGCGGCTGCGGGGATACATATCCTCGGCCTTTATTATCGACAGCACCCACATGATGTGCCAGGCAGGGCAGATCTCCAAGCAGATCAAAACCATCTGCGACGCCCTGCTGCTGCATCCCATTATCTCCCTGCGAAAGAGCCGGATGGTGGTCACCGGTGCGGGGATGGGCGACTTTTCCTATATGGCCAGGAGCTATGTGCGCCGGGTGTTCCGGGATTCCCGCAGCATCGACCGGCGGATCCTGTTTATCACCTACGCCGGGATGGACGCCCAGCGGCTCCAGTATATCCAGGAGCTGGTGCAGCAGTATGGCTCCTTTGAACGGGTGTATCTGCAAAAGGCGTCCTCCTCTATTGCCAGCAACTGCGGGCCGGGGGCCTTCGGCCTGCTGTTTATGCGGAAGAATGATGCGATCATCCGCCTTTCGGAAATGCCGGAATCCATTGAATAGCTTTTTGCCCGGCAGGTTTACATTTCCCCTTCCATCGGGTAAAATAAAGGGGACGATCTATACTTTAATAGTAAGGAGAAAACGCCATGAGTCCGTCCAAGGTTTACTTCACCGATCTTCATGTCCATACCGGCACCAACCTGCTGCTGAAGCTCCGCAAGCTCCTTCAGGCCGCCGGGATGGAACAGATCCCCTTCGAAAACAAGTTTGTCGCCCTGAAGCTCCATTTCGGGGAGGAGGGCAACCTTGCCTACCTGCGCCCCAACTACGTCAAGGTGGTGGCCGATCTGGTCCGGGAGCTGGGGGGAGTCCCCTTCCTCACCGACTGCAATACCCTTTATGTGGGGAGCCGCAAAAACGCCATTGACCACCTGGATGTAGCCATGCTCCACGGCTTTGGCCCTGCCACCACCGGCTGCCAGGTGATCATTGCCGATGGCCTGAAGGGCACCGACGAGACCCTGGTCCCTGTCCCCCGGGGGGAATATGTCAAGGAGGCCAAGATCGGCCACGCCGTGATGGACGCCGATATTATCATTTCGGTGAACCATTTTAAGGGCCACGAGCAGGCGGGATTTGGCGGCGCCCTGAAAAACCTGGGGATGGGCTGCGGCAGCCGCGCCGGCAAGATGGAGCAGCACGCCAGCGGCAAGCCCCATGTGGACCAGTCCCGGTGCACCGGCTGCCGGGCCTGCACCCGCCAGTGCGCCCACGACGCCATCTCCTTTAACTCGGGCCGGAAGGCCGCCATCGACCACGGCAAATGCGTCGGCTGCGGCCGCTGCCTGGGCGCCTGCAACTTCGATGCCATCCTGCCCCCCAGCGACCACAGCTGCGAGATCCTGGGGAAGAAGATGGCGGAGTATGCCTGGGCCGTGGTGGATGGCCGCCCCCACTTCCATGTAAGCCTGGTCATTGACGTTTCCCCCTTCTGCGACTGCCACGGGGAAAACGACATCCCCCTAATCCCCGATGTGGGCTTCTTCGCCTCCTTCGACCCGGTGGCTCTGGACCAGGCCTGTGCCGACGCCTGCAACAAAATGCCCCCCATGGCCGGCAGCGTCATCGAGGGGAGCGACCCTGCCTCTGACCGCTTTACCACCGCTTTCCCGGTCACCGACTGGCGGGTCTGCCTGGAGCACGCCGAAGCAATGGGGGTGGGTACCCGGGAGTATGAGCTGATCACAGTAAAATAACCGGTTTCCCAACCGATCCGGCCGGGGGAGCACTTTGGTGTTCCCCCGGTGCTTTTGCCCTTCCGGAGCGGGCTTCGCCAGCCGGAGGCGGCAGTGGGGGAGCCCTCTGGATGTTTCCTGTTCCGTTGTTTTTTAGGGAATTTTTGGGGAAGAAAAATTTTTCATGATTGACACGCCCCCCTGAAATGATATAATAAATCACAGGGGAAGAGATTTCGGCTTCCAGAAGCGGGTGCCAAAGGGACGCCCGGTATTATCGGAAAAGGAGATAGCAAACAATGAAGCGCACTATGGGAATGCTTTTCACCGCCCTGGCCCTTCTGGCCGCGGGGGCGGTTCCGGCTTTTGCCGCAGGGGTTGCAAACCCCTGCACCGGGGACAACAGCATGGTCACCCTGGCCCTGATTCTGATGGGGGCTGCGGCGGTGGTAATCGTGGCTCTGCTTTTCTTTACCCGGAAGAAAAAATAAGACCAAGTGCCTGCGGCCCGCCGGGGCCGCTTTTTCGTCCTGGCGGTTTTGGGGCCGCCTGGGGGCGGCCTTTAGAGGGTCGAATGGACCGGCCTTATGGGCCGGTCCATTCGAGGGGGGCGGTTATTGCAAAACACCCCACTGGGGTGTATTTGCAGGGTAGCTGGGTGCGGGGCGAGCAGGCTTCTCCTTTCT
>JAAWEO010000025.1 GCA_022794295.1 Angelakisella sp. | reverse complement strand
GCGCTGTCCGCCCTGGACCCGGACCGGACTGATGTCCGGTGACAGAAAGGCTACCCGGTACTGGGCGTTGGGCTTCGGGTATGGTGCTGCGCCGGCAGAGATCTCGCCCGCCCAGCACCCGTCAGAACTCCAGCCACCCACTATCCCCTTCGCACACCATCAAGCCTCCGCACTTTCATCCTCCTGGAAAGGAATGTATTCCCGAGAAGCACCGGTGTCGCTGTAAAAATAGGCAGGTTCCCGGGATGCCTTGTTCACATGAAGCTGGAAAACATCGAACCGCTGGTAAGCCCCGGCAATGTCGTGAATTCCCTTCATGGTGATCTCGGCAGAAATGTCACAGTCAGCATAGATAATGCCATCCTGATTGTCCTTCAGAATATCACTGATGGGCTGGCCGTTGGGCCCCACGATCATGGTGGCAGCGAAGCCCTGGTCCTCCAGCCAGGCCTTTACTTCCGGGTCGCCGCAGGACATCTGGTCAATGGCGTCGGCGTCAATGGCGGCAGAACAGCAGATGTTGAAAACCTTGGCCTCAAAGGCGTGGGCGCAGGTGCGTACTCGCAGGCAGTCATAGTAGTTGCTCTTGGCCCGGGCAGTGGGCCAGCAGGGGGGATAGATAGAGATGTGTACCTGCTCCCCCTGGGCTACCATGGAGTACCGGGCCAGGGTGTTGGAGTTTTCGCCGCAGATTAAGGCGCCAATGCGGCCGATCTCGGTGTCGTGGACGTTCAGGGTGGAACCGTCCCCAAAGGACCAAACCAGCTTCTCCCCCCAGGTGGGCAGCAGCTTGCGGTGATGGCCGATCAGGTTCCCCTCCCGGTCAAAGAGAAGGTTGCTGTTCCACATGGTGCCAAAGTTTTTGGTGCTCTTTTCGCAGATGCCTACCGAAAGGAATACCTGGTTTTCCCGGGCAATGCGCTGGAGGCGGTAGAAGGAGGGGCTGGGAACCGCCACCGAGTTCTCAAAAAGACGCTTGTAGAATGGGTGCTGGTCCACCGGAGGCATAAAGAGGCACCACACCGGGAAGGTGGGGATAAAGGACTCGGGGAAAACCACCAGGTCGGCGCCGTTGTCCTTGGCTTCCTTTACCTTCAGGGAAATCTTGTCAATGGTGGCCTCCCGGTCCAGAAAAACGGGGGCGGTCTGAACCGCGGCTGCCCGGAGCTTGGGGAGCTTATCGCCGACGAAGGGGATATCCTTGCTCATTTTCATTTCCATAGCCATAGTGATTCTCCTTTACTGTATATCTATTTCCTGTGTCCCGGGTATTTCCACAGTGTGCCGGGACACAAACGACCGGCAAGGGGGAGATCAGGGGATAAGGCCCAGCAGCTTCCAGTATGGGACGCTGGCGGTTAGGGCCAGGATGCTGACAATGTGGAAGACCAGGCAGAAGGGAACCAGCATTTTATGCTCCAGCCGCTCGTCGCCGCCGGCGGAGTTAAAGGCTGCCAGATAGTTGATGTTCTGGTACTTGGTAAAGTAGGGATAGACCACACAGTAGGCCGCCATGGCAGCCACCCAGGGGCTGACCCCCGCCGCCAGGCAGAAGGGGGTCAGGATAACGGTAAAGAGGGTGTAGTCGGTGGTCATATCCACAATAACAAAGCGGGAGAGGAGGGCCGTGGTGGCAATGACAAAGACAAAGAGGTAGGGGTTGCTGATAAGCCCCGCCATGGTTCCGCCAAAGGTGCTCCCCAGCCAGGAATCGATCCCCACGGTGGTAATGGCGGTAGCCAGGTTGATGGCGCCCCCCATAAAGGCAATGATGCTCCAGTTGATCCGCTGGTTGTAGTCCTTGGGAGTGATGACCCCCAGGGCCAGCAGGGCGGACATCCCCAAAACAGCAGTAACGGCGGCGGGGATGTTCAGAGTGCGTTCCAGTACCCAGAAGATGATGCAGACCACCAGTACCCCCAGGGTGATTGTCTCATCCCGGCTCATGGGGCCCAGCTTGTCCAACATGGCAGTAACATCCTCCCGGCTAAGGGTGGGGGCATCCTGGGGCTTGTAAAGGATGCAGATGGCAATGTAGCTTGCCACGGTGCAGATGATCAGCCAGGGAAGCATAGCCCGGAGCCAGAACATCCAGCTGAACTGGGCCTGGACCTCCGCAGGCAGCAGCCCCATAATAATGTAGGAGAAGAAGGAGGCGCTGAGAACCGCCTGGCTCAGCAGGGTGTAGCCGGCGTACATGGCAGACCACAGGCCCGACATGCCCCTGGACCGGTTCTGGAAGCCCAGCTTGCCGCCAATATCGGTGGCCATAGCCCCCACAATGGAGACCTTTGCAATGGTAGAGGGGATAAAGGGCCCGATGACGACCCCGGAGCCCAAAAGGGCCAGGACCTGCCCTTTAAAGGTAGGGGGACAGATCCGCATAATGCAAAGGGCCACTCGGGCCAGAAGGCCGCTTTTGGTCACCGCGGCTCCAATGCCCATGGCCGCAATAAGCAGCCAGACCGTGGTGCCGGAAAAGCTGCCGAAGGCGGTGCCAAAGGGAACGATGCCCAGCAGCACCCAGGTACAGCACATGATAAACACACAAACAAAATCGGGGATGGCATTGGTGACCCAGTTGATAATGGCCCAAATAAGCAGGCCCATGGTCCACATGGCGTTTTGCTCCAGGCCCTGGGGGGCGGGGATCAGAGCGATCAGCAACCCAAACCCCACCGCTGCGGCCTCCCAAAGGAGCTTTCTCTGTGTCGCTTTTGTCATAATCAAAATCCCTCCTTTAACACAAGCTGGTTCTGTTTTGGAAAAGCGGGAGCATGCCTCCTTTCCTGGGTGTGTCTCAAAAGTCTCGGCACCGGCTTTGGGACACCCCCTTGCTATTCGCCCAGGATCTGGTACCCCCCGCCGATGGTTTTGTGGGAGGAGCACTCGTGGAACCCCAGGTCCCCGTAGATCGCTACAGCGATTTCGCACCCCTGGCGGACGATGCCCATCTTCAGGCGGCAGTTCTGGCCGATGGAGGAATCCAGGCGGGTGCCCAGCACCGCCTCCTGGATGGCGTGGGCCAGGGGATGGATATGGGTCTTTTTCCGCTCGATGAGCCCGGCATTCAAACTGGCGCCAATGGCGTTGCCGGTGATGCGGCGCAGGGCCTCGCTGTCGTTGCCGTTGACCATGGTGGCGGTGGAAAGACAGCCGTACTGGCGAAAGGTTTGGATCAGTTCCTTTTCCTCCTCCATGGTATCGGTCATGGCAATGTAGATCGCTGCCCGCAGGGGGCTCAGCTTCCCCTGGGGGATCATGTAGTCCAAAAGCTCCATAGGGTGGTCCTCCTTTTTTACTTTTCCCAAACAAAAAAGAGAACCGCAAACCAACGGGGTACCAGGTCCCGTTATCCATTCACAATTCTCAATTCATTTGAAAAGCGGTATTCAATTTTTGGGGTAAAAAACCTTTTTCACAATTCTCCTGATGTATTAAGTCTATCCTACTTCCGGTAGATTTTCAATACAAATTTTCTACAAATTTCGATTGGGCTTTTTGTAGCTTCTGACACCGGAAAAGGAAGGACCAGGAGTGAAACAAAACGGTCAGCGCCTGTAGGAGGATGCTCTTGCACAGGGGCGGTTTTGTATCCGCCGGACCGGCAGCTGGACCGGTGGATGGTAAAATTTTCACATCGGACCCGTGAAAAATTTTTCACCCTCCCCCCTTTTGCCGGATAAAGTGAATAAATTTCGGAAGGCTAATTTGGAAGATTCGTCAGAACAAACCGAAAACCGGGAAAGTTTGTGCAATATTTCAAAAAAGATTGACTTTTTGCTGATATTTCTTCTACAATATACAAAAAGGAGCTTTCCAGATGGACAAAAACGACCCGAAATTTGATTCCATTGACCAGATTATTGCCATTGCACGGATGTACTATGAGGGTAATTTAACCCAGAATGAGATCTCCAGAAGGGTCAATCTTTCCTGTTCTACCATCTCCCGCCTGCTGAAAAAGGCCAAGGAGCGGGGCTTTGTCCAAACCATTGTGGTGGACCCCTTTGAGAGCAGCAACAACCTCCAGACACAGCTGAAAAAGATCTTCGAGCTGAAGGATATCCTGGTGATCAACGCCTACAGCGGAAACCCCCGCACCACAAAATCCCTGGTCTGTGAGGCCGCCGCCGATTATATTGTGAAGCTGGTGAAGCCGGGGGATATTCTGGGCATTGCCCCCAGCACCACCACCGCGGAGCTGGCCAAGGCCATGCGCCCCCGGGAGATGGAAAAGCTCTCTGCCATCAGCATTTCCGGCTGTACCTACGAGCACGTTATCGACGAGGATGTTTTCAGCGCCACCCGGATCATCGGCAAGAAGCTGGGGGCGGAGATCCACTTCCTGTACACCCCCATTATTGTTTCCTCGGTGCAGATCAAGGAGGTCTACCTTAGCGACAGCAATACCAGAATGACCATGCAGATGATCCAGGAGTGCAACATTACTGTAAACAGCGTGGGGTATCTGGGGCGGCATTCCCAATTTTACCGGTACGGCTACCTGGATGACGCTGCCATGACCCTGCTGGAAAAGCAAAAGGCGGTGGGGAACCTATGTGCCCACTATTACGACATCAACGGTGTGCCTGTCTGCCGGAAGCTTTCGGAGCGGGCCATCGGCATCACCCTGGAGCAGCTGCGGAGCAAGGAATACTCCATCTGTGTGGCCTCCGGGCAGGAAAAGGTGGCGGCCCTTTTGGGGGCCCTGCGGGGCGGGTATATCAATGTTCTGATCGTGGACGACGCCACAGCCCGCTCCATTCTGATCGAGGACAGCCTGCAAGGTGAAGGGACCCGGCAGCAAGGGGCCGGCAAAAGCAAGGGGAGTGATTAAAAATGGAGAAAACAAGGGAGACCGTACTGCGGGTAGAGGACCTTACCGTCTGCTTCCCGGGAAAGCTGGAGACCGTTTATGCGGTCAACGGCATTTCCTTCCATGTGGACCGGGGGGAGACCCTGGGGATCGTGGGGGAGTCGGGATGCGGCAAAAGTGTCTCCACCATGTCGGTACTGGGCCTGGTCCCTGGGCGGGGGAGGGTGAGCGGGGGAAGGGCGGATTTTAAGGGCCGCGACCTTCTGGGGCTCTCCCGGAAGGAGCTGGACGCCATCCGGGGGAACGAGATCGGCATCGTCTTTCAGGATCCCATCGTCTCCTTCAACCCGGTCTATACCATTGGGAACCAGCTGATGGAGCCGCTGCTGGTCCACGGAAAAATGGACAAGGAGGCGGCCCGGAAAAAGGCCTGTGAAATGCTGGAGCTGGTGGGCATCACCAACCCGGAGGAACGGATGCGGGCCTATCCCCACCAGTTCTCCGGGGGGATGCGCCAGCGGGCGATGATCGCCATGGCCCTGATCTGCGGGCCGGACCTGCTGATCGCCGACGAGCCCACCACCGCCCTGGATGTGACCATCGAGGCCCAGATCGTGGAGCTGGTGAAGGAGCTCCAGCGGCAGATGGAAATGGGGATCATCTGGATTTCCCACGACCTGGGGCTGATGGCGGGGATGGCGGACCGCATTGCGGTCATGTACGGCGGGCTCATTGTTGAGACCGCCCCGGTGGAGCTGCTGTACGGGGCCCCGGCCCACCCCTACACCATTGGCCTGCTGGCCAGCCTCCCCCGGATCAACGAGGGGTACCGGCGGCTGGAGTCCATCGAGGGGATGCCCCCCATTTTGCGGCAGTTCCCCGCCAGCTGCCCCTTTGCCAACCGGTGCAAGCGGCGGACCGCCCGGTGCGGGGAGCAGGTCCCGCCCCTGCGGGATCTGGGGGGAGGCCACCTGGCCGCCTGCTGGGAAGTATAAGGAAGGGAGGCCGACACAATGAACGCTGAAACGAAAAAACCGGCGTCCGGGGAACCCATCCTGGAGGTGCGCCATCTGGTAAAGCATTTCCCCATTTACAAGGGGGCCCTGCGGAAGAAGCAGGTGGGGAAGGTACACGCCGTGGACGATGTAAGCTTTTCCATCGCCCAGGGGGAGACCCTGGGGCTGGTGGGGGAATCGGGCTGCGGCAAATCCACCACCGCCCGCACCATCGTCCGCCTTCAGGACCCCACCTCCGGGGAGGTCCTTTTCCGGGGGACCGATCTTTCCACCCTGAAGGGCGGGGAGATGCGGCGGATGCGCCAGAACATCCAGATGATCTTTCAGGACCCCTACGCCTCCCTGAATCCCCGGATGCGGGTGGGGGAGGTGCTACGGGAGCCTCTTATGGAGCATGGCATCACCCGGGACCGGGGAGAGCTGGACCGGCGGGTGAAGCGGATGCTGGAGCTGGTGGGGCTGGATCCCCAGTTTGAAAACCGCTTTCCCCACGAGTTTTCCGGCGGGCAGCGGCAGCGCATCGGCATTGCCCGGGCGCTGATGCTGGAGCCCTCCCTGATCATCTGCGACGAGCCCATCTCCGCCCTGGATGTGTCGGTCCAGGCCCAGATCGTCAACCTGCTGGAGGACCTGCAAAGGGAGCTGGGGCTTTCCTACCTCTTTGTGGCCCACGACCTTTCCATGATCCGCCACATCAGCCACCGGGTGGCCATTATGTACCTGGGGGCGCTGGTGGAGGTGGGGGACTGCGGCGACATCTACCAGTCCCCTCTGCACCCCTACACCCAGGCCTTTCTTTCCGCCGTGCCGGTCCCCGACCCTGCGGTGCAGAAGGAGCGGGGCCGGGTCTCCCTGGAGGGAGAGATCCCCTCCGCCATTGCCCCGCCCTCGGGCTGCCGGTTCCGGACCCGGTGCAGGCATGCCTGCCCAAGGTGCGCCGAGACCCGGCCGGAGATGCGGGAATTGTCCCCCGGCCACTGGGTGGCCTGCCACCTGGCCGGCGGGGAGCCGGGGACCCGCCCGGCCTGACCCTTGTAGCGAAACAGCAGCAAGCATCCGCTTTATTATTTTGAGGAAGGACGGTACATAGCCCATGAACAAGATCTTAGGAAGCCCCTTTGTGGGGGAGGATTCCCCCCTCCATCCGGAGCACCGCGCCGTGATCCGGGCCATCTGTGAAAGGGAGGCGGCGCTTCCCTGGAGCATCCCCGCCGGGGACGAGCCCCTGGACGAGCGTCGGATGAAGCGGGTCCGCTTCACCTACGAGGAGCTTTTGGAGCAGCCGGACAAGGTGGCGGAGACCCTGCGGGAGGAGCGGGAGGCCATCCGGGAGGCGGCAAAGCACCTTTGCAAACGGCCCATCAAACGGGTCTATCTCACTGGCTGCGGCGACTCGATGGCGGTGATGCAGGGGGTGCGGTGCTTCCTGGAGGAGGTGCTGGAGGTGACCTGCGAGGACATGCAGGCCCTGGACTTTGCCTACTATGACAACCGCAATGTGGACAAGGACACCCTGGTCATTATGCTCTCCTCCAGTGGGGAGACCATGCGGACCCTGGAGTGTATGTATGTGGCCCAGGCCAGGGGCGCCCAGACCTTGACCCTTTCCAATACCCCCGGCTCCACCATGATGCGGGAATCCACCCGGGGGCTGGTGATCCACGCCGCCCGGAAGGGCTGGCCCACCCAGTCCTCCACCGCCGCCATGGCTATGCTGGTACAGCTGGGCATCGATATGGCCCGGGAGCGGGGCTTTGACGAAAAGCGGCTGGATGCCTTCCAGGGGGAGCTGGACGCCATGCCGGAGCTGATGAGGAAGGTCACCGCCGGCTGCGAGGAGGAGGTCAAGCGTTGGGCCGCCCATTTGGCGGACAAGAGCATCTACCTCTTTGTAGGAGGGGGCCCCAGCTACAGCTGCGCCTTCTTTGGGGCGGCCAAGATCAAGGAGGCCACCCCAAACTATGCCATCCTGGTCCCCCTGGAGGAATTCCACCACTACAACAGCCTGAAAGCGGGGGATCCGGCCATTGTCATCGCCCCCAAGGGGAACAGTGTCCCCAGGGCCTATGAGACCCTGATCTCCGCCCGGAATATGGGGGGGGAGGGGTACCTGGTGACCACCGAGGGCCAGGAGGTGCTGGCCTCCGAGGCGGCTGGAACCATCTTCCTGCCGGAGATCACCGAGTTTTTCAGCGGCCTGATCTACTCCATCCCTGTCCAGATGTTCGGCTACTATGTGGCTATGGAAAAGTATAACCGGGCGCTGGCGGAGGAGGAAAAGCAGTAAGCCTCCCCGCCGCCGGAAGAAGGCCCACAGGACGGAAAGGACAAAACACAGTTATGAAAACAAAGCTGAAGGCCCGCTTTGTCATCGGGTACGACCCCAAGCAGCGGGACCATGTTTACTGGAAAAACGGACAGGTGGTGTTTGAGGGCGACCGGGTCCTCTCGGTGGGTCCGGCGGACGATACCCCTGCCGGTGTGGTAAAGGACTACGGCCTCAGCCTGATCGCCCCCGGCTTCGTGGACCTGAACGCCCTGGCGGATATTGACACCTCGGTGATCGATTTCGACCAGAAGGCGGGAGAACGGTACCGCCTGAACCGCCAGTGGAGCCAGCGGTATGTGGAGGAGGGCCCCCGGGATGTTTTCTCCCCGGGGGAGACCCTGCGGGGTGGGATGTACTCCCTGGTGCAGCATATCCGCCGGGGGACCACCACCGTGGCCCCGGTGACGGGGCTCCTCCACCGGGGCTGGGCAGAGGGCCGGAAGGAATTTGAAGGTCTGGCCCAGATCGCCCGGGAGCTGGGGCTGCGGACCTACCTGGGTCCCAGCTTCCGCAGCGGCGTCAATGTGGTGACCCCCGAGGGGAAGGTCACCACCCATTGGGACGAGGAAGCGGGAAAGAAGGGTCTGGCAGAGAGCACCGCCTTTCTCCGGGACCTGAAGGCCGGGGGAAAGGACAGCCTCATTCAGGGGCTGCTGGTCCCCTCCACCATCGAGACCTGCTCCCCGGAACTGCTCCTAGCCACCGCCGCGGCGGCGGCGGAGCTGGACCTTCCCGTCCGGCTCCATGCCACCCAATCCATGCAGGAATTTTGCCTGATCCGGGAGCGGTACCACCGCACCCCGGTGGAGCAGCTGGAGGCCCTGGGGCTTCTGAACCGCCGCCTGCTCCTGCCCCACTGCCTCTATATCACCGGCATTTCCCGCCCTGGCTGCGGGGAGGGGGACGACCTTGGGCGCATCGCCGTCTCGGGGGCTGCCGTTCTCCACTGTCCCTTTGTCCTGGCGGAAAGCGGCACCGCCCTGATCACCTTCCAAAAGCTCCGGGAAAGGGGCATCCCCATCGCCCTGGCTACCGACTGCTACCCGCCGGATATGATCCGCAACATGTATGTGGGGATCGTTATGTGTCTGGTCCAGGGGGATACCGCCACCACGGCGGACCTGTACCGCGCCGCCACCCTGGCAGGGGCGGAGGCCCTGGGGCGGGAGGATCTGGGGCGGCTCTGTCCGGGCTCCAAGGCGGATATCGCTGTCTTTGACCTGGACAGCTTCCACCTGGGACAGATTGACGACCCCCTGCGGACCCTGGTCCTCAACGGCAGCGGCACAGACGCCATCGATGTCTTTATTGATGGCAGGCAGGTGATGGAAAACCGCCGGATCCCCGGGGTGGACCTTGGGGAGCTGCACCACTGGTCCCAGGGGTACTTCGGCACCCTGAAGGCCTCCTACGCAAAGCGGGCCTACGAGCGCCTGACCCCGGAGGAGCTTTTCCCGCCGGCCTTCCCCATACAGAACGAAGCAATGGCACAAGCAGGCTCGGGGGAATCCTAAAGAGAACCCCGCACCTGAAAAAGCAGAATGCAAGAAAGGATCGTGAAGCATCGTGAAAAGACGGATTTCTATTCTTCTGGCAGCAGTGATGGTACTGTCCATGGCAGCCTGCGGAACGCCTCCGGCGTCATCTTCCTCCACCGGAGACCCCGGCTCCGGTTCGGTCCCCGGCAGCACCGCCGCCCCCAACCCTGCCGCCTCCGGCACCATCTACGGCCTGGACCGGCAGAACACCATGGTGCTGGGAATGGCCTCGGACATCAAGGGCCTGGACCCCATGCTCAGCAGCACCCGGACCGAGGCCAGCGTCCTCCATATGCACCTTTGCGACACCCTGGCCTGGCGTGAGGACGACGGTACCACCACCCCCCGCCTGGCGAAAAGCTGGGAGCAGGTGGACGACACCACCTGGCAGTTTGTCCTCCAGGAGGGAGTCACCGCCCACGATGGCTCCAAGCTCACCTCCGAGGATGTGAAATTCACCATGGAGCGTGCCATGTCCGACCCGCAGTTTGCCCAGTTCCAGCTGCCGGAGCAGGTGGGCCTCACCCAGGTGGTGGTGGTTGACGAGCAGACCTTCCAGCTGAAGCTGAAGGCCCCCACCAATGTTATGGACTTCTGGCTTTTCGAGACCCCCATCCTGCCCAAGAGCTACTACGAGGGCAAAAAGAGCGAGGAGCTGGACTCGGTGGTAGGCTACGGCCCCTACACCTTTGTGGAGTGGGTCCGGGACGACCACATCATCCTGAAGGCCAACGAGAATTACTGGCAGGGTGCCCCCGCCATCGAGAACCTGGTGTTCCGGGTCATCCCGGAGGAAAGCGCCCGGATCAACGAGCTGCTGGCCGGGAGCGTCGATTTTGCGGAGCAGATCTCCATCGATATCGGTGACCAGGCCAATTCCGACTTTACCCACCTGGATGCCAGGGAAGGGCTTCGCAAGCTCCAGCTGACCATCTCCATCGAAAAGGGCAACCCCGCCCTCCGGGATGTTCGGGTCCGCCAGGCCCTGAACTACGCCGTGGATAAGGAATCCATCTGCGAAAATATTCTCAGCGGCTACACCCACCCCTATGACAGCTATGTGAACCCCGCCAACAACGACCCCTCCCTGAAGGCCTACCCCTATGACCCCGACAAGGCGCGGGCCCTGCTGGCCGATGCCGGCTATGCCCAGGGGCTGGAGCTGACCCTGGTCTCCCCCAGCTCCCGTTACGGCCTGGACCGGGAGGTGACCATGCAGATGGCCGCCGACCTGGAGGCTGTAGGCATCAAGGTGAAGTGTGAATATATGGAGCTGGGCGTCTTTTTGGAAAAGCTGGATGCCCACGAGCTTACCGACCTGGTCTGGGTGGGCTGGGCCGCCCTGGTGAATCCCGTTGTGGAAAACCTTATCCTTACCAGCGGCCATGTGGATAACTCCGCCACCTACTCCAACCCGGAATTTGACGCCCTGTACCAGAAGCTGGCCCTCTCTATGGACAAGGAGGAGCAGCAGAAGCTGAATTACCAGTGCCAGCAGATCGTCTGGAACGACTGCCCCTGGCTCTTTGGCTGGAAGCTGCCCCAGCTCCACGGCCTCAACAACCGCGTCCAGTGGGACCTGCGGTGCGACGGTTACTTTGACACCTTCAACGCCAAGCTGGCGTGATCTCCCGGGAAATCGGGAAACCGCCGGGGGGAGGGGCTTCTCCCTCCCTCCCCCCGGCAGCACGGTGGGACCGGGATAAGAATGAGTAGAGGATAAGAGCCTGTTCAAGGTCTCCAAGTATGCCGAAAGACCTGTCCTGACGGCGTGCGGGGGGATTTTGAATAGGCTCTAAGGAGGAGCAGTATGTCAGGATATATTATAAAGCGGCTTTTCCAGGGGGTGCTGACCTTCCTTGGGGTCTCGGTCCTGGTTTTCGTTCTGGGGCGGGTCACCGGCGACCCGGTGGCTCTGCTGGCCCCCGATAACGCCACCGCGGAGCAGAAGGAGCAGATCCGGGAAAGCCTGGGTCTTAACGACCCTGTTGCGGTGCAGTACTGGAATTTTATCACCAAGGCGGTCCAGGGTGATTTTGGGACCTCCTATGTCAGCCGCCAGTCGGTGACCAAGCTGGTGAAGGATACCCTTCCCGCCACCTTACAGCTGGCGGTGGCCTCCTTCCTGATTGCGGTGGTGGTGTCCATCCCCATTGGGATCCTGGTGGCCCTGAAGCGGAACACCGTCTGGGACCTTTTGGGCAATGTGCTGGCCCTGGTGGGACAGGCCATGCCCAACTTCTGGCTGGCCCTGATGCTGATGCTGGTTTTCTCGGTCAAGCTGAAGCTGCTGCCCATCTCCGGCCGGGAGGGTCCCGCCAACATGGTGCTGCCGGTGCTGACCCTGGCCCTGGCCGCCTTGGGCTACTTTGTGCGGATGGTGCGCTCCAGCATGCTGGAGGTACTGGGTCAGGAGTACATCCGTACCGCCCGGGGCAAGGGGGTGCGGGAGCTTATGGTGGTGGGCAAGCACGCCCTGAAAAACGCCCTGATCCCGGTGATCACCGTTATGGGCATCCACTTTGGCAACCTGCTGTCCGGGGCCTTTGTGATCGAGACGGTTTTTGCCTGGCCTGGCCTGGGACGGCTGGGGGTGACGGCCCTCTTTGCCCGGGACTTCGCCGTGATCCAGGGGGTCGTCCTGGTGAGCACCGCCATCTTTGTCCTTGTTAACCTGGTGGTAGATATTCTGTACACCTTGCTGGATCCCAGGATCCGCATGGAGTAAGGGGGGAGCTGCGATGAACAACAAAAAACAAAGGCTGCCCAAGTGGCTGCGAAGCCTTTTGGGCAGTGTCCCCGGCGCTGCCGGGGCGCTGATCGTGCTGGCAGTGGTCCTGATGGCTGTTTTCGCCGATGTCCTCTCCCCCTATGACCCTGCCAAGCTGGATTCCAAGAACCGCCTCCAGCCCCCCACCGCCCAGGCTGCCCAGGAGGGGCAGGCCCCCCACTACCTGGGCACCGACACCATGGGGCGGGACCTTTTGTCCCGGATCATCCACGGCAGCCGCATCTCCCTGATCCTGGGGCTGGTTTCCTCGGTGCTGGGTGGCACCATCGGCGTTTTTATTGGGATGATGGCGGGGTACTACGGCGGAAGGGTGGACTCTGTTATCTCCTGGCTGACCAATGTGCAGCTGGCCTTTCCCTTCACCCTTTTGGCTATCTTTATGATGGCCATCTTCGGCGGCGGAATGCAGATGCTGATCATCGTCCTGGCCTGGAGCGCCTGGGTCAACTACGCACGCACCATGCGGGGACAGGTCATGTCGGTAAAGGAGATGGAATATGTCAACGCGGCCCGGGTGCTGGGGGTGCGGCAGCACAACATCCTTCTCCGGTACATCCTTCCCAACTCCCTTTCCCCGGTCATTGTGGTGATGACCTTCACCGTGGCCTCGGTGATCCTCTTTGAGGCCCAGCTGAGCTTTCTGGGCCTGGGGGTGGATCCCTCCATTCCCACCTGGGGCTCGATCCTCTCCGACGGGCGGGCCTATCTGGAACGGGCCTGGTGGATCGCCTCCTTCCCCGGCATTGCCATCTTTGTCACCGTTATGGGCATCAACCTTTTTGGGGACTGGCTGCGGGATTATCTGGATCCCCGTCTGAAGACAGAATAGGAGGGAGCGATTCATGGAATATGTGGTGATCGGCGGCCTTTCGGTGGACCATGTGGTCAACGCCGGCGGGGAGCGAATGTCCTCCCAGTTCGGGGGCAACGCCGCCTACGGCAGCGCAGGGCTGCGCCTTTGGACCGGGCCGGGAAGGATCGGTATCGTGGCCCGGATGGGGGAGGACTACCCCCGGGAATGGATCCGGAAAATCCAAGAAGCGGGGATCGACATCCAGGGGGTCCGCACCGTTCCGGGGCCCCACGGGCTGGTGGGGGGCTTTGTCTACAACAGCCGGGGAGACCGGCCCGATTACATCGACCTGGACGAAAGCGGGGAGGGCTACGTCCCCCAGGACCCCCGGGAGGTGATGCGGGTCCAGCGGGCCTTCGGCCCGGACAGCGGCGATATCCCCGCCGCCTGGGGGGAGGCCAAGGCCATCTTCCTGGCCCCCCGGCTGCTGGAAAAGCAGCTGGACTGCGCCCGGTTTTTCCGCCGGGCCGGGGAAGGAAAGCGCATCGTCCTGGACCCCATGGCTTTTTACATGACAATGGACCGCAAGGCGGAGCTGCGGGAGCTTTTTTCCACCGTGGATGCGGTGATGCCCAGCGAGACCGAAATGAGGGCGCTTTTCGGGGATCTTCCCCCGGAGGAGGCCGCCCGGCGCCTGGGGGAGCTGGGGGCCGGGATCGTGGTCATCAAGCTGGGCCGGGAGGGCTGCCTGGTCTACCAGCGGGACAACGGCCCCGCCCTGCGCCTGCCGGTCTGCCCGGTGGAGGCCAGGGACCCCACCGGCGCGGGGGACAGCTTCTGCGGGGGCTTTCTGGCAGGTCTTGCAGCCACCGGGGACCCGGTGCTGGCTGCCGCCTGGGGGACCGTTTCCTCCTCCTTTGTCATCAGCGGTTTCGGGGTGGACTACACCTATCCCGTCACCCAAGGGGAGGCCCGAAAGCGGCTGTCCGCCTTCCTGACCCGGTGTTCCCAGACCATACCGGAGCTCCGGGAACGGCTGCACCGGGCTGCCCCCCTGCTGCCCCCGGAATATAAAACGGAAAGTGAGGTTTTTTTACAATGCTGATGGAACAGAAGCCTATGATCATCGGGGCGGTACACCTGCCCCTTTACGGAGCCTGGGACCCCAGGCGCTCCATTGGGAAGATCGAGGAATATGTCCTGGCTAACTGCGGTGTCTTTTACAACAACGGCATCCGGGCCCTGTACATCCAGGACGAGAACCCGGAGACCGGCCCCGCCGCCCCGGAGACCATTGCCCTCCTGTCCTCCCTGGGGCGGCTCCTGAAAAAGGAGTACCCGGAGCTGGAGCTTGGGATCGTGGTGGAGGCCCACGACCCCAAGGCCTCCATGGCTATTGCCACCGCCTGCGGCGCTTCCTTTGTGCGCATCAAGGTCTTTGTGGGGGCCATGTACAAAAATGCCGGCATCCTCCAGGGCTGCGGCATCGAGACCGCCAAGTACCGGGTGGCCCTGGGCTCCGGTGTCAAGATCTTCGCCGACATTCACGACCGGTGCGGCTACCCCATGCAGCCCCAGGTGCCGGTGGAATTTGACGCCCAGTGGGCGGTGCGGGCCGGGGCGGATGCCCTGATCCTGACAGGGATGACCTACCGCCAGTCCCTGGAATATCTGGACGTCTGCCGGAACAGCGGCATCCGGGTCCCTATGGTCATGGGGGGCAGCGTCACGGCGGAAAATATCCGCGAGGTTTTGGACCATTGCCAGGGTGCGGTGGTCAGCTCCTCCCTGATGCTGGATGCGGTGCCCCAGGGCAGTCTCATTCGCTGGGATGGCAAAAAGATCCGCCGTTTTATGGACATCGCCGAAGGGAAGGCCGTAGAATGAGGGCACCCCTTGGCAGGCATCTGGCCCAATCGGCCCTGGTGCTGGCAGGCACCCTGCTGTTCGGCCTGGGAATCCAGCTCCAGCTTTTCAGCGGGGCCGGGGTGGACCCCCTCACCATGTTCGAGGAGGGGGTGGGCCGGAGGCTGGGGCTTCCCACCGGCACCATCACCCTTTCGGTCAACTGTGTGGTGCTGGTGTTTGCCCTTCTGCTCAACCGCCGGCGGGTCTGGATCGGGACCATTATCAATGTGCTGGTGGGTCCGTCGGTGAATTTTTTCGCCTGGGCTATGGATACCCTGGGGATGATCTCCCCCGACACATGGCCGGAAAAGATCCTTTTCAGCCTTTTGGGGGTGTTTGCCTGCGGCTTCGGGGCGGCGGTCTATATGCTGCCGGACTACGGGGTGGGGGTCATTGATGTAATGATGATCTACTTTTCAGAGAAGCTGCACCTGCCCTACGCCCCGGTGCGCATTGTAATGGACACCACCTCCGGGGTCATCGGGCTGTTTTTAGGGGGGACACTGGGCATCGGAACGGTGTTCGGGGCCTTTGGCATCGGCATCGTGCTGGATTACTGCCACCGATGGCTGAGAAAAAGCTTCGGTTATAGGGTTCCCCAGGGGCGGGACGGTGTCTATCAAACATAACTATGAAAAAGAATAGTGCCTTTACAATTTCTTTGTATCTTGATTTCCCTGACCAGCATTGATAAAATAAAGCAAAACCTGGACGGGGAGGAAACAAGAATGAAAGACTCGATCACATACCGGGAACTGGCGAAGGAGGAGGCAGAGCTTTGCCGTGAGCTTTGCAACGCCCTGATGGCCCACCAGGCGTCAAAGGGAACAAAGTACCCGGAGATCCTGGCGGCGATGAATTTCGACAACCGTCTGGCCCCCGCCGTAGCCGCGGCAAAAAAGGGAAGGCTGCTGGGCGCCTTTGACGGAGAAAAGCTGGTGGGATATCTATTTGCTGAGGTCATTACCGCCACCGAGGAGGCCAAGACCGGGCGTCCGCCCTTTAGCGAGGGGATGGCCCCGGAGGACGCCGCCGGGCAGGGATTTCTTCCACCCTGGCTGGAGTGCCCTGCGGCTGTGGGGGAGATCGTCAACCTGTATGTAATGCCGGAGTACCGGGGGAAAGGGGCCGCCCAGTCCCTGATGGACCAGGGGATGGCCTGGCTGGAATCCGACCCGGAGGTAAAGAACATTCTGGTTTATGTTTCCAACGGCAACGACCCGGCGGGATTTTACGCCCGGTATGGCTTCCGGCACTGCCACGAGGTTTTAAACGGCTTCATCACCTGCTACTGCAAAAGGGTAGAGAAAAAGTGAAAATGCCCCTGCTTTTCTTTGGAAAAGGCGGGGGCATTTTCCGGCTGCCGGAAGATACATGGAATTGCTCCGGCAGCCACAGGGTGATCCACAGATTGCAATGAAAGAGATCGCAAGGAAGGACTCGTCCGAAAAACGGACGGGTTTTTCCTGATAACAGCCCCTCCGGAACCACATTCCGGGCCAATTCCCCGGCATTTTTCCCCACTGTGCCGCATAAGATGGAAGCAAGAACGCCAGCCAGTGGGGAGGGACCAGAGTGAAAGGTTTGCCGGAGGACAGAGCGGTTCGTTTCGCCCTGTACATCATCGAAAACGGAGCAACAGTAAGGGATACTGCCCGGGAATTTGGAATTAGCAAATCAACGGTACATAAAGATGTAACCGAGCGTCTCCCAGTTATCAACAACAAGCTTTACCGCCAGGTGAAGGCGGTGCTGGAAAAAAATAAGCAGGAACGTCATATTCGGGGCGGTCAGGCTACCAAGCTGAAATATGCCCACGGAGAATAAGAGCCTGTGCCCGCAGCCCGGCAGGGCAAAAGGCCGGAAAGCTGTGAACAGGACCTAAAAAAGCGGCGGAGCATCCTTTCTGAAAGGAGCCCGCCGTATTTTTGTGCAGGATTATTTGGTAAAGGTTTCAAAGCGGTACCCCACCTTGCGCACCGTAACAATGTGCCGCCCGAATTCCCCCAGCTTCCGGCGCAGGCACTTAATATGGGTGTCCACCGTGCGGCTGTCCCCGGCATACCCAAGCTCCCAGACGCTCCCCAGCAGCTGCCCCCGTGTAAGGACCTGGTTGCGGTTTTGGAGAAGGTAGGTGAGTAGCTGAAGCTCCCGTGGGGTGAGCAGAAGGGGATCCCCGTTAAGCACGGCCCGCCGCCGCCGGCAGTCGATTTCCAACCCGTCGCACCGCAGAATGTTTTTTTCGGAGGAGACAGACTGGTGGAGCTCCTTAAGGCTGCCGGTAAAAGCCATTGTAGGGATATCCTCCAGGCCGGGAACCGTAATAGATACCTGGAGCCCCACCTGGCCCTCCTCCAGCTGCTTTAGCACATCCGGGGAGACCAGGCAAAGCCCGGCCTTGGAAAGGCAGTGGGCAACCAGGTAATGGGCCTGTTCCAGCTGTTCGGCAGGCAGGTTTTCATGTTTCATGGGGAATCGCTCCTCTCTCTTTGATGTAAGCTCGGAAAGGAGTATATCATAAAGTTATGGCGTTTTTGTGACGAAATTTGAAAAATAACGAAAAATACAGCAGAATTTAGAAGAATCCCCCCATTTTTTTACCCTCCCCCCAAGCACCTCCCCGCCCCCAAGCCATGGTGCCGAAGCGACATAGCCCGCAGAGCCCCGCCGGAGGCACCAAAGCCGTTCCTCCATCCCCTCGCCGCCCGGCGGCGTTTGCCGCGAAGCGGCTCCGCTTTTTTCCGCAGAAAAAAGCACCTTATCCGGCCAACGAGCCTCCGGCCGCAAAAGCCCGGATTCCGGTAAGCGGGAGCACTAATCCAAGATGCCAGCACAACCCAGCCGCC
>JAAWEO010000024.1 GCA_022794295.1 Angelakisella sp. | reverse complement strand
CGCCAGGGGCGGCCCATGGTGGTGAGCAGCTCCCGGTATCCCTGGCTGCCAGAGAACAGCCTGGAGGGAGCTGCGGCCTTCCGGCTGCCGGTGCGGTACAGCGGGGAGCAGCTGGCGGTACATCTGCTGGGGTATGTGGACGAAAGCGGCCACGGGGTCGCAGGCATCGAAAAGGGGTATGACCAGCTTCTCCGGGGGATGGGGGGGAGCGTCTACGCCCGGTATTTTGTGGATGCCAACCGCAGCGCCGTAGAGGCCGGGGCCGCCGAGGTAATCGACCAGCGGACCGCCCCCCGGGGGGGCGTGGTCCTTACCCTGGACCGGGAGATCCAAGAGGCGGCGGAGGCGGCCATGGCGGAGATCCCCAAGGGGGCCGCCGTGGTGATGGAGGTGGAGACCGGGGAGCTTCTGGCTATGGTGAGCCGCCCGGCCTACGACCTCGCCCGGATGGAGGAGGCCCTGACCGCCCCGGACAGCCCCTTCTTTAACCGGGCCCTGGGGGCCTACAATGTGGGGTCCACCTTCAAGCTTTGTGTGGCGGCAGCCTCCCTGGAGCAGGGCTTTTCCCCGGGGTACAGCTACCAATGCCAGGGGTACTACCAGCTGGGGGAGCAGAAATATCACTGCCACTACCGCCACGGCCACGGGGAGCTTTCCATGACCCAAGCACTGGAACGCTCCTGCAACCCCTACTTCATCAACCTGGGGATGCAGGTGGGGGGCGAAGCCATATACGAAATGGCCTACAGTATGGGCTTCGGCTCCCCCTCCCGGCTGGCGGAAGGGGTCACAGCGGCCTCCGGGGTCCTTCCCCGGGCCCGGGAGCTGTGGGGCGGGGCGTTGGCTAACTTCTCCTTCGGCCAGGGGGAATTTACCGCCACCCCCATCCAGATCGCCCAGATGATCTCTGCCATTGCCAACGGGGGCCGGTGGGTATCCCCCACCGTTTACCGGGGGACCACCCTGGATGGCGGGACCATGGAGCAGACAGAAGCCCCTGTCCCGGGGCGCCGGATCATGAAGGCCTCCACCGCCGCCACCCTGAGGGAAATGCTCATCGGGGTGGTGGAGGAGGGCAGCGGCACCCATGCGCGCCCCGACCGGGGCGGGGCCGGAGGAAAAACCGCCACCGCCCAGACCGGCATCTTCCAGGGGGACCAGGAGGTGCTTCACGGGTGGTTTGCAGGCTTCTACCCCGCCCAAAACCCAAAATACGCGGTGGTCATTCTGGCCGAGGGGGGCGGCGAGGGCAGCGAGCTTCCGGCCCGGGCCTTTGCCAAGGTTTGCAGCGGCATCGGGGCGGTCACCGACCCGGACCGGACAGTGCCGGAGGGCTTCACGGAATAGCAAAACACCCGGCCGCAGCGGCCAGGTGCAGAAAAACCCAACACCGGCTGGGAAGCAGTTGCTTTTTGGCCGGTGTTGGGTTATGATAAAGAAAATTACCTGTTGACAAGGAGGGGCAGAATGGAACAGGTTTACCTACATGGCTTGGGGCAGACCCCCGCCAGCTGGGAAAAGGTCACTTCCCGGCCGACCCTGGCCAAACACAGCCTTTGCCCGGATCTGGCACAGCTGCTCCAGGGGAAGGAAGCGACCTATCAAAACCTTTACGCCGCTGTTTCGGCCCTCTGCAGCCGGTGTGACGGACCCATAAACCTGTGCGGGCTGTCCCTGGGCGGGGTGCTCGCGCTGCAGTATTCCATCGAGCATCCCCAGAAGGTGAACTCCCTGGTCCTCATTGCCCCCCAGTATCACATGCCGAAAACCCTTCTGAGGGTCCAGAACCTACTGTTCCGTTTTCTGCCAAGCTCCGCCTTTCCCCAGGGCGGGCTTCACAAGGAGCAGCTGATCCGCCTTTGCGCCACCATGGCAGAGCTGGATTTTCGGGGGTCCCTTTCTGGGATCACCTGTCCCACCCTGGTGCTCTGCGGCCAGCGGGACACTGCAAATCAAAAAGCCGCCAGGGAGCTGGCAGCTTTGGTGAAGGATGCACAGCTTCACATCATTCCCGGGGCGGGACACGAAGTCAACCTGGATGCCCCTGAAAAGCTGTCCGAACTCCTCTGTCATTTCTACGGTCAGACAAGCAGAAGCCCCATTTCTCGCCTATCACTGCCAGGCTTTTACCGAAATAGCAGGGGCAGGACAAACCATGGCGGTCTGTCCTGCCCCTGCTTGTGGGAGAAAGGCCTTGCGGGGCGCCCTCACCCGTTCCCCATGAGCCCGGCCAGCTCGCCGGTCAGCCGGGCGATCTGGTCGAACCGGCCGCTGTTTACCAGCTCCACCGGGGCGGTCCATTTGACCCCGCACAGGGTCACCTTGGGGGAGGCCAGGTATGAAAGGAGGTTCCCCCGGTCCACCCCGTTGGTCACCAGAAAACGTGCCTGGTCAAAGGGCCCGGAAACCGCCTCCAGCACCGGGATGCCTCCCAGGGCCCCTGCGGGGAAAAAGTTCAGCAGGGAACAGCCGGTACCCACAGCCCTGGCGATTTCGGTGGGGGTGGCACAGCCGGGGATCACCGGGACCCCCGTCCTTTGGCCCAGCTCCACCAGGGAGGGCTCCCAAACCGGTGAAAGGAGAAACCGCGCTCCCGCCGCAATGGCCCGGCGCCCCTGTCCGGTGTTCATAATGTCCCCGGCACCGGCCAGAAACTCCGGCATGGCCTGGCGGAGCTGTTCAAGGCCCTCCAGACAGGCGCCGCTGCGGATAGTCACCGCCAAGCAGGGCAGCCCGCCCCGGTCCAGGGCCTTTGCCAGGGGAAGGGGGTCCTCCGGGCGGTCGAACCGCACCAGAGGGAGGGCGCGGTACCCCTCCAGGCGCTTTAATACATCCTCCATTTCAGCTCCCCTGCCTTTTGGCGTCCCGGAGCTCCTCTGCCCGGTGACAGGCCACAAAATGCTCCGGCTCCACCTCCCGCAGCTCCGGCTGCTGGGAGAAGCACTGATCGCAGGCGTGGAGGCACCGCGGGGCGAAGCGGCAGCCTGGTTTGGGGTCGATGGGGGAGGTCAGCTCCCCCTTGAGGAGGATCCGCTCACGGCGGACATTGAGCTTCGGCAGGGGGATGGCGGAAAGGAGGGCCTCGGTGTAGGGATGGAGGTGGCTGGAAAACAGCTCCTCCGAGCTGCATTTTTCCACCATCTTCCCCAGGTACATCACACAGATATCGTCGGAGATATGCTTTACCACCGAAAGGTCGTGGGTGATAAAGATATAGGTGAGCCCCAGCTGTTCCTGAAGGTCCATAAGCAGATTCAGGATCTGGGCCTGGATGGAAACATCCAGAGCAGAGACCGGCTCGTCACAGACGATGAATTTGGGCTCCAGGGCCAGGGCCCGGGCCACCCCGATGCGCTGGCGGCGGCCGCCATCCAGCTCGTGGGGGTAGGAATCCGCCACCCGGGCTGCCAGGCCCACCGTCTCCATCAGGGAAAGAACCTTGCTGTTATACTCCTCCCTGGAGGCACAAAGCTTGTAGGTCTTTAGGGGCTCCCCGATAATGTCCCGGACACACATCCGGGGATTGATGGAGGAATAGGGGTCCTGGAAAATCATCTGCATCTCCTTGTGGGAGTGCTTCAGCTCCTTCCCACGCAGGCCGGTGATATCCTGCCCTTCAAAGAAGATCTTCCCGCCGGTGGGCTCCAGCAGGTGGAGGATGACCCGGCCCAGCGTGGATTTCCCACAGCCCGATTCCCCCACAACCCCCAGGGTCTTCCCCTGCTCCAGGGTAAAGCTGATATCATCCACCGCGTGGAGCATGCCGTGGGGGGTGCGGAAATATTTCTTCAGCCCCTGTACTTCCAGCAGTGTGCTCATTTTTCTGCCTCCTTTCTTGCCCCAAAGCGGACACAGCGGATGGTGTGGGTTGGGGACAGGGCGGTAAGGGGAACGGCTGCCCTGGTGCAGGCCTCGGTGCAGTGCCTGCACCGGGGGGCAAAGCTGCATCCCACCGGCAGGGCGGCAGGGTCCGGCATCAGCCCCGCAATGGGGTTCAGCCGGGTGCTGGTGGAGTCCACGTCGGGCAGGGATTCAAACAGCCCGATGGTATAGGGGTGGGTGGGGTCGCGGAAGATGTCCTCCACCGTGCCGCTTTCGATGATCTCCCCGGCGTAAAGGATGGCAACCTTGTCACAGGTCTCGGCCACCACGCCAAAGTCGTGGGTGATCAGCAGCATCGAAGTGTTCCGGTCCTTTTTCAGCTTGTTCATCAGGTCCAGGATCTGGGCCTGGATGGTGACATCCAGGGCGGTGGTGGGCTCGTCGGCAATAAGCAGGGCGGGGCTGCAGGCCAGGGCGATGGCGATAATGACCCGCTGCTTCATCCCGCCGGAAAACTGGTGGGGATATTCGCCGTACCGGATGCCGGGAATACCCACCAGCTCCAGCATCTCCTGGGCCTTTTGGGCAGCCTGGGCCCGGGAAAGCTTCTGGTGCAGCCGCACCACCTCGGCGATCTGGTCCCCCACGGGGATCACAGGGTTCAGGGCGGTCATCGGGTCCTGGAAGATCATGGAGATCTTGTTCCCCCGTATCCTCCGCATTTCCCGGGGCGTTTTTTTCAGCAGGTCCTCCCCTTCAAAGAAAATTTCTCCCGCCACGATCCGGCCGGGGGGATCCGGCACAATGCCCATGATCCCCTTGGCCAGGGTGGTTTTGCCCGCCCCGGTCTCCCCTACCAGGCCCAGGGTCTCGCCGGGGGAAAGGGAGAGGCTGACGCCGTTTACCGCCTCGGTGACCTCCCCGCCCACCACATAGTGGATCCGAAGGTCTTTCATTTCCAGCATGGTTCGATTCATCTTTACAGATCCTCCTTAATTTTTCAGACGGGGGTCCAGGGCGTCCCGGAGCCCGTCCCCCACCAGGTTCAAGGAGAACACCGTCAGCAGGATGGCAAAGCCGGGGTAGGTGGTCAGCCAGTAGTAATCCCGCAGATAGCTCCGGGCGGCGGAGAGCATGGCCCCCCACTCCGGGATGGGCGGCTGGATGCCCAGACCCAAAAAGCTGAGGGAGGCCGCGGAGATCACCGACCGGCCCACATTCAGGGTGGCCTGGACTATCATAGGGGCCATGGCGTTGGGCAGGATGTGGGTAAAGATGATCTTAAAGTCGCTGTCCCCGATCAGCCTTGCGGCCTCGATAAATTCCTGCTCCTTTACCTGGAGCACCGAGGCCCGCACCACCCGGGCAAAGCCAGGGGCGTGGCCCAGGCCGATGGCGATCATCATGTTGTTCAGGCCGTTACCCAGGGAGGCAGCAATGGCAATAGCCAGGATCATGCCGGGGATCGCCATAAGCACATCCAGCCCGCGCATAATGACATTGTCCATCTGGCCGCCGTAATACCCCGCCAGCACCCCCAGGATGCCGCCGACGACACAGGAGACCCCTACCGAAATAAGCCCCACCTGAAGGGAGATCTGGGCCCCGTAGATGATCCGGCTTAAAATATCCCGCCCAAAGTTATCGGTCCCCAGGGGAAACTGGGCACAGGGGGCCAGAAAGCGGGTGCCCGGGTTCTGCTCGTCGTAGCCGTAGGGGGCCAACTGAGGGGCAAAGACCGCGATAAGGATCAGCAAAACCAGCATCACCAGGCCGAACATAGCCAGCTTGTTTTTCCGGTACTGCCGCCAGATCCCGGCCCAGTGGCCGCCGGCTTTTCTTTTCTCCGTCCTTTCCATTTATGCCGCCTCCCTTCCCTTTTTAGGACCCTTTTTCACGGTGAACATGGATTTCATCCGGGGATCTGCCAGGCTGTACAGCACATCCACCCCCAGGTTGACAAAGCTGAAGCAGGCGGAAAGGAACAGCACACCGCCCTGGACAATGGGGTAATCCCTGGCCTTGATGGCGTCGATCATGTACCGGCCGATGCCGGGGATGGAAAAGACGGTCTCCACCAGCACCGAGCCCCCCAGCAGCTGCCCGAACTGGATGCCCACAATGGTAAGAATGGGGATCATGGCGTTTTTCAGGGCGTGGACCGTAATAATGACCCACTCTGACTGTCCCTTGGCCCGGGCGGTGACGATATAGTCCTGGCGGATGACCTCCAGCATGGAGGAACGGGTGGTCCGCATAATGCTGGCCGCGGAGATCAGCCCCAGGGTAATGGCGGGGAGGATCCAATACTCCGGCCCGTAGGTCCCGGAGGCGGGAAGCCACCGCAGCTTCACCGAAAAGATCAGCACCAGCATCATCCCCAGCCAGAAGTTGGGCATAGCCACCCCCACCAGCCCCAGGGCGGAGGCCAGGTTATCAAAGACGGAGTACTGCTTTACCGCCGAAATAATGCCGAAGAATACCCCGAATATTACCGATACCACCCCGCTGAGCACCGCCAGCTGGACGGTGGCGGGGAAGCGTTCCAGCAGGTCCTGGAGAACGCTGCGTCCCGTCTGGTAAGAATTGCCAAAGTCAAAGTGGAACAGGATGTCCCCCACATAGCTGCCAAAGCGCACCAGGAAGGGGTCGTTAAGCCCCATTTCCTCCCGCAGGGCCTCAATGGCCTCCTCCGTGGCGGACTCCCCCAGGATAATTTTCGCCGGGTCGCCAGGGGTAATGTACATCAGGGTAAAGACCACCAATGCCACCCCCAGCAGAACCGGAATCATCAGCAAAAGCCGCTTTCCTATGTATTTTAGCACAGCTATCCCTCCCTATTCTTTTGGATGGTCCGGGCAGTAGAGAAGCTCCCCGGCCCGGTAGACCCCCCGCACGGCAGAAAGGGCCGTAATCTCCTCTGCCGGGTCCCCCTCCACCAGGAGAAGGTCGGCACAGAGGCCCGCTTTCAAAAAGCCGAATTCATCTTCCCCCTCCAGCAGCCTGGCGCCGTTTCCGGTGGCACAGGCGATGGCCTCCAGGTTGGGGATGCCCAACTGGCAAAGGGTGTGGACCTCCTCCTGGATGGGGGTGATAAATTCCTCCGGGAAGCAGATATCCGTCCCGGCTGCAATGAGCACCCCCCGCTGCCAGGCCCGGAGAAGGTTGTCCTGGTACCCCTGCACCGTCTCCTCCAAAAAGCGGAGGGACTGGAGCTCATGGGGGGTGGGGTGAGGGGACAGGCTGCGGCGGGCGTCCTCCACCGCCCTGGTATAGACATAGGCGGTGGGCACCCAGGCGATCCCCTTTTCCACCGCCCTTCCGGCCAGCTCCCCGGTCAGAAAGGGGGCGTGCTCCAGGGAATCAAAGCCGGCCTCGATGGCGTACCGGATCGACTGGGGGTTTCCTGCATGGATGCAGCATTTCCGCCCCAGGCGGTGGGCCTCCCCGGTGACCGCCCGCAGCTCCTTCAGAGTGTACTCGCTGGCAGGGCCCCGGTGGCTGTCCATGACCTTGATCCAGTCAGCTCCCTCCTGGATGGTCTGCCGCACCGCCTGGCGGAGGGCCCAGGGACCGTCCACCTCCATTTTGGCCACCTCGCCGGTGGAGCCGTGGCCCCCGGTCCGGGTGAGGCTCCGCTCACAGGTGTAGTACCGCGGCCCCTTGATCCATCCCTTTTGGTACCCGGTCCGGATGGCC
This sequence comes from Angelakisella sp., assembly GCA_022794295.1. Classification (GTDB taxonomy): domain Bacteria; phylum Bacillota; class Clostridia; order Oscillospirales; family Ruminococcaceae; genus Angelakisella. The sequence continues at coordinate 12,928 of JAAWEO010000024.1, read as the reverse complement.
GCCCCGATCCCCTTTGCCTCCCCCACCCCCCGCAGGGTGGTGATCCCCACCGAAAGGGCGTCCTGAAGGTGCTTATAGACCATGACCATAAGAAGGGCCGGGTTTGCCTGCATCTCCTCCTTTTCCGGGCGGCGGTACAGGCTGCTCATATGGACGTGGGCGTCCACCAGCCCCGGCAGAAGAGTACAGCCGGGGTAGGACACCACCTGGGCCTCCGGGTGGGCCGCCTGGAGCAGCGGGGCCTCCCCCACCTCCGCGATCCGGCCCTGATGGACCAGAACCGCACCCTGCGGCAGCACCGTCTTTCCGTCGCCGGTGATCAGCCGGTCCCCTTGGATGATACGCATCGAAATCCCCCCTTTTTTCATTGCCGCTCCCTCCGGCTGGCGGGGGAGCGGCGGTGTTATGAAAGCAGCCTCTATTTTACAGCATAAACATCCTTAAAGCACTGGTAAGTGCTGGCATACACCTGGAAGTTGCGCACCTTGGAGGTGGAAAGGAAAAGGGACTCCAGATCCACCAGGGGCGCCCAGGGGCCATTGTCTGCGGCGTACTGCTGGGCATCCCGCAGCAGCTCCATCCGCTTTGCGGAGTCCACCTCCTGGTTGGCGGCGGTGATCATCTGGTCCATGGTGGCATCCTGGAAAAATGCGGTGTTGCTGGAGAAGGGATTTTCGGACCAGAAGTACCGGTACAGACCATCCCCGGCATCACCGGTGGCTACCCCCAGGGAAAGGAGGTACAGATCCAGCTCCTTGTTTTCCAGGGAGGTGAGCAGGCTCGCCCATTCGATGACCTTGATATTCGCGTGGATGCCCCCGGCCTCCAGCTGGTTGGCCAGCACCTCGGCGGCGTCCATAAAGATCTGCTGATCCCGGCACCAGATGGTGGTTTCCAGACCGTCAGGGTAGCCCGCCTGGGCCAGGAGCTCCTTGGCCTTTTCCGGGTTGTACTCCGGCAGCTTCACCTGGTCGGAATATCCGTAAAGGCTGGCGGTGACCACACTGGAGGCCGCCTGGCCCTGACCGGCATAAACCATATTCACCAGGTCCTCCCGGTTGACGCAGTGGGACACTGCCTGGCGGACCCGGACATCGTCAAAGGGAGCCTTGGAGCAGTTCATCCCCATATAGATCAGGGTGGTGGTGGGCTTGCGGTAGGTTGTAATGGCTTCGTCGTTCTGGTAGCGTTCAATATCCAGGGCGGTAACATCGTAGGCAATGTCCGCGCCGCCGGTTTCCACTTCAATGACCCGGCTGGAGGTCTCGGCAATCACCCGGAACAGCAGGTGGTCGGCGCCCTCATTGGTGCCCCAGTAGTCCTCGAAACGGGTCAGCCGCAGACTGTCCCCCTGGACCCAGTCCACAAACTTGTAGGGGCCGGTACCGGGGCATTGGGTGGCGGTGTCCTCCCCCAGGGCTTCCACAGCGGCCTTGGAGGTAATAAACAGACAGGGGTAGGCAAGGACATTCAGAACGGTGCCGGAGGGATACTTGGTCACCAGCTTGTAGGTGTAGGTGTCCACTGCTTCACTCTTTTCCAGGTCGAAGGCCCCCATATAGGCGGTGGCAAAGCCGGCGTCATAGGCCCGCTGGATGGAAAAGGCCACATCCTCGGCGGTGAGCTCGCTGCCATCGTGGAACTTTACCCCCTGGCGCAGGTGGAAAATGAGGGTGGTATCGTCCTGGTACTCCCAGCTTTCGGCCAGGCAGGGGGAGGCCTCCTTCATGTCGGGGTCAAGCTCGGTAAGGCCATCGTACATCTGGCGCTTTACCGCCATGGAGGCGCCGTCGTTCTTGCCAGCAGGATCCAGGGAGGTGGGATTGCCGGTCATGGCAATGACCAGGGTATCCTTCTTTTCCTCTCCCCCGGCATTGCCGCTCCCGGAGCCATCCGGCGCGGATTGGGGTTTGTTACAGCCCACTAGCAGCGACAGGAGCAGCGCCAAAGCCAGGAAGATGGACAGCCATTGTTTCCGTTTCATGTTTTTCCCTCCGTTTTTTCTTGGATTTGTTATTCTCTAGAACCTGTCCTTTAAAAGGAGTATCCCCTTTTCCAGGCGGTCAAGGCCTTCCTTCAGGATCTCCCGGCTGGTGGCAAAGCAGAGGCGCACAAAGCCTGCACCGCCGGGGCCGAACATGGTCTCGGAGCCTGCCACCAGGGCCAACCGCGCCTCCTGCTTCATCCATTCCACAAAGCCGGTGTTGGTCATGCCGGTTTCTCTGATGTCAATCCACAGCAGATAGGTGGCCTCCGGGGCGGTGGTGGAAAGCAGGGGCATTTTATTGATGCGCTCCACCGCATAGGCGCAGTTGCCGCGAAGGTGCTCCAGAAAGGCCTCGGTCCAATAGCGGGCCTTATCCAGGCAGGCCGTACCGGCTACCTGGGACAGGGAGGAGATCCCCCCCGCTGTAGTCAGCACCCCGGAGGTATCCAGAATGCGCCGGAACACCTCCCCGTCGGTGCAGTAGATGGCCCCGATACGCAGCCCCGCCACCCCGTAGGCCTTGGAAAAGCCATAGACCGAAAGGGTGCGCCGGTTCCGTTCCGCCCCCAGGGACAGAATGCTGAGGAAGGGGGTTTCCCCCAGGATAATATCCGACCAGATCTCGTCATTCATGATCCAAAGATCGTACCTTTCCGACAGGGACAGGATCAGCTCCAGGTCCTCCCGGGGATAAACCTTCCCCAGGGGGTTGTGGGGATTGCACAGGCAGATCATCCTTGTTTTGGGGGTGATATACTGCTCCAGGCCGGAAAAATCCACCCTGCCATCCCGGACCTTGGTGGGGAAGAAAACCGGGACGCCACCGGCAGCCAGGACCGCGTTTTTAAACAGGTAGTCCACCGGATCAAAGACGATGGCCTCGTCCCCTGGGGAGAGCACCGTCTGGGCAATGACATACATCCCCCTGGCGGCACTGTCAATGGGGAGCACCAGCTCCGGGGAAATCTCCTCCCCTTTCTGCTCCCGTAGGTGCCGGGCGATCGCCTCCCGGAAGGAGGGCAGTCCCAGCTTGGGGGTGTAGGAAAAGTAGCCATCTTCCACATACTCCACAATGGCCTCCGGAATTTCCCGGGCCACGGGAAAATCCGGGTCTGCGGCGGTGAGGGGGATGACGTCCTCCTCCACCTCGGCCCAGCGGTAGTTGTAGGCCTTTTTCCGCAGTGCTGGAAGATTGACCGATTCGTTGTCGAACAAAGCCATAATCGCCACCTCTTTCTCCTGCGCCCCGGGACGGGGCGCGGAATGTCGTCTGCCTGTTGGAGGATCAATATTGTAAAAACATTTACAATATTAGTATAGCGCTTCTTGGTCGATTGTCAATAGAAAATAGTAAAATTCTTTACATTACAAATCGATTTGTGTCAAATACACAGGGAAATCTTCTGATATTTGTTGATTTTTTTGTCTCAGGCAGGGAATAGCCCCTATATAATAAACATCATTACAATCATATTGACTTTTCTCTGTCAAGGCTTTATAATAGAATCCATCAGGAGAGGGGGGAAATCTGAATGAAAAAGCCCTATGGCTTCCGGCCCATGATCGATCACTTGGCCCGGATCCAGAAGGTCAGTGACGCCCTTCCCCGGAATTACGGCATCGACATCCCCCTGAAAACCGACGAGATCCACCTGCTGGACCTGATCGACAAGCACCCGGACTGCAACCTCACCACCTTAGCCGAGCTGATGTGGGCCAGCAAAATGGTGATCTCCGGCCTGGCCCGACGTCTGGAGAGCAAGGGCCTTCTCACCGTGGTCCAGGGCCGGAACAAAAAAGAGCTGGTCTGCCAGCTTACCGAGCGGGGAAAGATCGCTGTGGACACCCACGACGCCTACCACCGGATGGAGAACGTCTACCTCAGCGAAAAGATGGAGCAGTACACCGACGAGGAGATCCAACTGGTAGAGCGGGTCCTTGCCGATTACGCCACCTACCTGGAGGAGTACGCCCGGGACGCCACGATTTTGTAAAGAAAAAATCCACAGAAAAGCCCCCCGGCAAAAGCCGGGGGGCCATTTTGTTGTTCATCCAGTCTGTTTACTCTGCCTTTTTCTTGGCAAACAGAGGCTTTACAACGGGGAAGAGCAGCATGGCGGCGCAGACCAGCAGCAGCACCATGGCGATGGGCTTGGTGAAGATGGCCTCGTTCCAGCTGCCGGCGCCGATCTGGTAGGCGCGGCGGAGGTTCTCCTCGCACATGATGCCCAGCACCAGGCCGAGGACCAGGGCGGCGGCGGAGTAACCCAGCTTTACAAACAGGTAGCCCACAATACCAGCGAACATCATCAGCACCACGTCGCCGGTGTTGTTCTTCAGGGCGTAGGAGCCGATGGTAGCCAGCATGACGATGACCGGCCCCAGAATGGAATAGGGGATAGCCAGGATCTTGGCGAACACCTTGGCAATGGCCAGGGAGACAAAGACCATGATGATGTTGGTGATCAGCATGGAGCCAAAGACGGAGGACAGGTAATCCGGCTGGTTCTGAACCAGCAGGGGACCCATCTGAACACCCTTGAGCACCAGGGCGGACATCATAATGGCAGCGGCGTTGCCGCCGGGGATACCCAGGGCCAGCAGGGGCACCATGGCGCCGCCGGTGGCGGCGTTGTTGGCGGCCTCGGAGGCCACGATACCGTCGGCAATACCGGTGCCGAACTGGTCTGCATGCTTGGAGATCTTCTTTTCCACAGTGTAGGAAAGGAAGGAGGCAATGGTGGCACCGGCGCCGGGGAGAATACCCACGATGGTGCCCAGGATGGAGGACCGCAGCATGACCCACTTTACAGCAAAGAATTCCTTGACGCTGGGGATGGTGGTCTTGTAGTCCATCTGCCCATCCATACCGCTGCCCTTATCATCCTTCTTGTCCCGCTTGGCGGTCTGCTTCAGCACCTCGGTGACAGCAAAGAGACCGATCATCACGGGGATCATCTCCACGCCGGAGAGAAGGGTATTGCTGCCCCAGGTGAACCGGGCCACACCGGTCTGGGGGTCCATGCCGATGGTGGCAAGGAAAAGACCCAGCAGGCCGGAGAGAATGGTCTTGATCAGGTTGCCGTTATCCAGGCAGGTGAGCACCGAAAGGCCCAGGAAGGCCACTGCGAACAGCTCGCCGGGGCCGAACTTCAGGGCTACCGCAGCCAGAGGCTTGGAGACGATAGCCATGCAGAAGGCGGCGATCAGTCCGCCTACCGCAGAGGCCACCAGGGAGTAGCCCAGAGCCTTGCCCGCCTCGCCCCGCTGTGCCATGGGGTACCCGTCAAAGGTGGTGGGGGCGGAGGAAGGGGTGCCGGGGATCTTAAACAGGATCGCGGTAATACCGCCGCCAGTGATGGAGGCGCAGTACACCGAGCAAAGGAAGGCGATTGCCACCACGCCGTTCATGGGGTAGGCGAAGGGCAGGGCCAGGGCCACCGCCATAGAGGCGGAAACGCCTGGCATAGCGCCGAAGATGACGCCAACCACGGTACCCAAAAAAATCAGAATGAAGGTACTGGGGGTCAGGACGATCTGGAGGCCGGAAATCAAAGTATTAAGCATTTGTCATTCTACCTCCTTCTCTTAAAGTCCCGGTATCATACCGATGAGGCTTTCCATGGTCAGGGCGAAGTTCCGGAAGAAGAACATGCCCCTGGGCAGGAAGATGCTCAGCGGTCCCTGGAAGATGATGTACAGGATCAGGGTAGCCACCACGCCGGTAATGACCAGCACCTGGGGCCGGCGCTCCCCCAGCAGGACGCCATAGGCGGCCAGGAAGAGGAAGGAGGTGGGGATAAAGCCAATGTAGGGAAGAACGATCGCGGTAACCGCGCAGATGACCATACCAATGAGAAGCTTGCTGTGCAGGAAGGCCTTGCAGCCCTCGGCACTGATGGGCAGCTTCCCGTCCTTTTTCCGGATCATGTTCACAAGCCCCACAGCCAGCAGGACGATCATCAGGCCCAGGATCACCCGGGGCCAGGCGGCCGCCCCCAGCTCGGTGGCGGTGCCGTTATCCACCGCGCCGATGAAGAAGAAGCAGTAGATGGAAAATACCAGCAATACCGCGCTGAAGATAAGATCCAATGTCATGGAGGTTATCACCCTTTCGTTTGTTTTCACCAAACGTTTCTAGAAAAATGCCCGGCGGCGGGGTGCAAAGCGGCATCCCATCCCGCCGGGCAAAAACCATTCGTTTCTTGCCGGAACAGCCGGAGATTACTCGCCGAACAGCTGATTCAGTTCCTCGTAGTCAGCTTTCCACTGGGCCTGGAAGGTGGCGGTATCCATCCAGCCGGTCCGCTGATTCAGATCCTGGGAAGCAACCCAGTTCTGGAACTCCTCGCTGGCAACAGCCTTCTGGGCAGCAGCCTCAAAGGCCTTGATGGCAGCCTCAGGGGTGCCGTTCTTGGCGAAGATGCCGCGGTAGGGGCCGTAGAAGCAGTCAACATTCAGCTCGCCGGCGCACTCGGTGTTGGCGTACTCGGGAATGGTCATGCGCTTCTCGGTGCAGGTCATGATGGGCTTCATGTCACCGGACTGGACCATGGCCAGGACCTCGGCAGGGCCGACGCAGGCCAGGCCAACATGGTTGCCGATCACGTCAGAGTTCAGCTGGGAGCCCTCGGAGTAGCCCACAGCCTCGATCTTGTCGCCAAAGGCAGCGGTGACGCAGGCGCCATCCAGACCGGTCAGGGACATAACGCCGCACTGGACCTTGCCGGGGTTGGCATCCACATACTCCATCAGCTCTTTGTAGTTGTTGTAGGGGGCGTCCTTGCCGGCAACGAAAACGTTGCAGTCCCAAACGATGTTGTTAACAGGGGTGATGCTGCCGTAAACGTCAAACTCGGTGGCCTTGGTGATCTGGGCCAGCATGGGGGAAGGGGTGCAGAGCAGCCAGGTGTAGCCATCGGCGGGCTGCTGCACGGCATACTGCACGCCGGAAACGCCGCCGGCACCGGAGACGTTGTTCACAACCACGCTCTGGCCCAGCTCCTTCTCCAGCTGGGTGGCGAACTGGCGGACAGTGGTGTCAGCGCCGCCGCCGGCGCCCCAGGGGCAGACGATCTCGATCTTGCGCTCCCACTTCCACTCGCCGTTGGCGGGCTCGGCACCGGCGTCATTGCCGCCGCCGCAGCCAACCATGGCTACCAGCAGAGCCAGGATGCAGAGAATGCTGAGATACCTTTTCATAATGTACACTCCTCATTTCTTTGAACTACCCCTCATAAACACAGGATATGGGAATTCGAGGGGACTACCGCTATTATACCTGAGGCAAAGGAAAAAGTTAAGTGTTATCTTTATTATAAAATTATAATTAAAACATTATGTTATAAAAGAATTTGTGGAAACCCTTTATTATTGGACAAAGTAATTGGGATATTCGACGAATCGCCTGTGCAATGTGCTGGAAATTATTGCGAAATCCAGCAATTTTTTCTATCATTATGCTAAGCCAAGTCCATGAAACAGCAAACGACCCCCGGGGTCCGGCTTGGCAGCCGGTCCGGGGGTCATTTCAGGTGTTTTACGATCCACAGCAGTTTTTTCGCTCCGGGTCCGCCAGGAACGGACACTCCCCCAGCTTCTCCAGAAGGGCGGGGAGCCCCCGGGCGGCCAGGAGCTCCGCCTCCTGCCGGTAAAGAAGGACCCCCTGGTAAAGCTGCACCAGCCCGCCTCCAGGCAGGGGGCAGGGAGCGGCATCTGCCCAGGGCTCCTGGGGAGGCAGGATCAGCAGAAAGCACTGCCCACCGCCCCGGGCGGCCTCTCCCGGCAGCTCAAGGATCCGTCCGGGGCCGATCCAGTACCGGGGCTGCTCCAGGGGCAGGGCAGCCAGCTCCGCCAGGGCACCGGCAGGCCAGGGGTCTGTCTCCTGGGGCTCCCATCCGGGAACCATGGGAAGGTACACCTCGGCGCGGCAAAGGTCCTTGTCGGCCTCCCCTTCCGGCGGGGCCATCACTGCGGCCCCCAGCCCCAGGGTGGAGAGAAGATACCCCTTCCTCTCCCCGGCGGGGGGAAAGAGGGGGACGGAAAGGCCTTGGCCGGACTGCTGGAAGCGCCGGTCCGAGGGACCGAATTGTTCCGCCAGATGTTTCTCCACCGCCAGCTGCTCCTCCGGGCTGTACCGGAGGGCCCCCTCCCCCGGCTCTCTGCCGTTTCCGCTTCTCCTTAACATAGGTGTAACCTCCTTAGCATCTGTTGGGTATGGTTACAGTATAGCATGAATCGCCAGCGGATGCCATAGGCCGGGAGCATTTCCTTGGAAAAAGGACCCCTGTCCCGCCGGATAAGCTTTCCGGCAGAGCAGGGGCCCGGGTAAGGAGGAAAGGAGAGATCAGGGAGTGACCACAGTCCCGGTGACGGTACCGGTAACCGCCACTGTGGTGATGCCGGGGGCGGTACTGGTGGCGGCAGGGACGGTGAGGGGGGTGGCGGAAGCCGCCGGAATGGTGATGGTATTGGTGGCAGCATCCACCGTGTAGTCCCCTGCGGGGAGAACGGTGGTGGTGCCCCCGGTGGTGACCTCCACCTGGGTCACGGCATACCCGGCAGGGAGGGTATCGGTAAGGGTGACATCATCCGCCGCCTGGTTGCCGGCATTGGTAAGGGTAAAGGTGTAGGTGAGGGAATCCCCCGCCATAACATTCTGTTTGTCGGCCTCCTTATAAAGGGTGACATCGGCATAGGCATCCCGAAGGAGGACAGCGGTGGGGGCGGGGGTCACTGTGACCGGCGTCCCTGCGGCGGAGCCTCCGTTGGCGGTGATATTGGCGGTATTGGTGATGCTCTGGAGGGCAAAGGCCACATCGGGGCGAACCTGGGCAGTGTAGACTGCCAAAACCACGCCGCCGGCGGGGAGCACGCCGGGGATGACCACGGTGAGGGTCCCTGCTGCCACGGTGGGGGTCACAGGGACCAAAACACCGTTTACATAGACCCGGAGAGAGCCCTGGTTGTACAGAAGCGGCGCAGCGGCCCCGCCGCCCCCCAGGTTGTCGGAGATGGTGACATTATACAGGTCACCGCTGCCGTTGTTTTCCAGGCGGAGAACAAAGGCGGTGTTCTCCCCGGGCCGGAAGGTAGCGGCCAGAGGGGTTTTGGAGGCGGCCAGGGTATACTGGTCCAGAAGATTGGTGGTGACGGTGTTGGAGCTGGCGGTGCCGGTTCCGGTATTGTTGTTGTAGTTGTACCGGATACTGGCCTGGTTGTTAAGAGGGGTAGGCATAAGGAAGTCACTCCTGTATCGTTAAGATGTAGGGACACGGGGCCCCTGCCATAGGATATGCAGGGACTTCCTCTAGAGTTCCCCAACAGAAAAAAGGGAGACGGTGCCCTCCGGGCCGGCCAGCTCCCCGGCGGAGACCTCCCCCAGGAAGGAGAGGGAGAGGGGGTTTGGGGCTGGAAGGAGAAAGACCGCAGAGAGGGAGGCGGTGCCGCTTCCCCCATCCCCGGGCAGGAGCGCCCCGGCCCCGAGGGCTGGCTGGGGGACCCCATCCAGGGCCGGGGTGACGGTAAGGCAGGGGTCAGCGAAGCTGTCCAGGGCCCCCTCGGCCCGGCCGGAAAGGAGAAGGGAAACCAGCCACACCTGGCCCTTTTCCAGGCGCAGGGAGGTGCAATCCGGGGCAAGGCGGACGCCCCTTTCTCCCGGGGAGGCCTGCCCCAGAAGCAGGGGGGAGCCATTTCCTCCGGCCCGCCCGGTGATACGGAAGATGCCCCAGCTCCGCCGGGGGCCTCCAGGGAGGACGAAATCCAGCAGATGGTGGGGGCCTCCGGTGCGGTCGATCACTGCCGGAGGGGTTCCCGGCGCTCCGGGCAGGGTTCGCCCGATGGTAATGGTGTCACCTCCGGAGGCTCCGGGAGGACCAGCGGGGCCTGGGGCGCCTCTTTCCCCTTTGGGGCCCTGTTCGCCCCGGGGGCCGGGGGGACCGGGAGGGCCGGGTTCCCCCTGTTCGCCCCGGGGGCCGGCGGGGCCAGCGGGGCCGGGGACAGCCGGGAGGGGCTTGGGGGATATTTCGCCTGGGGCAGGCTGGGGGGGTCTGGATTCTTTTTGGGGGCGGGGGCCTGGGGCGGAACGGGAATAGGAATAGACAGGCATTGGCGAAACCTCCTGACGGGTACTTTTCCTTCATTCTATGCTGTGCAGGGCGAGGCGTTGCAGCCTGCCTTTGACGGACTGGGGCGAGCGAGGTTTCTGCCAGAGCAGCACCATACCCGAAGCCCAACGCCCAATACCGGGTAGCCTTTCTGTCACCGGACATCAGTCCGGTCCGGGTCCAGGGCGGACAGCGCCTGGTCGCACGCCGCAGCGGGCGAAATTCTCCGGCTAGAGGCAGCATCCTTCGATTAAGGCCGCGGCTAAAAATATGGCGCTACAGAAAGGATGGTAGAGCTGTTCTTTCTTTATTGTGTAGCCTCGAAGTGACAAGCCGCGGCCGGAACGAGACTGGCCGTCACCCAGCCGCGGGAGCGCCAGGCGCTGGCGGTTTTGTCTGTCTGCCCTTCAAGACAGGCCCGAAGGGCCGCTTCTTGAACGTGCCTGTCTCTCGGTTCTGGGTATGGGCTTTTGTTATTAACAGTCTCGTTTCTTTTGACTGCCACGCGTCAGTCTGGCCCTTCGCATTCCTGTCTCGTTCTAAAGGCCATTTGTCTCGTTTCGCCTCCCCGGCGAAGGGTCACTTTCTGTTGCGACAGAAAGTAACCAAAGAGCGCCATTCCTGTCTCGTTTTAAAGACCTATTGACTCGTTTCGCCTCCCCGGCGAGGGGTCACTTTCTGTTGCGACAGAAAGTAACCAAAGAACGCCCAGGGGTCAGGCGCGCGGACCTTCTGTGGAAGGTCCAAAAGGCCCCTTCGGGGCGGCGCGCCTCACGGGGGGGCTAGTCCCTCCGTGGGCCCCCTAACCCTCCGGGGGGATTTTGGTGCCTCCGGCGGAGCCGCTTCGCGGCAAATGCCGCACGGCGGCAGGTTGGGAACGGGTTTAGTGCCTCCGGCGGAGCCGCTTTGCGGCTAATGGGCGGGGGGGATGGGGGAGTGCGTATGGTCGGGGGAGAAATTTTTGTTAACAGTTAGGGCTATGGCCCGGGGAGGGGGTGCCTTCCTTGAAGGATTTTTTTAAGACATTTCGATTCCGCATCCTTCTGGTTGTTGGGGGGGTGCTTTTTTCCTTTTTACTTCGGGCTATCTACACCGGGGGTTTTATGCCCTTGCTTTCCAGCGCCGGGGGGATGCTGATGGTCCCTATCAGCAGCATGAGTGCTGCGGCGGGGGCTGCCATCGAGGAGCGGTTCGGGCCTTTTCTTTCGGCGGGGCGGGTCCACGACGAAAATCTGGCCCTCCGGGCGGAGATCCAGGACCTGAAGGAGCAGCTTATCGACTACGAAACGGTAAAGATGGAAAACGAGCAGTTCCGGGAGCTTTTGGAGATCAAGGAGCGAAATTCCGACCTGATCTTTGAGCCTGCCACAGTGGTGGGTCGGACGCCGGACGACTGGTTTGGCTCCTTTACCATCGATGTGGGCACCTACCACGGGGTCTCCCTCCGGTGCCCGGTGATCACCAGCGAGGGGCTGGTGGGGATTGTCAGTGAAGTGGGGCACGGCTACTCCAAGGTCCAGACCATTCTGGACGCCTCGGTAAACATCGGCGGTGTGGATATCCACACCCTGGACACCGGGATTCTTACCGGCTCCATCCCCCTGGCCCAGGAGGGACGCTGCAAGCTGGGGTTCCTTCCCCGGGAGAGCGGCGCCACCCCCGGGGACACCATTGTCACCTCCGGCACCGGGGGACTGCTTCCCCGGGGACTGATCATCGGGGAAATCGACACCGTGGAGATGGAGACCTCCGGTCTCTCCCTCTATGCCACCATCACCCCGGCTGCCGATATCAAGGGGGCCAAGCAGGTGCTGGTGATCACCGACTTTGGCGGCAAGGACGAGGATGCCCCCGCCCTTTCGGGAGAGGATCCGGAGCCCGCCGACGGGGAAGGGGAGGAGTAGCGCCATGCAGAAAAACCGGTTTGTGGTGATGAAGTTTTTCCTCTACGCCTTGATTGCCGCCGCCCTTTGTGTTGTCCAAAACACCCCGGAGCTTTTGGTCATCGCCGGAACGAAGCCCATGCTTACTGCGGCCTTCGTGGTGGCGGTGGCCATGTTTGAAGGGGAGTTTGCCGGGGCCCTGACCGGAGCCTTTGGCGGGATGCTTTGCGACCTTTTCTCCTACTACCGCTCCGGCTACTACGCCCTGATGTTCTTCCTCTGCTGCCTGGTCGTGGGCCTTCTGATCCAGGGCTACATGCGCCCGGTGGTGATGAACTGCTGCCTCTTTATCTTTGCCGCCATGGTCCTATCCCAAGGAGTGGCCTTCTTCTTTGTGTTCCTCATCCGGGGCTACGAAGGCCCCGAGCTCCTTTTCACCCTGAACATCCTCCCCATGTGCCTCTACACCGCCCTAACCGGCATCCCCGCCTTTTACGGTGTAAGGGCCATGTATCTCTGGTTCCAGAAAAAGATAGAACCCGCCGTAAACTAAAAGACAATGCACCACCCACCCCCAGTCATAGCCCAAAGAACACCGCCAGAGCCACCAACCCCCCCGGCCCGCAGGCCTTAGCCGCGAAGCGGCTCTAGCCCAAAGGGCTCCGCTTTTTTCCGCAGAAAAAAGCACCTAATCCGGCCAACGAGCCTCCGGCCGCGAAAGCCCGGACGCTGGTAGGCGGCAGCACAAATCCAAGATGCCAGCACACCCCAGCCGCCTGGCGGCATTTGCCGCGAAGCGGCTCCGCCGGAGGCACCAAAATCCCCCCCGGAGGGTTAGGGGGCCCACGGGGGGGCTAGTCCCCCCGTGAGGCGCGCCGCCCCGAAGGGGCCTTTTGGACCTTCCGCAGAAGGTCCGCGCGCCTAACCCCTGGGCGTTCTTTGGTTACTTTCTG
>JAAWEO010000023.1 GCA_022794295.1 Angelakisella sp. | reverse complement strand
TGATCTCACCCACGGTTTGGAGGTCCGTTGTGGGCAGTACCTTGATCTATTACCAGCGTGTTCCTACTGATGGCGCCAGGCGGCTGGGGTGTGCTGGCAACTCGGATTTGTGCTCCCGCTTACCAGCGTCCGGGCTTTTGCGGCCGGAGACTCGTTGGCCGGATAAGGTGCTTTTTTCTGCGGAAAAAAGCGGGGCCCTTCGGGCAAATGGCCTGCGGGCCAGGTTGGGAACGGCTTTGGTGCCTCCGGCGGAGCCCTTCGGGCTAAGGCTTGTGGGCGGGGGGATGGAGGAGAAGGGGGGAGGGGGTCAGAACAGAAGTTTTGCGAGTGCTGCCAGAAGGACTGCGGTTAGGGAGGCCAGGAGCAGAAGGCGGTTGGCGCGGAGGATATCTATGGGTTCGATGGGGCGCAGGTCGTCCCCCAGGGTGGGCTTGTGGTGGATTTCCCCAAAGTAGGAGGCGTCTCCGGCCAGCTGCACCCCCAGGACACCTGCCATAGCGGCTTCGGTTTGGGCGCTGTTGGGGCTGGCGTGCTTGCGCCGGTCTCGTTTCCAGATCCACCAGGGCTTGGCTCCCTCCATTCCGGCCAGGGGGGCAATGATAAGGATCAGAACGGCCGAAAGCCGTGCGGGGATCCAGTTGACAATGTCGTCCAGCCGTGCGGCGGTGGTGCCAAAATACCGGTATCGTTGGTTTTTGTACCCCACCATGCTGTCCATGGTGTTGATGGCTTTGTAACAGAGGGCCAGGGGCGCGCCTCCCAGGGTCATCCAAAACAGGGGGGCGATCTCCCCGTCAGAGAGGTTTTCCGCCACCGTTTCCACAGCGGCCCGGGTGACCCCCTCCGCGGTCAGCTGGGCGGTGTCCCGGCCTACAATGCGGCCCACCGCCTTCCGGGCGGCGGCAAGGTCCTTTTGCTCCAGCGGGCGGTAGACCTCCCGGCTTTCCTTTTGCAGCTCCCGGGCAGCCAGGCACTGGAAGCAGAGGAAAACCTCCAGCACAAAGGCCAGGAGCGGAGAGACCCGCCCCGCCAGGATCAGGACCCCGGTGCCGGCGGCAAAAGCCGCCGTGGGCAGGGTGACCGCCAGGACCAGACCGGCGGCCCGTTCCCCGCCGGGGGTAGAGGGAAATATCCGGCGAAGGAAAGGCTCCAGAAGGGTGATGGCCCTCCCCATCAGGCGCACCGGGTGGGGCAGCCACAGAGGATCCCCCAGAAGGAGGTCCAGAGCAAAGGCAAGCAGCAAAACCAGGGCCATCTTCATCTGTCCTTCTCCTTTTCCGGCAGGATCTCCTGGATCACCGAGAGCCGTTCCGTTTGTTCCCAATCCTCCAGGTCCAGAAGCCAGCCCCCGCAGCAGGGGACCCACCACTGGGCGTAATCCCGTTCCGGTTTGACAAAAGCAGCGCACAGGGCCATCAAAACCCCGCCGTGGGTAACAATGGCACCATCGGTCCCGGAAAGGGAAAGCTCCCGGGCGATAGGCCGGAAAGCCGCCTGGGCCCGGGCCAGCACCTGGGCCCGGCTCTCCAGGCCGGGGACCGGTGCGGTCCCCACGCTTTTGACCCAAGCCTCGTAGAGGGGGTTCCCTGCCAGCTCCCGGTGATTTTTGTTCTCGAAGGGGCCGAAATCGGTTTCCCGTAAGCCGGGAACGGGGGTCTGCTCCGCTCCGGGGTAGAGAAGGGCGGCGGTCTCCCGGCAGCGGCGCAGGGGGCTGACCCAGACCCGGCGGGGGATTGCCCCAGACGGGCGGGCGTTTCGTCTGGCCAGGGCCGTTCCCTCCGGGCAGAGGCCTTGGTCGGTGGTGCCGGTCCAGCGGCCCTCCAGGTTGCCCTGGGTCATGGCGTGGCGCAAAAGCTCCAGGCGGGGCATCAGCGGTCTCCTCCCTTCAGCCAGGTGGGAAGGCCGCACCACAGGCGGACCACCCCGTCCGCTTCCTCTGCCAGGCGGCAGCTAAGGCGGCCCACTGCCTCCCGCCAGGCCCGGTCCTCCGGGACAGCAGGCACCAAACCGCAGCCCACCTCCCGGCAGAGGACATATTCCCTTGTAAGCAGCTCCGGCAGGAGGCCGGCGGGGTCCTTCCCCTCCCGGAGCTGTTCCCGAACCGCCTCCTCCAGGCTTTGGAGGATAGGGGCCTTTTCCCCCGGGCAGGAGGTGACCTGTGCCATGGTGTACCCGCTGTGGGCGAGGGCCCAGGCCAGTTTTCCCTGGCCCGCCCCTCCGGTGACAAGGATCATCCCAATCCCCCTTCCAGCGCCGTTCCCAGGGTGACCCCCAGCAGAACAGCCAATTCACAAAGCTCCAGAAAATATCCCGCCAGGTCCCCGGTGGTGCCCCCCAGCCCCCGGCAGA
This sequence comes from Angelakisella sp., assembly GCA_022794295.1. Lineage (GTDB taxonomy): Bacteria > Bacillota > Clostridia > Oscillospirales > Ruminococcaceae > Angelakisella. Next base: position 16,355 of record JAAWEO010000023.1, on the reverse strand, counting down.
CCAGGCTGTACCGCAGAAGGACCAGGGAGGCCCCCAAAAGACCCAATAGGCCGGGAATGGGGGCTAGGGCCAGCATCCCCCCTGCCGCCAGTACCGCCAGCAGGCCATTGGTCAGGGCCACGGTTTTCTTGTGGGCGGCGGCGGCAAAGGTGTAGACCAAACCGCTTTGCTTTGCCAGGGGGAAGGTAGCCACTGCCAGACCGCTGAGGGCCCGGGAAAGGACAAAGCCCAAACAGACCGCCCCAAAGGACCGGCCCTCCCACCAAAAGAGAAAACTGTCCCAGACCCCGCAGGTGAGCAGCAGGTATCCGGTCACCCCCATCACCCCGAAGGCCCCGGTGCGGGGGTCCTTCATGATCTCCAGCTTTTTCTCCGGGGACTGGCGGGAGGCCAGGGCGTCACAGGCGTCACAAAAGCCATCCAGGTGGATCCCCCCGGTGATGACCACCGGCAGAAGGGTAAACCCTGCCGCAGTAAGAAGTCGCCCCAAAACGAGCCACTGGCAAAGGAGATGCCAGCCCCACAGGGCCAGCCCGATGGGGATACCGATGAAGGGGAACCAACAAAGGGGCAGGGCCATTCCCTCCCGGTCCCAACCCACCTGGGGCACGGGGATGGCGGAGTACATGGAAAAGGCGATAAACAAGGAGCGAAACGGCTTCACGGGCAGAGGGGCCTCCTTTCGGCAGGGGGATGTTCTTCTGGAGGTTTGTGCCACAGGGGGATGCCGCAGAGGACCTCCGCAGCGGCGTTTGCCCGGGCAGCACAGAGAGCCTGGGCTTTTGAAAGGGCCCGAAGATAGCCCTCCAGCTCCCCGGTGAGGCTGGGACCTTCCTCAAAGACCGAATTCCCGATGATCACCAGGTGCCTTGCCCGGGAGAACAGGTGCTCCAGGCCGCCGGTCAGGGCCGCCTCTCCGCCGCCGCCAAAAAGCTCGTTGGCCGAGAGGTTCCCCAGGTCCTCCAGCAGAACGGTAGCTCCAGGGGGAAGCTCCAGCCCCGCCAACGCCTTAGGGCGCTCTATGGTCTCGAAGCCCTTCCCGGCCCGGGCGGCCCGGTGGCGGGCGACCCGCCGGAGACTCTCCCTGTCTCCGGCCGCCATGGTGGCCAGGTAAAGGAGAGGCCCCGGGCTTCCCCGGTGGAGGAAAACGGCCCATTCCTCCCCCAAGCGGCTCTTGCCGCAGGCGTTGCCGCCCTCCAGGTATACGGTCATCTGTTTCCCTCCTTTGCGGATCCCCTGCTTTTTCTTCGATTATGTTGAACCCTTGGGGTGCGGGGGGTGCGGATCAGACCAGGGGCTGATATTCCTTTACGTGGATTTCCCCGAAGGTGGGCATCCCCTGGTAGACTGCGGCGGCCATGTCCAGCAGGGGCATCAGGGCCACTGCGCCGGTGCCCTCCCCCAGGCAGAGACCCGCCTGGATGACCGGGACCAGGCGCAGCTCCCGCAGAATCCGGTGGGTCCCCGGCTCCCCGGAGCAGTGGCTGGGGATCATGGCGTGGATACACCGGGGAGCGAGACGGACCGCCGCCAGGGCAGCTGCCACCGAAATAAACCCGTCTAAGATCACCGGCACCCCTGCGGCGCTGGCCCCCAGGTAGAAGCCGGCCATGGCAGCCAGGTCGAATCCTCCCACCTTGGCAAGAACATCCAGGGGGTCGGCGGGGTCGGGATGGTTTTTGGCGATGCCGGCCCGGATGACCTCGGTTTTTCTTCGCAGGCCAGCGCTGGAAAGCCCTGCCCCGCGGCCGGTGAGGGCCTCCGGGTCCTCCCCCAAAAGGAGGGCGGCCACGGCGCTGCTGGTGGTGGTGTTGCCGATGCCCATCTCCCCGGCGGCCAAAAGGCGGCAGCCCTTTCCGGCCAGCTCCCGGGCCAGGTCATACCCCGCCCGGAGAGCGCCCTCCGCCTGGTCCCGGGTCATGGCAGGCCCCAGGGTGAAGTCGGCGGTGCCGCTGCCCTGGCGGCGGTCCAGCAGGCCGGGGCAGTCCGGCTTTCTGGCAATGCCCACATCCACCGGCAGGACCTGTGCCCCTGCCAGGGCCGCCATTTTGCAGATGCTGGCCTCCCCCCGGGTCATGTTCTCCGCCACAATGGCGGTGACCTCCTGGCCGGTCTGGGTGACCCCTTGTGCCACCACTCCGTTGTCGGCGCAGAATACCGCCACCGCCCGGGGAGTCAGGCAGCAGTCCGCCCTGCCGGTAATGGCGCAGATCTTCACAAGGGCATCCTCCAAAAGCCCCAGACTGTGAAGGGGCTTGGCGATGGAGTCCCAGCGGGCTTCCGCCTCCCGGGCCGCCTGTTCATCCGGCAGGCGGCAGCTTTCGGTCATTTCAGTGATGGTCATGGTCAGTTCCCTTCTTTTCTTGATGTCTCCGGCAGGCGGCAGCAAACCGCTCTGCCAGCCCCGGCCTTCCCCCAAAGTGAAAGTGGGGGAACCCGGCGTAAAGACTGCCGGTGTGCCAGCCCTCGGGCCAGCTTCGGCCGTCGGATTTTCGGAAGGTGAAGTCCTCTCCCTGGCTGCCGCTCTGCCAGTAGTGGAAAGCGTGGACCGGAAGGCTCTCCCCGGCGTCCAGAAGAAGGCCGCTTTTCCCGGCGGTCAGGGTCCCATAGCCAAAGCGCCGGAGCCTTCCCGCATTTTCGGCCCCGGCAGGGATCACCCCGGCCATGGGCCAGGCTGTTCCTTGGGGATCGGCAAGGGTGTCGTGAAGGTAGAGAAAGCCCCCGCACTCAGCGATGGTGGGCATCCCCCCGGCGATGGCGGCTTTGATGGCGGAGGTCATGGAGCGGTTCCGGGAGAGCTCCCGGGCAAACAGCTCCGGGTAGCCGCCCCCCAAAAGGAGCCCCGCCGCTCCCCGGGGGAGGGACCGGTCCGCCAGGGGGGAAAAGGGCAGCAGCTCTGCTCCCGCTTCCTCCAAAAGCTCCAGAGCGTCGGGATAATAAAAGGAGAAGGCCCGGTCCCGGGCGATAGCCACCGGCACCGGCTCCCCTCCGGGGGAGACAGGGGGGAGGGGAGGAAGCTCCAGGGGAGGGGCCTCCCGGGCCAGCCTCAGCAGGAGCTCCAGGTCGGCATGGGCCCTAAGGGCGGCGGCCAGGCGCCCCACCGTTTCCCGAAGGCCGGGAAGGGCGTCCGGGGTCACCAGACCCAGGTGGCGGCTCTCCAGGGTACAGTCCTCCAAAGGGGGGAGGAAGCCCGCCACCGGCAGGCCGGTCTCCCGCTCCAGCACCTCCTTCAGCTTCGGGAAGGCGCCGGGGCTCACCCGGTTGAGAAGCAGGGCGGCAAGGCCGCTTTCCTCCCGGAAGTCCCGCAGTCCCCGGACCAGGGCAGCGGCGGTAAGGGGGGACATCCCCCGGCAGGGCAGGACCAGCACCACCGGGGTGCGGGTCACCTGGGCCAGGTGCCAGCTTCCCGCCTCCGGGGTATTCCCGCCCAGACCGTCGTAGTACCCCATCACCCCCTCCAGAACCGCCAGGGAGGCCCCCCGGCACCCCTGTGCCAGGGACCGGAGCACCCCCGCCCTTGGCTGGAGGAACAGGTCCAGGTTCCGGGCGGGGGTCCCGGTGACAGCGGTGTGGAACATAGGGTCGATGTAATCCGGGCCGCATTTCAGGGCGGCGGGGCGCTCCCCCTTCTCCCGGAGGGCCTGAAGGAGGGCGCAGGTGACGGTGGTCTTGCCGCTGCCGCTGGCCGGGGCGGCAAGCATCAGGCGGGGGATGGAAAGGGTCATGGCTCCTCCTCCCCCAGGCCGGTCCCGGCAAACAGGAACACCGGGTTCTGCCCCTTCATCAGGCGGCTGGAGCCGGCCACGATGGCTCTGGCTACAGACACCTGGGTGACACTGGTCTCCCCCAGGGGGAGCTCCCGGAACAGGGCTGCGGCCTCCCCCAGGGTCTCCAGGGTGACAGCGGGGACCACCACCCGGGCCCGGGGGTTCTTTTTCAGGACCAGCTCCAGAATGGGCCGGAGGCTGCCGCCGCTTCCCCCCAGAAACACTCCGTCGGGAGGCGGCAGGGCCTCCAGGGCGGCAGGGGCTTCCCCCTCCACCAGAGTGACGCCCCTGTCCACGGCAAATTTTTGGGCGTTGCGGCGGACCAGGGCGCAGGCGGCGGAAAGGCGCTCCACGGCAAAGACCCGGCCCCGGCAGGCCAATCGGGCCATCTCCACCGTGACGCTGCCGGTGCCCGCCCCCACATCCCACAATATGTCCCCGGGGGCGACCCGGAGCTTCTGGAGGGCGGCGGCCCGCACCTCCTCCTTGGTCATAGGGATACCCTCCCCCCGAAGGAATTCCCCGTTGGGGATGCCGGTGGCATAGGGCCAGGGGGAGAAAAGCGCCTCCCGTTCCACCAAAAGAACACTGGGGGAGGGGAAGCCTTGACCGGCAAGGGATCCGGCCGTTCCGGCGGTCACGCTCTCGCCGGCATAGGAGAGACGGGAGCCCACCCAGGCCTTGGCCTCCCCAAAGCCCCTGTCCGCCAGGACCCGGCAAAGGTCCCCCGGGGTCTGACCCGCCTTTTCCCCGGTGAGGAAGAACACGGTCCGGTGCTCCCGCAGGAGAGACACCGGGTCACAGGCCCTGCCGTGGGCACTGGCGGAAAAGACATCCTCCCAGGGGCGGCAAAGCCTTGCGCAGAGGTACTGAAGGGAGGAAATGCCGGGGAGGCACTCCGCCTCTATTCCGGCTTCGGCCAAAAGGGCCAGGAGGCTTTTTGCCCCGCTGTAAAAGCCGGTGTCGCCGGAGAGAAGGACCACCGCCTTCCCGGGGGCCTCCTTCCGGAGGGCGGACAAAAGGTCCCGGGCCAGGATCCCCTCCCGGCAGGGTATTCCCCCGTCCCGGAAGGGCTCCAGCAGCCGGGGGGCGCCCAGCAGAAGGTCCGCCCCGCCAATGGCCTCTTGGGCCGCCCGGGTGAGAAGCTCCGAAGCCCCCGGCCCCGCTCCCACCAGTGTCACCTTCATGGCAGTTCCTCCTTCTCCTTGGACAATATTCCCAGGATCTCCTCCCGGGTGCAGCTTCGCCCCGCTTCCGGCGGGCGGCGGATGACCACCACCGCGGCCCCGTGCTCCCGGGCGGCGGAGAGCTTTTCCGGCATCCCCCCCGCTTTTCCCCCGTCCTTGGTCACCAGGATGGCGATGGAGAGCTGCTCCATCAGGGCCAGGTTCAGCCGGTGGGAAAAAGGGCCCTGCATGGCGATGATATGCCCCGGCGGAACGCCCTCCCGGCGGCAGGCCTCCAGGCTCTCCCCCAGGGGGAGGACCCGGGGGTACAGGCGGTCCCGGAGCCCCGGCTCCCGGCAGAAAGCAGGGAGCTCCTTGGCCCCGGTGGTCAGAAGGATGTTCCCCGGCAGCCCAGCGCAGAGGCGGGCTGCCTCCCGGGCGTCCCCGGCCAGAAGGCACCCGGGCAGGGGGGTCTCCTCCCGGCGGAGGCGGTAGCAGGGGAGGGCGGCGGCTTCACAGGCGGTCCGGAGGTTTTGGGACACCTCCCAGGCATAGGGATGGGTGGCGTCCACGGCGGCAAAAAAGCCGCCCACCCGCAGAAAGGCCTCCATCTCCCCGGCGTCCATGGGCCCCTCCCGGACCCGGAGGTTTTTGGGGACCGCTCCTGCCTCCTGGAGGGCGCGGCCGTAGCCGGTGGCCACCGAGACCCATACCTCGTCCCAGCCGGCGCAGAGGTCCAGAGCCAGCTCCCGCCCCTGGGCCGTTCCGGCAAAGACAGCGATCCTTTTCCTGGTCACAGGGCACCCCTTTGCTCGTAGCCCCGGGGGGTTACCAGCCTGCCGTTTATCACCTGGGTCTGGCTACTGCCCACAAAGACGGTGGTGAACATATTGGCTTTCTGTGTTTCCAGCTCCCCCAGGGTGCAGAGCCAGACAGCCTCCCCCTCCCGGGAGATGTTCTCGGCCAGGCCGCAGGGGGTCTCTGGGGGGAGGCGCTCCAACAGAATGGCCGCTGCCCGCTTCAGGGTGTCCGGCCGCGCTTTGCTGGCGGGGTTGTAGAGGCAGAGGACAAAATCCCCCTCCGCCGCCAGCCGCAGCCGCCTTTCAATGGTTTCCCAGGGGGTGAGGGCGTCGCTGAGGGAAATCACGGCGAAATCGTGGGTGAGGGGCGCCCCCAGCAGGGCGGCCCCGGCGGTGGCGGCGGTGACCCCGGGGATCACCTGGATGGACAGCTCCGGATGATTCCGGCAGATCTGGTGCATCAGTCCGGCCATGCCGTAGACCCCGGCGTCCCCGGAGCAGACCATGGCGGCGGTCTGGCCCAGAAGGGCCCGCTCCAAGCAGAGGCGGCACCGCTGGGCCTCGGTGGTCATAGGGGTGGCGACCAGCTCCTTTTCCGGGAAGCGGTCCCGAATCAGGTGGATATAGGTGGTATAGCCGAAAATGACCTGGCTTTCCCGGAGTGCGGCCTCCGCCCGGGGGGTGGTGTCCAGGGCCCCGCCGGGGCCAAGGCCGATGATAAATAGCTTACCCATTTTGTTCCTCCCTTGTCCCACTTTTTATTTTATACTCCAGCTTGGTCAAGGCAGCTCCTCCTCGTTGAGTGCCAGTATGGCGGCCTCTGTGCTTTTTTCCTCCACAAGGCGCAGGATGGTCTCCCCGGCGGCTACGGCGGCGGTGACGCCGTTTTGGGCGGTCTTTTTTACCAGCAGGCGGGGGCTGGGATCCGCAGCGGCCACGGCGGCCCGCTCACAGACGTTGTCAACCCCGGTGACCTCCCGGACAAAGGGGGAGGCGGTAAATTCCCCGTACTGGGCGGCCAGCTCCTCCGGGGAAAAGCTTTTCAGAGGCCAGCCCTGCTCCCGGCAAAAAGCCAGAAGGCCGGGCTCCGATTTTTTCCGGTCTATGGTTGCGGCCCCCGCCACCGCCAGGGGGGAGAGCCCCCCCTCCCGGAGGGCGGCAAAGACCGCGGCGGCGATCTGTTCCTTCCCGGCGCCCTTGCGGCAGCCGATGCCCACCCAAAGGGCGGGGGGCAGGACCTTGAGGGCGTTTCCCTTTTCCCCGGTTTTCCAGGTGAACCAGACATGGGGGGAGATTTCCCCGGGGAGGTATCCCCTGGGCAGAGGGCCCCGCAGGGGAAAATCGCTTTGGAAGGTCACGGTCCTCCCAGCCAGAAGGACGGCAGACACCGCCTTGACCCCCTCCGGGCGGTCCAGCCGCCAGCCCTTTCGGGCGGCCCAATCGTCCAGGGCCAGGAACCCGGCCCGGTCGGTGGCGGTGGTGATGACCGGGGCGGCGCCGGTGAATGCGGCGATCTCCGCCGCCAGTCGGTTGGCCCCCCCGGTGTGCCCGGAGAGAAGGGAGACCACAAAGGTCCCCCCCTCGTCTATGACGGCCACGGCGGGGTCGGTGTGCTTGCTTTGCAGGAAGGGGGCGATGGCCCGCACCGCAATGCCGCAGGCGGAGACAAAGATCAGGGCGCCGGCCTCCCGAAAGGCATCCCCGGTCCACTGGGCCAGGGTCTCCCTTTCCATGGAGGGGAGGACGGGCCGACCGGCTTCGTCGGGGAAGGGGCGGAAGGAACGGGCCTCGCAGCGGTGGCCTGCCCCCTCTAGTCCCGCTGCCAGCTCCCGGGCTAGGAGGGTCCCCCGGGGGGTGAAAGCGATGATACGGATGGTCATAACGGTTCTCCTTCTGCCGGCACAGCCTGCGCCGGACCAAGGCTGCCTGAGACGGTGTTTTCCATCAGCGGAGGGGGAAGCGCCGGCGGGGCGGGCAGAATCTATTTCCCCTGCCGGAATCCGTGGGAAAAAGCCCCGTCGTACAGCTTGCTCCGCTGGTAGTTTTCCCCCAGGAACTCCCCCACCAGGATCAGGGCGGTGCGGGTGACGCCATTTTCCCGGGCGGTCTCTGCCAGGGTGGAGAGGGTACAGGGGTACACCCGTTCCTCCGGCCAGGTGGCTTTGTAGACGATGGCGGCGGGTGTGTCCGGGGTGTAGGTCCCACCCGCCAAAAGCTCCCGGGCCGCCGCCTCCACCATTCCAGCCGAAAGGAACAGGACCAGTGAGGAACCGTGGGCGGCCAGGGCGGAAAGAGCCTCCGTCTCCGGGACCGGGGTGCGCCCCGCCATCCGGGTGAGGATCAGGGTCTGGCTCCCCCCGGGAAGGGTGTACTCCGCCGGGATGGCCGCCGCTGCCCCGGAAAAGCTGGAGACCCCCGGGGTGACATCAAAGGGGATGCCCCGCTGCCGCAGGGCGTCCATCTGCTCCCGGATCGCCCCGTACAGGGAAGGGTCCCCGGTGTGAAGGCGCACGGTGTCCCATCCCTGGGCCTCCCCCTCCTCCATCCGGGCCAGCACCTCCTCCAGGGTGAGGAGGGCGCTGTCATGGTAGGGGGTCCCCGGCCTTGTATGCTCCAAAAGGGCCGGATTTACCAGGCTGCCGGCGTAGATCACCTGTCCGGCCTCCGCCAGGAGCCTTGCCCCCCGCAGAGTGATCAGGTCGGGGGCGCCGGGACCCGCTCCTACAAAGTGTACCATGTCAGTCCTCCTCCCTGACGATCACAGTGGAGAAATACCCGGTGGGGCCCGGGACCTCTCCCAGTTCCCGGTAGACTGCCTCGGTAGGAAGGCCGCAGTCCTTTACCAGGCTGGCGGAGCACCCCGGGTGATCCTCCAGGTATGCCCGGAGGCGTTCCGCCTCCTTTCCCGCCTTCATCAGGATCTTGGTGCCGGGGCTGTCCAGGGCATCCTCCACCCCGGGATATCCCCCAGGGATGATGTGCAGGGGGAGGTGGGGCTTTGTGAGCCCCAGGTTCAGCCGGGCCGCCACAGCGCAGAAGCTGGGCACCCCGGGGATGGTGACCACCGGGTAGCCCCCCGCCGCCAGCACCCGCCCCTGGATATGGCTGTAGGTGGCGTAAATGGAGGCGTCCCCCAGGTTCACCATAGCCACATCCCGCCCCTGATCCAGGACCGCCATCACCTGGGCAGCGGCCCTGTTATGGCTTTGGGCAAGGACCGCCCTGTCGTGGACCATGGGAAAGTCCAGGGACAGAAGCTCCTTGCCATCCAGCTCCGGCACCGCCTGGCGGGCGATCTCCAGGGCCAGATTGGTTCCCGCCCCGGAGACCGGCACGGCGATCACCGGGCAGGCCCGGAGGACCTCCACCGCCCGCAGGGTCAAAAGCCCCGGATCCCCCGGACCGACACTGACACCGTAAAGGGTCCCTTTCATATGGTTTCCTCCGTACTTTGTAAATTTTCCCAGATCGCCCGGGCATTTTTGGTCCATAAAATAATTCCCCGTCCCGGCAGGTAGGCGGCAGCTCCCGCCGTAATGGCTTTTCCGGCCCTCCGGCAAAGGACCTCCTCTGTTTTTTCTGCCAGGGAGGCCATCACCGGGGCCAGCAGCCCCTTTTGGTCCAGGATATCCCCCGCCTGGACAGTGGTCGGGGCGGCAAACAGGGCGGCCACCGTCTCCCGGGAGGCCCCGGCCAGGGCGGCATGGGAGGCCAGCAGCTCCATCCGGCAGTCCCCGTACCGGGAGTGGGTGTTCAGCATCCCCCCGGCCAGCTTTACCAGCTTGCCCAAATGCCCGGCCAGAAGGACCTCCCGGAAGCCCAACTCCCCAGCGGCGTCCAGGGCTTCCCCCAGGAAGTTGCCGCACTTTACCGCCAGCCGGTCCGGAATGCCCTCCGCCTCCCGGAGAAAATCCCGGCCGTAGTTGCCGGGGGTGAGGATGACCCGTTTTTCCCCCGCCGCCGCCAGGACGGAAAGCTCCGCCCGGATGCTGGCCACAAGGGCGGTCTCGCTCATAGGCTCCACCAGGCCGGAGGTCCCCAAAATGGAGATGCCCCCCAGGATACCCAGGCGGGGGTTAAAGGTCTTTTCGGCCAGCTCCTTGCCGCCGGGGACCGAAATGGCGGCGGTAAGCCTTCCGGCAAAGGCGGCCCTTTCCGCCTCCTCCCGGAGGGCAGTGAGGATCATCTCCCGGGGGACCCGGTTGATGGCGGGCTCCCCAGGGGGCTGGTCCAGGCCGGGGAGGGTGACGATCCCCACACCCTCGCCGGCGGCTAGGAGCAGCTCCAGGGGACCCTCCCCGGGCTCTGCCCGGACCTCCGCCCGGATCAGAAGGCCGTGGGTCACATCCGGGTCGTCTCCGGCATCCTTGCGCACCCCGCAGGAGGCACGGTCCCTTCCCCGGTTCAGGCACTCTACCGGAAGCTCCAGCTCCACCCCGGAGGGGGTAGAAAAGCGGACTGCGGCGGGTTCCTCCCCGGTGAGGAGGGCCCGGGCGGCGGCCCGGGCGGCAGCGGCAGCACAGCTCCCGGTGGTCCAGCCAAAGCGAAGGCGTCTGCCATCTGCCTCCTTATAACGGTCCAGCTCCATGGGGGCACCTCCCAAAAAAAGAAAAGAGAGCCGCAGGGCTCTCCGGGGTACGGGACGGCAAAGGACAAAACGCCCCTGGGGCGTGTCCCTGGTCCGCACTTTTTTCCCGCCCGGAAAATCCTGCGCCGGTGCCGGGGGAGGTCTTTTGGCTCACCTTCATCCTACCGGGCATCCTTCCCAGCGGAAACCGCCAGTGGTTTTTTGCCTTTCGTCCGGTTTACAACAGCGGGGGCTGCCGCGGATTCACACCGCGTTCCCTTTTCCCTGGCACTGAAATCTTTTCCTATTGTAGTATTTCCCAGCAGAGTTGTCAACACTGCGGCGCGCCGCATAGTATAGCAATTACCCCCGAGGTGTGCTATACTAAAAAGCAGAAATCTTCTACAGAAAGAGGTCGCAGACTATGAAGGTCGTTAACCTGGAGGCCGGTATGCCTACCGTGGCTACCGCCAAAAGCCTCCTCAGCCAGGCCCTCCGTACCGCAAAAGCAACCGGTACCCATTTGGTAAAACTGATCCATGGCTATGGCTCTACCGGGAAAGGCGGCGCTATCCGCTCCGCTGTGCGGAAAGACCTGGAGGAGCGCCAGCGTTTGGGCCAAATCGTCTGCTATATCCCCGGGGACGAGTTCTCCCCCTTTTATGAAAGCGCCCGGCAGGCGATCTACCAGTACCCCGAGCTTACTAAGGACCGGGATTATACCCGCACCAATCAGGGGATCACCATTGTGGTCTTGTAAAGGAAGAAAGGGGAAGCCGGTGAAGAAATTACATACCCTCTGTGCCGTGTTCTGCGGCCTGCTGCCCCTGTGGCTGCTGCTGGTCTGGCTGGCCCGGAGCAGCCCTGACCTGGTGGAGGCCTGGTATGCCAGAAGCTTCTACCCCGCCTGGGCAGGCACCTTCCTGACCGTTACCTCCCTCCTGCCCTTTTCCCTGGCGGAGGTCCTGATCCTTGCGGCTATCCTTTTGGGGCTGCTCTGGCTGGGCTTTTTCCTTCGGGGGATGCTCCGGGGAAAGGGCAGGCGGCTGCGGATCCTGGGCGATTACCTGATTTTGGCCGGCGGGGCCTGCTCCTTTGTTTTGTTGCTTTTCCTCCTGGGAGGCGGATTTAACTACTACCGTTATTCCTTTACCCAAATGAGCGGCCTCTCCCCCCGGGCCAGCGAGGTGGAACAGCTCGCCCTCCTTTGCGAGGAGCTTGTGGCCGAGGCCAGCGCCCTTCGGGAGACCCTCCCCGAGGACGAGGCAGGGGTCAGTCTCCTGACCGGCACCACCCGGGAAACCGCTGTTACCGCCCGGGAAAGCTACCGCCTTCTAATGGACCGGGAACCCCGGTGGGAGGGCTACTTCACCCTTAGCACCCGATGCCTTCCCAAAAAAGTGTTTTTTTCGGAGGCTATGTCCTATATGGAGATCGTAGGGGTGTTCACCCCCTACACCGTGGAGGCCAACGTAAACTTCCATACCACCGATTTTGATATCCCCTTCGCCGCCTGCCACGAGCTGGCCCACATCAGCGGCTTTATGCGGGAGGACGAGGCCAACTTCCTGGCCTACACCGCCTGCCGTGCCTCGGAGGATCCTTTCTTCCGGTACAGCGGGGCCGCAACCGCCCTGATCCACACGGGAAACGCCCTCTACAGCAAGGACCCGGAACGGTACCTCCAGGTGATGGAAAACGCCGGGGAAGGCCTCCGCCGGGACTTTGCCGCAAGCTCCGCCTATTACCGGGCCCATCACACCTCCTTCGGGGAGTTTTCCACCAAGGTAAACGATACCTACCTGAAGGTAAACAGCCAGCCCCAGGGGGTAGCCACCTACGGCAGAATGGTCGATTTGCTGCTGGCCGACTACCGGGAGCGCCATGGCCTTCTATAAAAAGCAGCAAGCCCATTTCCGGCGCCAGCCGAACCGGAATGGGCTTGTTTTTATGCCCTTTTGCCCCTTGTGCTGATAGAAGTGCCTGTGGAATGGGAGGTTCTCGAGATGGATCTCTATGGGATTTTATCAACTCATTCGCAAAGTCCTGTTCTGCCTGCCTGGGGCCTTGACATTCGACCTGCCCTTTGCTATAATTATTATTGACCATAAGTCAATAACTGAGAAAGGGAGGCCCCACATGGCAAGACCACCCAAGAAGCCGCCGGAAGAATGGCGCCGGGAAATCATGAACGCCGCCAAAGCTCTATTTTTTACTAATGGATACGAGGAGACCTCCGTCGCCGGTATTATGAAGCTGGCCGGAGGCGCCAAGGGGCTTTTCTACAGCTTTTTTTCCAGCAAGGCAGAGCTGCTGCAAGCCCTGAGCGAGCAGCTTTTCCTGGAGCGGAATCCCTTCCAGGCTGTTCGGGAGCGGAAGGACCTTTCTGCCCTGGAAAAGATACAGGAGCTGATGCGCCTGAACCGGGAGGACCGAGACCGGGACCGGCTGAGCCGGGAGGCTGTTCCGATCCTGCGGGACCCTGTTATTTTGACAGCGGCGGTGGAGGCTAACCGGCGGATCCTCACCCCCCTGTGGCGAGAGCTGCTGGAGGAAGGGCGGCAGGACGGTTCCATCCAGACGGAATATACCCGGGAGCTTTCCGAGCTGCTGCCCCTGTTGAATTTTTGGCTGCTGCCCTCGGTCTTCCCAGCCACTGCCGGGGAGCTTCGCCGGAAGTACCGCTTCGCCGGGGAGATCCTTACCGGTCTGGGCCTTCCCATTCTGGAGGGCGAGGCCGCCGCTTTTGCCGGGGAGGTCATTGGGGACATCGCCTCGGAGGAAGGGGAGGTCCAGCCATGAAGGAACGGCTTTTTACCCGGGACTTCACTCTTCTGATCCTGGGGCAGCTTACCTCCCTGTTTGGGAACGCCATCCTCCGCCTGGCTCTTTCCCTTTACATCCTGGAGGCCACCGGCTCGGCCGTGGTTTTTGGCGGGCTTCTTTCGGCAGCAGTTCTCCCCTCCGTTCTGCTGGCCCCCTTGGGCGGGGTCCTTGCCGACCGGGGGGACCGTCGGTGTATCATGGTTGCCCTGGACGCCCTGACTGGCCTTTTGGTGCTGTTTACCGCTGTCCTGTTTACTCCGGGCCGGGCCCTGGGGCTTATTGGGACACTGATGATCCTTCTGGCCGCCCTTGGAGCCTTTGAGACCCCTACCGTCCAGGCCTGTATCCCCTCCCTGGTCACAGAACAAAACCTTGCCAAGGGCAATGCAGCCGTTCATCAAGCTGCCTTTCTTGCAAGCCTGACCGCCCCCACCCTGGGCGGAATCCTTTACGGAGCCCTGGGGCTGATCCCGGTCCTGTGGACCAGTGTCCTTTGCTTTTTTGTCACCGCCCTTTTTGAATGCTTGATCCGCCTTCCCCGGCGTCCCCGGCCCGCCGCCCGGGAGGGAAGCCCTTTGGTCATGGCCTGCCGCGATCTTTCCGAAAGCTTCCGGTTCCTTTTTGTCCAGCGGAGGTGCATTGCGGGGCTGCTTCTTCTGGCTGCCCTTTCCGGCTTTTTTGTGGTGGGGGCTGCGGTGGTGGGACTTCCTTACCTGGTGCGCACCGTCCTGGGGCTGGAACCCCGGTACCTCGGCTGGGCGGAAAGCGTCCTGGCCGCAGCGGCAATCGCAGGGGGTGCCGCCGCCGGACTTTGGGGTGCAAAGATCAAAGCCTCCCGTCTATGGATCCCCCTGGCAGCGTTGGGGGCTCTCCTAGTCCCAGCAGGTATGGCCTTTCTTCTTCCCCTGGACACAGGCGGGCGGTACCTGCTTTTGACAGCCTCCTTTGCCGGCCTTCAGGGGGGCGTGAGCTTCTTTTCGGTTCTGGCTGTCTCCTTGATCCAAAGCCAGACACCGGATCATCTGCTGGGAAAGGTGATGGCCTGCACCTCTGTCCTCACCCTTTGTGTCCAGCCGGCAGGACAGCTGATCTACGGCTTTCTGTTTGACCGCTTTCGGACGATGCCCGCCCTTGTTCTCCTCCCCACCGGGATACTGGCCGGGGCTGTGGGCCTTTTCTCCACCGGTTTTTTCCGGCGGCTGGAGGCAGAGATCTGGCTTTGCAAAACCAGGCTTTGACCTAGCCGCCCCTTTCCGCTATAATAGAGGGCAGTAAAATCTTGATCAGGCTTTAAGGAGGATCGTTCATCATGCTGAAAAAAAACGACCTGATCCCGCTGGAGATCCAGTCTGTCTCCAGCAGCGAGGGCAGCGGTGTGGGCCGCTGCGAAGGAATGGTCGTCTTTGTCCCCGGCACCGCCCCTGGGGACAAGCTGACCGTGCGTATTGTCAAGGTCCTTTCCTCCTACTGCTACGGCATCGTCCACGAGCTCATTTCCCCCGGGCCGGAGCGAATCGAGCCCGCCTGCCCGGTCTGCCGCCGGTGCGGGGGCTGCTCCCTACAGCACATCTCCTACCAGGAGGAGGTGCGGATCAAGGGCCAATGGATCTCCGATGCCCTTAGCCGCATTGGCGGCTTTTCCCTCCCCCTGGAAAAGATGCTCCCCTCCCCCCGTTCCACCGGCTACCGGAACAAGGCCCAATACCCCATTGGCAAGGGACCGGATGGGGCCTACTGCGGCTTTTACGCCCCCCGGAGCCACACCATCATCCCCTGCGGCGGGGAGTGTACCCTGCAGCCCCCTTTCTTTGGGGAGATCGCCCGGGCGGTGTGCCGGTACATTGACGAAAGCGGCAAAGAGCCTTATGACGAGACCTCCCACCAGGGATTGTTCCGGCACCTCTACCTCCGGTGGGGGGAGGCCACCGGCCAGGTGATGGTCTGCCTGGTTATAAACGGCCAGGGGATTCCCCGACCCCGCCTTTTGGTAAGCCGCATACTGGCTGCCTGCCCCGGGGTCACCTCCATTTTGGTCAACACCAACACCGCTCGGACCAACGTTATTTTGGGGAAGGAGACCTGGGTACAGTTCGGGGAGCCCTCCATCCGGGACATTCTGGCGGGGGTGGAGGTAGAGATCTCCCCTCTTTCCTTCTACCAGGTAAACCATCAGGGGGCGGAACTGCTTTACCGCCAGGCCGCGGAGCTGGCAGCCCTTTCCCCGGGGGAAACTCTGCTGGACCTTTACTGCGGGGCGGGGACCATTGGCCTTTCCATGGCGAAGGACGCCCGGGAGCTTATTGGGGTAGAGATCGTAGAAAGCGCCATTAGGGACGCAGAAAAAAACGCTGCCCGCAGCGGTATCCACAACGCCCGGTTTCTCTGTGGCGATGCAGGGGATGCAGCAGCCCAGCTGGAGGCAGAGGGGCTGCGGCCCGATGTAGTAGTTTTAGACCCACCCCGGAAGGGATGCAGCGAGGCAGCACTAATGGCTGTGACCCGCATGGCACCGGAGCGGGTGGTAATGGTTTCCTGCAATCCTGCCACACTGGCCCGGGATCTCCGGCGGCTGGCTGGGCACGGGTACAGCTTGGTGTCTGTACGGGGGGTGGATTTGTTTCCGCGGACAGTCCATGTGGAGACGGTAGCTCTGATGACCCGTGCGAGCCAGCATCCGGCGGAGTAGGGCGGCCGAGGTTTCTGCCAGCGCAGCACCATATCCGAAGCCCAACGCCCAGTACCGGCTAGCCTTTCTGTCACCGGACATCAGTCCGGTCCGGGTCCAGGGCGGACAGCGCCTAGTCGCCCGCCGCACTGCGCCCGCAGGCGCGTTTCGGAGCGCAACCGAGCGCAGCGAGGCTCTTAGCGCGGAGATCGGGCGAAATTCCTCTGCATGAGGCATCATCCCTCGATTAAGGCCGCGGCTAATAATATGGCGCTAAAAAAGGACGGAGCGTTTTCCGTCCTTTTTTGCGTCTGTGCGAAGTGACAAGCCGCGGCCGGAACGAGACTGACCGTCACCCAGCCGCGGAGAGCGCCGGGCGCTGGCGGGTTTGTCTGCCTGCCCTTCAAGACAGGCCCGCAGGGCCGCTTCTTGAACGTGTCTGCCTCTCGGTCCTGGGTGCAGCGTTTTATAGCAACGATCAAAAATAAAGCCAAGAGTTGACAGCAGTGGTATAACAGAGGCAGGAGATGATGGTATGCTACACAATGAAGCGCGGGAACTACT
>JAAWEO010000022.1 GCA_022794295.1 Angelakisella sp. | reverse complement strand
CTCGGAGCGCAACTGCCCCGAAGGGGCAGCTCTTAGCGCGGAGAGGCTTTGCTACTTTCTTTTTGCGATAGAAAAAGAAAGTAGAAGCCTGCTCGCCCCCTACCCAGCTAACCTGCAAATACACCCCGGTGGGGTGTTTTGCAACCTCAGCCCCCCTCGAATGGACCGGCCCATAAGGCCGGTCCATTCGACCCTCTACAGGCCGCCCCCAGGCGGCCCCCACAACCGCCCCGCCAAACCAAGCCGACCTAGGTCGTGACCCTAGAGCATTTTCAGCCACCCTAGCTTTAGTGTTAGCCCCGCGAAAACCGTTATTCCCCCCCTACCGGGCGGGAAAAAGCCCCCCGGCTAAACCGGAGGGCTTTTCTTTGGAACAGAGGTACAGGAAATTACTCCCGGGGACCCTCGGCCTCCTCAATGGCGGCCTCGGGGGAAACGCCGCTGTACATAACCTGCATAATGCCAGGGAAGTAGCGGTCCATCATGCTGTAGCCGCAGCCTACCTGGCGGTCGATGACCTCCTGGTCCAGGTCGATGTCGCCGCAGAAATTGGTGACCTTGTAGCGGACCTCACCGTCGGACATATCCAGCTCGAAGTTGCCAATGGTCAGGCCGTAGTTAGCCCGGGTCAGGTACTCGGCAACACGGAGGCGGGCCTCCTCGGGAACCTTTACGGGGCTGATGGAGTAAACGGTAAAGCCCTCGTCGCCGCGGCCCACAACAATGGTACGGCAGTTTTCCAGCTGCTTGGTGCGCATCCCCATACGGATGACTTCATCGCCGTCCTGGTCGCTCTCCTCGCAGGAATAGTTCCAGTGGGCATCGTCAAAATTTCTGCGGATGGCATCCATGATCTTAGACATAGCGTTTTTCTCCTTTTCTGTCTTCTATATTGCCGCGTCCGGGGCAGGGCCATACACCCCTCCCCGGGCGGTAGGCTGCATTCAGTGGCTTTGTTATTCCTCGGCCCGCATGGCCTTGGCCTCCTCGATGACAGCGGCCTCCAGCATCTGTGGCAGCTGCTCGTACCGCTCAAAGCTCAGCTCAAAGTCACCGCGGCCCTGGCTGATGGAGCGCAGGACAATGGAAAAGTCCAGCATTTCGCTCATGGGGACCTCGGCCTCGATCTCCTGGTAGCCGCCATTCAGGGGGTTCATGCCCAGGACGCGGCCCCGGCGCTTGTTCAGCTCGCTGATGATGTCGCCGGTGTTGGCGTCGGGCACGGTGACCTTCAGGCTGCCAATGGGCTCCAGCAGGACAGGACCGGCCATGGGCAGGCCCGCCTTGTAGGCCAGGGAGGCGGCGGTCTTAAAGGCCATTTCGGAGGAATCCACCGGGTGGTAGGACCCGTCCACCAGGGTGGCCTTGAGGCCCACCACCGGGTACCCGGCAATGGTGCCCTGGCGGACACACTCCTGGAGGCCCTTTTCCACGGCGGGGAAGAAGTTCTTGGGCACCGCGCCGCCAAAGACGTTTTCCTCAAAGACCAGACCCTCGCTGTCGCAGGGCTCGAATTCGATCCAGACGTCACCGAACTGGCCGTGACCGCCGGACTGTTTCTTGTGGCGGCCCTGGACCTTTACCTTCTTGCGGATGGTCTCCCGGTAGGCAACACGCTGCTTGGTCAGGGTGATCTCAATGCCGAACTTGTTCTTCAGCTTGCTGACAATCACATCCAGATGCTGCTCTCCCAAGCCGGAAAGCAGCTGCTGGCGGGTCTCGGTGTTGTTCTCGAAGGCGATGGCGGGGTCCTCCTCCATGAGGCGCAGAAGGGCCTGGGCGATCTTGCCCTCGTCCCCCTTGCCCTTGAGCTGGATGGCCATGGTGAGGCTGGGCTTGGGGAAGGGGGCCTTTTCAAAGAGCACCAGGCGGCGGGGATCGCAGAGGGAATCCCCGGTGACCGCCTCGGAAAGCTTGCAGACCACGCCGATATCCCCGGCCACAATGGCGTCGGTGTCCTCCTGCTTCTTGCCCCGGATGGTGACCATCTTGCCCATGCGCTCCGGCACGCCGGCGCGGACGTTGGTGGGGTTGGAGGAGGAGGTCAGCTTGCCGGCCACCACCTTGATGTAGGACATTTTACCCACAAAGGGGTCGGTGACGGTTTTAAAGACAAAGGCCGCCAGGGGGTCGTCCCCGCTGCAGTCCAGATAAAGGTCATCGCCGCCGGGGGTCTTTACCTGCTCCCCGGCGTTGTCGGCGGCGGAGGGCAGAATGGTGACAATGGCGTTGAGCAGGGGGTTGATGGCTTCGGTGGTGAGGGCGGAGCCGCAGAATACCGGGGCGATGGAGCCGCTCCGGACACCCTGCAAAAGGCCCTTGCGGATCTCCTCCTGGGTAAACTCCTCCCCGGAGAAGAACTTATCCATCAGCTCGTCGGAGGTCTCGGCCACCGCCTCCTTGATGTCGTCCTTCAGGGCGTTGACCATGCCGGAGGCCCCGGCCGGGATCTCCACGTTGGTCTTGCTGCCATCGGCGGCGTAGGAGAAGGCGCGGTCGTCCAGCAGGTCGATGTAGCAAACCACCTTGTGGTCCTCCACATAGGGGACCACCATGGGGCAAGCGCTGGTGCCGAAGGCGGCGTGAAGCCCCTCCATCACCTTATGAAAATCGGCGTGCTCGGTATCCATCTTGTTGATGTAAAAGAGCTTGGCCTTGCCCATTTGGGTGGCCAGCTTGTAGGCCTTTTCGGTGCCCACATTAACGCCGGATTTGGCAGAAACCACAATGAGAACGCTTTCCGCTGCCCGGATGCCCTCGCTCATTCCCACGGCGAAGTCGAACAGCCCGGGGCAGTCGATGAGATTCACCTTGTTGTCCTTCCACTCCAGGGGGGCCACGGCGGAGGACACCGAGACCTTTCTGCGGGTCTCCTCCTGGTCGCAGTCGCAGACGGTATTTCCGTCGGCCACCTTGCCCAGGCGGTCGGTAGCTCCGGCCCGGTAGAGCATGGCCTCCGCCAGGGAGGTTTTCCCGCTCCCGCCGTGGCCGGCGATGGCAACATTTCTGATCTTATCCGCCATATACTGTTTCATGGTATGGCTTGCCCCTTTCTTTTCCCCCGGACAGGGGATAATCTTCCCGGTAAAAACGGGAACGCCCCGTTTCTAGCGATTTTGACACAAAACAAGTCCTTGGCCAGAAGTGCCTTAGTACAATTATACATAATTCCGGCGGGAATAGCAACCACTTCTTTCCGTTATCCCCTTGTGAGTACTGCCAAAATCAGGGAGGATTTTTTGTGCAAAACGGCGGTCGTTTCCCCTGGCCCGGGGAAAAAAGAGGAAAGACCCTTTTGGGGGCCCCTCCTCTTTTCTTTAGCTTTTGCGGTTCGGCAAGTTTTTCAGGCCGCGTCGGGGGGCTCCGTCTGGGAATCCTCCTGCTCCGGGGAGGACTGGACCGGACTTTCCTCCCCAGACGCCGCTGGCGGTTCGCTGCCTTCCGCATCCTCGGCCGGCGGCTCACTGCTGTTTTCCGGTTCCCCGGCTGTCTCCGGCGGTTCCTGGTCCTGCTCCTGGTCCTTCAGGGAGTTGTAGTAGTTCATCGCCAGGTCGGGGCGGTCGCTCATCATTAGCAGGTCGTAGTAGATATTCAGTTCATCCTCGCTGTAGTTCTCTATCAGGTCGGCGAAGCATTCGGCGTATACCGTTCCGTAGGATGCCTCGATCTCGCTGTAGCCATTGGGCAGCCAGCCATTTTCCAGGCTGGGCCTGGTGTAGATCTCGTTGGTCAGCTTGGCCAGGGCCTCGACCCCCATTTCCAGCTGGAGGCGGTTGTCCACCTCCAGCTCGTACCGGACACCCTCGCTGTTTACCGGGCACCCCATGTACAGGCTGAAGTTCTTCCCGAAGGCATCCTCCCGGATGACCTTGTCCATCAGCTCCCGGCAGACCCTGGCAAAATCCTCCTTGCTCTCGTAGCCATCCAGAAGGGAGATATTGGTCCGCAGATAGCTGAGCTGGTAAACCCAGTCGCCATTTTCATCCTTTTGGGCGGAGGGAAGGCCGCTTTGGACATCGCCATAGACATAGTAGTCCGCCACCCGCTGCTCCCCCTTGAAGGCCTGGTACAGCTTATCCCGCTCCGCCTGGAGCAGCTGTTCCTCGGCGGCAAACCGCCTCGGGCTGACATAGTACATCAGCTCCGGGATCAGGGCCACAAAGCAGCTGCCCATAACCAGAAGGATACAGACGACCCCGCTGGCAAAATCAAAGCGGTAGGTGCGGTCCTTGCTGAAGAAGTACCGGATCAGGGTCTCTACCCCCAGACCAATGAGGATCAGGGGGGCCAGGTAGGCCACAACCCGCAGGTCAAAGCCGGGGTTCACCAGATACATCAGCACCGCCGCGCCAATGGCAATCAGGGAAAGCCCCAGGGTCATGGTGCCCACGCGGCGGACCGTTTTCCGCTTCGCCTTTTCTTCCTGGCGAAGCAGGCGTTCCTCCTCCTCCCTGGCCTTGCGCTCCCGGCGGCGTTCCTCGTCCAGGCGCTTCTGCTCCTGGCGGCGTTCCTCGTCCCGGGCCTTCCGCTCCTCCCGGGCCAGCTGGAGCTCCAGCTTTTTTGTCTCCCGGTCGGCGGCCTGCTGCTGGCGGTCGCTTTCCTTTTGGGCCTTCTGGGCCTGGTGGCCGGCCCGCCTTGCATCGGCCTCAGCGTTTTTGGCACTGCGGCGTTCCCACGCCGAGGGGGCGAACACCGTCTTTTCCTGCTCTGGCGGGGCATCCTCCGGGGGCGTCAAGGGTCCCTGTTCCCCTGGGGTCCCACCGGCCTCCTGTGCCGCCGGGGTTTCTTCCTCTGCGGGCTCCTCCCCCTGGGGGAGCTCCCGCTCAAGCAGATCGTTTGTCATTGCCTTTTTCCTCCCTTGTTCCTTCCAGCCGTTTTCCGTACTGGGGGAAGTCCTCTACCTCGTCGGCAGGCATCCGCTTGCCCCGCACCAGCCAGATCCCCAGGGCAATAATGCCAAAGGAAAGGAGCATGTTGGGCAGATTATCCAAAAGGGAATAAAGCCAGCCGGGAAGGATATCACTCCTCCAAAGGAAACGGACCACCTTTTCATACAGGGTGTATCCCCCCGCCAGAATCAGGCCCAGGCCGATCAGCAGGCGGTATTTTTCCACCACCTCCGGCAGGCTGTATTTCCCGCCCATCAGGTCCTCGAAGAAGTATTCATCCCGTTCCTGAAGCTCGGTCAGGGCGTAGTAGTCCAGATTGCGCAGGGTAAGGGTATCAAAAAAGGAATAAAACCACAGCACCGGAAGGATGAACATCGGGGGAGGAAATCCCGTGGCCCCGATCACGACCACCCCCCAGAACAGGAGCATAATAGCCACGCCCCGGTTCATCAGGCCCAAATACATCTCCCCCGCGCCTGGCCAGCAGGCGCACAAAAGACTGAATAGTCTACTCTTTCTCATTTGCGAAAACTCCCCTCAAATCGATGGTGTTCATCCGATCCATTAAGCGATACAGACCGCTGCCTATGCCATCGGAAAAGTCCTCCAGCCGCTGGCTGATGGTGATCCCGTTCTTTTCCGGGGCGATGTTTGGGTGCTCCAGCCGCGGCGGGCTAAGGGCCAGCTCCCCGAAGGTGGCAAAGACGCCGGTGCTCCACAGCACCAGGGTCAGGCAGGCAGCTACCCCCATGTGGAAATAACGGTTGACAAAGGCCCGGGCCATCCGCTGGCGCAGCTTGGTCAGAACACTCTGTTTCAAGAGCTCCGGGGCCTCCAGCAGGGTGTCATCGGCCAGAAGGGCTGTGTACCGCTCTACACAGAGGTCGCAGTAGGAAAGGTGCTCGGTGACCTCCAGCCGTTCCAGCTCCCCCAGGGAGCCTTCCACAAGGCCTTGGAGGGCAAAAGCGGTCAGACATCCGGTTTCGTCGTCAAACAACAGGTTTTGTTCCGTCACGCTCATGTCAATGCTCCCTCCCGAATCATTTTTTGCAGGGTCAGCTTTGCCCGGTAAAGCTGGGTCTGTACAGTTTTTCTGGGCCGCCCCAGGGTCTGGGCGATTTCCTCCACCGGCTTTTCCTCCAAAAAGTAGAGGACCGAGACCTTCAGGTAGGGCTCATGGAGGGAAAGGATCATCTCCCGGATCTCCCCTGCCCCCTCCCGTTCCACATAAAGGTCATCGGGAGGACCTACAGGGTCCGGAGCGGCGGAAAGGCCCGGGCCGGTCTCCTGCCCGTCCTCGTCCTCCCGGGCCAGCTGGACCCGGCGGACGTAGGCGCTTTTCAGGTGGTCCTTTGCTTTATTGGCGGCGATACGGCAGAGCCAGGGCTTCATGTCCTCCTCCCGGCACCGGTCGATATGGGTATAGGCGGCCAGAAAGGTCTCCTGGGCCAGGTTCTGCGCCTCGAAGTGATCCCGGACCATTTGGTAGCAGATGGTATAGACCAGTTTCTGATACTGCTCCACCACCACGCCAAACTGTTCATTCGTCATTCCGCCATCCATCACCACCTTACCGGGAACCTCCGGCCTCCTCCCCCGGGGGAGAAAGCAGGCGGCTTTTGCAACTGTCCTGCATTGATATAACGAGACACCCTTCCTTTCGACTCCAAATAAACAAACTCTCCCAAAAAAAATTCAGACCCTACCCGCCGCTTCGCGCCTTAACATTGTGCGAATACTTAGTGGGTGCCTGGAGTCTTAACGGGCACAAGGCGGAACGATTCCCCTGCCTTTGACAGACTGGATGGGGGTAACTCCTACCAATCCAAGACTCCAGGCACAACCTTTCGCCCTGCACAACCTCCCGTAGGGTCTAAAGTTTAGGGCCGCCCTTTTCAAAGGGCGGCAGGTCCAGGGCGGCGCCCTGGTCGCCCGTCGCAACGGGCGAAATACTTCCGCATCCTTACCGGAGGGCGCATTTTTCTTTGCTTACTTTCTTTTTGAAAGAAAAAAAGAAAGTAAGAGCCTGCTCGCCCCGCACCCAGCTACCCTGCAAATACACCCCAGTGGGGTGTTTTGCAATAACAGCCCCCTCGAATGGACCGGCCCACAAGGCCGGTCCATTCGACCCTCTACAGGCCGCCCCAGGCGGCCCCAAGCCCGCGCCCCAGAAAAAAGCCGGGGGAAATCCCCCGGCAGGCAGTCACAGAACAGGCAGAGCCGATACCAGAATCAAAAAGGAAAACAGAAAGCTGAACCCGCCGCAGACAAACAGATAGGCCCGGCGGGCGGTCACCCGTTTGATGTTCCGGGAAATGCCCCCCACCAGCCCCATGGTGACCACCAGGGCCCCCAGAACAAAGAGGATCCGCCAGTGGTTGGCGCTGAGGGCCTGGGAAAGCTTATCCAGCTGGGGGGCCAGACCGTAGGCCAGGATGTTGGCCCCGGGGACGATCAGCAGGGGCAAAAGAGCCAGGACGATCCCCCGGCTGCCGCTGCGCAGGGTGAAGTAGCACATCATGACCACCAGGACAAAAAGGATCAGGCTTTCGGTGAGCATTGGTAAAACCTCCTTTGGGAAAGGGAGTTTGCCGCGGTCAGCCCAGGGCCTTTTCAAAGACAGCCTTGGCGGCGGCTACACCGTCCTTGCTCCCCACCACCAGGGCAACGATGTCCCCCCCGGCAAGCACAACGGCGTTTTCCTCCACAGCGGTGTACTCCTCGGGCAGGTATCCGTCAAAGCTGTCCTTCAGGGCGGCAATGCGGTTTTCGCACATGGTCTTCAGGGTGTCCGCATCCTTGGCGTCCGCCGCCTGGAAAACCGCCACCTCCTCGGCAATGTACATGGTGCTCAGGTAGATGCGGTACTCCTTTACGGCATCCCCCAGGTCGTAGTAGTTGGCCGCGGTATCCCCGGTGACCTCCATGGTCTCCCCCTGGGGCTCCAGGGCCTTCAGCATATCATCGGCCAGGGCCTTGGGGTCGGCGGTTTTTGCGGTCTCCTTGCCGCCGCAGGCGGCCAGGGAAAGAACGAACAGAACCGAAAGGAACAGAGCAAGCACACGTTTCATCTTCATCAGACCTCGCTTTGAAAAATTATGACACACCATGGGTGCGCAGGTAATCAAACCACTTGCGGTACCAGGAGGAACCGAAGTGGATGCCATCCTTGGGGCTGGCGCTGTTGGGCAAGCACCCGTCGGCGTCCTTGAACTCCTCTGCCACATTCAGGTAGAGGACCCCCTTTTCCGCCGCCAGCTCCTTGAGGATGGCGTTGTACCGGTCGATTTTGGCGTTGTCCGCCACGGCGTTCTTCCGCTGCTCGTAGTCGGCGGTCACCGGCAGAATAGACTGGATGTAAAGGAGCGCCTCCGGGTGCTGGGAGATCAGGGTATCCACCACCCGGGCGTAGGCGGCGCGGAAGGTCTCCTCGTCAGACAGGAGGCTGTTCACCCCCATCATCAGGTAGATCTTCCCGGGGCTGTAATGCTTGCTGGCCTCCAGGATGGGCACCTTGCTGCCATCGGACAGGGTGATGGCGTCCTTGGTGTACAGGCTGTCCAGGTTCACCCCGGTGCTGGCCAGGACGGTGGCGTTGTTCATAACGTCGTAGAGCTTGATCCCCTCGGTGATGGAATCCCCCACAAACAGAGCGTCGTCAAAGTAACTGGAGGAAAGCCATTCTCCCTCCGCCACCTGGGGGTCGCCGGATCCCTCGGGCACAGAGGTGCTGTCAGGGGCCGGGGCCTCCCCGCTCTCCCCCTGGGAGGACCCTTCCGATTCCCCGGCGGAGCTTGGCTCCCCGTTTTCCTCCGGCTCCCTGCCCTCTGCCTGGGAGGCCGAGGCCGCCACTGTGGAAGATGTCAGGGGGGCCAGGGGCGGCTGGTATTCCACCGGGTCCAGCAGCTGCCAGACCCCGGCCCCCAGCACAGCGATGGCGGCCGACCCCAGCAGCGTCACAAAAAAGGACCGCAGCCCGCTGTTCCTCCGCCGCTTGGGCTGGTAGGAGGGGCTTCTTTGCTTCTTCATGGATTCATCCTTCCTTTTGAGCATAGCACCCTGTTATTATATCAAAACTTCCGGGAAAAAGCTATATCCTGGATTTTAATTTTCCATGAAATCAAGGGGTATACTGGCGGTATTCAACATTTTCAACGGAGTTTTCAACAATTCACAGGGGAAAGGTGTGGAAAACCCGGGAAAACGATGGGAGAAACCGGCTTTTTTTGTGGAAAAGCTTTCAACTGGAGATTTTTCCCATTCAACAAGCAGTTGAACCTCCTTTACAGGGCCCCGGCCTGGGGCGGACAAAAAAAGAAGGGCGGAGTTTCCACCCTTCTCTCTAAGAGCCTATTCAAGATCTCCAAGTATGCCGAAAGGGCAAGGATTTTTCTGCCCTGCAAGGCAAAAAATCGCCGACAATACTTTGTGTATTGCAAGATTTTTTAACGCAGCAGGACAGAAAAAGACCTGCCCTAGCGGTGTGCGGGGAGATTTTGAATGGGCTCTAATATCAGGCCCCCAGGTAGGCCTTTCGCACATTGTCGTCCTTCAGCATCGCCTGGCCTTCCCCCTCCATGACCACGTCCCCGGTCTCCAGGACATAGGCGCGGTCGGCAATGGAAAGGGCCATTTTGGCGTTCTGCTCCACCAGCAGAATGGTGACCCCGTCCCGGTTCACATCCTCGATGGTGGTGAAGATCTCCTTCACCAGCAGGGGGGAAAGACCCATGGAGGGTTCATCCAGCAGCAGAATCCGGGGGTGGCTCATTAGGGCACGGCCCACCGCCAGCATCTGCTGCTCCCCCCCGGAGAGGGTCCCCGCCATTTGGCGGCTCCGCTCCCGCAGCCGGGGAAAGCGCCGGAGGACATCCTCCAGGTCCTTTTCCACCTGGTCCTTGTCCCTGCGGAAGTAGGCCCCCATCTCCAGGTTCTCAAGGACGGTCATCTGGGCAAAGACATGGCGCCCCTCCGGGACGTGGGCCATGCCCATGGTGACGATCTTGTGGGGCTCGGTGGTCAACAGCTCGGTCCCCTCCAACAGGACACTGCCGCTGGCCGCCTTGGTCAGGCCGGTGATGGTGTGCAGAACGGTGGTCTTGCCCGCCCCGTTGGCCCCAATCAAGGAGACGATCTCCCCCTCGTTGACGGTCAGGCTCACATTGTGGATGGCGTGGATGGCGCCATAATTGACATTCAGGTCGGTAACCTTTAGGATCTCTTTCATCTTCTCCCCTCCCTACTCGCTGTCCTGGCCCAGGTAGGCCCCGATGACCCTGGGGTCGTTGGCCACCTGGTAGGGGGTGCCCGCGGCAATGATCTGGCCGTAGTCGATGACAATGATCCGCTCGCAGATGCTCATAACCAGGCTCATGTCGTGCTCGATCAGCAGAATGGACACCCCGAACCGGGTGCGGATCAGGGAGATGGCCTCCATAAGCTCGGCGGTTTCGGTGGGGTTCATCCCGGCGGCGGGCTCGTCCAGCAGGAGGATCTTGGCCCCGGTGGCAATGGCCCGGGCGATCTCCAGCTTCCGCTGGCGGCCATAGGGGAGGTTCTTTGCCTTCTGCTCCACCTCACCCTCCATGTGAAAGACCGAAAGGATATCCCGGGCGATCCGGTCGATCTCCTCCTCCTCCTTCCAGTACCTGGGCAGGCGGAGGATCCCCTCCAGCACCGAATAGCTCATGCTCTGGTTAAAGGCCACCTTGACATTTTCCAGCACGGTCAGGTCCTTGAACAGGCGGATGTTCTGGAAGGTCCGGGCGATGCCCTCCTCCACCATTTGGTGGGGGCGCTTGCCCAGCATGGATTTTCCGCCCAGGTAGACATTGCCCTCGGTGGGCTGGTACACCCCGGTAAGAAGGTTGAAGATGGTGGTCTTGCCCGCCCCGTTGGGGCCGATCAGCCCCACCAGGTCCCCCTCGAACAGCTCCATATCAAAGCCGCTGACCGCATGGAGCCCCCCGAAGGTGATGCCCAGGTTTTCCGCTTTCATCACAGGCGTGTTCATTTGGCACCCCCTCCTTCCCCGGCAGCCCTTTTGCCCTTCCCGGCCAGCTTTTCCAGGACCCGGGTCAGGGAGAACTCATACCGGCCCAGCAGGCCGGAGGGCTTGAAGATCATGACAATGATCAGGACAATGGAGTAAATGAGCATCCGGTAATCGGAAAAATTGGGGATAAACCGCAGGGCCTCCGGCAGGGCGGTCAGGCCCACGGCGGCAGCGATGGACCCGGTCAGGGAGCCCATCCCCCCCAGCACCACCATGACCAGAATGTCGATGGACTTGTTGAAGTTGAAGTTGGCAGCCCCCAGCACCCCCAGGTACTGGGCGTAGATCCCCCCGGCCACACCGGCAAAGAAGGCGGCCGCGGTGAAGGCCATCACCTTGTAATAGGTGTTGTGGATGCCGGAGGCCTCGGCGGCAATGTCGTCCTCCCGGATGGCGGTAATGGCCCGCCCGTGGCGGCTGCGCACCAGGGTGAACATCACCACCACACAAAGGATCATGACCAGGTACACCACATTCAAAGTGGAAAGACGGGGGATCTTCTTAAGGCCCTGGGCCCCGCCGGTAAAGGACAGGTTTTCAATAAAGGAGCGGATGATCTCCCCAAAGCCCAGGGTGATGATCGCCAGGTAATCCCCCTTGAGGCGCAGGGCAGGGATGCCCACCAGCAGGCCGAAAACCGCCGCCAGCAGTCCCCCCGCCAGCAGGGAGAGAAGGAAAAACAGCTGCCCCTGAAGGGTGGGGCTTCCCCCATCCAGGAGGACCACGCCGGTGCTTTCTATGTACTTGACAAAAAGGGCGGCGGTGTAGGCCCCGATAGACATAAACCCGGCGTGACCCAGGGCGATCTGGCCCAAAAAGCCGGTGGTCAGGTTCAGGGAGGCCGCCAGGATGATGTTGATGAAGATGGTCATTAAAATGCCCCGGAGGTACCGGCTGATCAGCCCCGTTTCCATGGCGAAAAGAAGGAGCGCGTAAAGGAGGACGATGGCGGCCAGATTGATGATCCAGCTTTTCATCACCTGCTGTTTTGTTTTCATTCTCTCCACCTACACTTTCTCGCCCACATTTTTGCCCATGATGCCGGCGGGCTTTACCAGCAGCACAACAATGAGGATGGCAAAGACCACGGCGTCCGCCAGCTGTGAGTTAAAGTGCCGGGTCAGGCTTTCCACCAGGCCGATGACGATCCCCCCCAGCATGGCCCCGGGGATGCTGCCAATGCCCCCCAGCACGGCGGCGATAAAGGCCTTTAGGCCCAGCATGGAGCCCATGTAGGGCTGCACCTGGGGGTAGGCGGAGCAGTACATCACGGCGGCCATGGCGGCCAGGCCGGAGCCGATGGCAAAGGTGATGCTAATGGTGCGGTTGGTGTTAATGCCCATCAGGATGGCGGCCTCGCTGTCCTCGGAGACTGCCCGCATGGCCTTGCCCATGCGGGTCCGCTTAATAAAGAGCTGAAGGGCCACCATAATGGACAGGGACAGCAGGATGGTCAGAATGCTGATGCCCGAAAACTGGATGCTCCCAATGGTCACCGGCTTCAGGTCGAAAACGGCGCTCATGGGGCGGGGGGCGGAGGAAAAGAAGATCAGGGCCAGGTTTTGCAGGCAGAGGCTGACCGCGATGGCGGTGATCAGCACCGACAGGCTGGGGGCCCCCCGCAGGGGCTTATAGGCTATCTTTTCTGTCAGAACGCCAATGCAGCTGCACACCAGCACAGCGGCAGGGATGCACAGCCAGGGGGGCATTCCCAGCGTTACCAAAAAGGGGACGGTAAACACCGCTGCGTATCCCCCTACCATGATGAAATCCCCGTGGGCAAAATTGATCAGCTTGACGATGCCATAGACCATGGTATACCCCAGGGCCACCAGGGCATAGATGCTGCCCACCTGGATGCCGTTGACAAGCTGCTTAATGAGTACGATCAGAACCATACGCGGCGATTCCCTCCCAATTCCAAAAATGCCGGGCCGCGCCCGGGAAAACACACCGGAAACCTGCCGGAATAACCCAATGGGGCAGAGCAATGCAGATCGCCCTACCCCATTGTGAGCATGTTTCAGTAACCTGTCAAGCGTCTCCCTCCGGCCCCTTCTTTTCCCGGGCACCGGGGGAAGAACCATCTTATGCGCTGACCTTGGCGTTCAGAACAGCCTCGCCATCCTTGAACTCGGTGACAGCCACGCTCTTGATGGGGTCGCCGTTGCCGTCAAAGGTGACATGACCGGTGACACACTCCAGGTCGGTGGCAGCCAGGGCGGCAACAATGGCGTCGGCATCGGTGGAGCCGGCCCGCTTGATGGCGTCGGCCATAATATAGGCGGAGTCATACCCCAGGGCGGCAAAGGCGTTGCCGTCGTCGCCGAACAGGGTCTTGTACTGGGCGAGGAACTTGGCGGCGGCCTCGTCGGCGGTGGCGTAGTGGTTGGAGAAGTAGCCGTTGTTGGCAACGCTCAGGTTGTCCGCGGGCAGGGCCCCCAGGACACCATCCCAGCCATCACCGCCCAGCATGGCGCCGGTGTAGCCGGCGGTGCGGGCCTGGATCAGGGCCAGGGAAACGTCGCCGTAGTAATCGGGGACAAAGATGGCGTCGGGGCTGGTGGCGATGATCTTATTAAGGATGGAGGTGAAATCGGTATCGGCGGTGCCGTAGCCCTCAAAGGCGGTCACCTCCATATTTTTGGCCCCGGCCTGGGCCTTAAAGGAATCGGCCAGGCCCTGGGAGTAGTCGGAGCCGATGTCGTACATAACGGCGACCTTCTTGGCCCCCAGGTTGTCGGCGGCAAAGGTAGCCATGATCTGGCCCTGGAAGGGATCCATAAAGCAGGTGCGGAAGACATTCCCGCCAATGGTGGTGATCTCGGCAGCGGTGCCGGTGGCGGTAAGCATGGGCATGTTGTCCTCGGCAGCCAGCTCTGCCACCGCGATGCAGGGCTTGGAGGTGACGTCACCGATAATGGCAACCACCCCCTGGTCCACCAGGCTGTTGTAGGCGTTAACGGCCTCGGTGGCGTCGCCCTTCTCGTCCAGGGTGATCAGCTCGATCATCCGGCCATCGATCCCGCCTGCGGCATTGATCTCGTCCACCCCCATTTTGATCCCCTGGGAGGTGGCAATGCCGTAAACCGAGACCTCCCCGGTGAGGGGGGCCAGACAGCCGATCTTGATCGTTTCGCCGCTGGCGGCACCGTTCCCGGCATCACCGCCGGAGGTGCTGTTCCCGGCGTCACTGGCAGGGGCATTGCTGTTGCCGCCGCAAGCCGTCATGGCAAGGACCATCAGGGCGGCCAGCAGGCACGCAGTCAAACGTTTCATATTCATTTTCATCTGTTTCCTTTCCTGTCCGGCAGGTGTTATCCCAAAAGAACAACGCTGCCTTGGTGGGAACCGCCGCGCCTTTCCAGGTAAGTGCTTATCCATGTTAAGCAGGCCCCTATGGGCGGTTCCATCGGCCCGGGTCTTTCACTGCTTGCAGACACTGTCCGCCATCACTTTGGGACAGCAACAGGGAAAAGCCCTTGGACTTACTCTGCATTATAATACTGTAAAGCGTTAATTGCAACTGATTTTTTTCATAATCATTGAATAACATCCCCAAATAAATTCCGCAAAATTAGATAAAAAGACAAACAGCCTTGTGAAAATACACAAGGCTGCGGCATTATTTTACAGATATTCCCAGTTCGTCCTCCTCTGTGGCAGCCTCCTCCGAACTGCCGCCGGACCTCAGCTCCGATGCCTTGGCCGGCTGCTCGGTGTTCAGGTAGGTGTCCAGGGAGTAGGCAAACAGCACCTGGGTATAATCATCCGGGCAGAAGGCCCCGATCTCGCTGGCTGTCAGAAGGGAAAGGTCCAGAAAGGTGATCTTTTGGTAGTGCCCCGCCAAAAAGGGGAGATAGGCCACTGCGGTCCGGTCCCCCAGCACCAGCAGGGAGCTGCTCCGCCCCCCCTCTGTGGTGATCTCGATCCTGGGGGCGGCCCCTCCCAGGATCATATCCAGGTCATCCCCGGAGGCGGCGGCCTCCCGGGGGTACAGGGTGTAGTAGGTCTTTTGGGAAAACCGCTCCCAGCTGAGCACCCGGCTGGGCAGAGCGCCCCGGGTGTCCCGGCAGGCGGCGATCACATCCCCCCGCACCCCGCCGTAGCCCCAGCGCCGGTAAAGGTCCCCGTAGTAGTCGTGGGATTCGTAGCTGATCTCAAACTGGCTGAGGGGCCGGGGGGAGAAGCCCAGCCGGGCCCCCAGGGCCTGGTAAAGGGCATGTCCCCCCAGGGTGGTCAGGCCGCCGGTGGTCCGGTAGTAAAGGTAGTCGCTGTCCGAGTACAAAAGGGCGTTGTAGCCATCCACCGTGGAGGCGGTGCCGTAAAACTGCTTATAGGTGTTTTCGATATACCCCCGCTGGTTATAAAGGGGGAGGTACTCCGGCAGCTGGTCCTGGTAGATGGCGCAGGCGGTGGGGATCAGCATGAAATAAACCGGGGAGGAGGTCTCCCCCATGGCGGCCAGGATCTGCCGGGTGTTGCTCCGGTGGATGGAGGTATTGGAGGTGACCACCAGGTTTTCCACCAGCCCGTCCCCTGCCAGAAAGACCCCGTCCTGCTCGGCAGAGCCCCCCAGCATCTCTAGGCGGAGGACCGCCCCCCGCAGCTCCTCCCGGAAGGGGAGATTTTCCACCAAAAATCCCTCCAGGGATTCCGCCAGAATGGCGGGGTGGTCCCACCCCCGGCGGAGGATATCCCAGGCCCCGGCAGGGTCCCTGGCAAAGGCGGAAAGGGCGATGACAAACAGGATGGACATAAAGCCCAGGGGCAGCAGGCGCTTTTTGCCGGTCACAGGCACACCTCCTTTTGTTGACAAATGGTTTCAGCGCCGCGCTTCGAAAAGCGGGCGGGGGCCCTTGGGAAGGGGCTTTTACCCGGCCATAAAGGCCAGCGCCCCGGTAAAGAGCAGCGTGTTGGTCACCAGGGTGACCCCCTCCATCACCCGGGGGAACCGGTGGTGAAGGCGCTGGGCATTGCGGTGGATCAGGCTGGTGCAGACCAAAAGGCTGACCGCCAGAAGGAGCCAGTTTTTCAGCAGGAGATAAAGGCTCTCACCGCTCCACAGCATGGCGTAGGTGCCGCCCCCGGTAAGCCCCCGGAGAAGGTCCCAGGTGCGCAGGCCGAACATGGTCTGGAGGTAGAACAGCCCCTGGGAAAGGGAGAGGCTGGAGTACCAGGCGAAGGAGACCACAATGACCACCAGGGTGTAAAGGCGCTTGATGGCTGTGGGCAGGCGCCCGAACAGCTCCTCCCCCCAGATCGTTTCCAGGACGATGAACACCCCCAGGGAGGCCCCCCACACCAGGTAGTTCAGGCGTATTCCGTACCACAGACCCATAAGCATGGTGATCAGCATAATGTTCAGGGTGGTAGCCAGCCTGCCATTGTCCTCCGCCCCCAGGGCCCCGTAAACATATTTGCGCACAAACCGGTTGGCAGAGATGTTAAAGCGGGAGAAGAAGTCGGTTACCGATTCCGACTGGAGGGGGTAGTGGAAGTTCTCGGGCAGCTCCAGGCCGAAGATGCCCCCGATGCCCCGGGCCATATCGCTGAAGCCGGAAAGGGTGTAGTACACCTGGAGGATGACACAGGCGATCAGCATCCACACCGAAAGGACGGTTTTGTCCAGGTAGGGGATGGCCCGCAGCTCCTCCGCCAGCACCCCCAGAGAATCGGCCAGGATCACCTTTTTGGCAAGACCGTGGAGGAGAAAGACCACCCCGGTACCGATCTTGGTCAGGGATGGCCTGAAGTCCCGGAGCTGCCGGGAAAAGTCGTTGTAGGACAGAATGGGCCCCACATAGATCTTGCCGAAGAAGCAGCAGAAAAGGCCGTATTCATAGGGGTCCACTACCAGGTCGGCTTCCCCGTTGTAAAGGTCCACCAGGTACCCCAGGCTGGTGAAGGTGTAGACCGCCACCCCCAGGGGCATCTCGGTGTTCCGCAGCTGGCTGAGGGAGGAAAGGACCACAAACAGGAGGATGTTCTTCGCCGCCGCCGCCAAAAGAAGCAGGCGGGCCCGCCGGTCCCCCTTTCCCCAAAGGAATAGAGGCTTTGCCGCCAAAAGGTCCAGCCCCACCGAGGCCAGCATAATGGCAAGGCCCAGGGTGGAAAGGGAGGCGTAGAAGTACAAGGAGGCCAAAAAGAGGACAAAGGTCCGGTAGTGAGGGGGCACCACATAATAGATCAGGGCGGTAAGGGGCAGAAAGACCAGAAGGAAGGACAGGGTGTAGATCTGCATAACGGGGCCTCCTCCTTTCCGGTTTGTTTTCTACAGCTGGGCGCGAAGCCGCTCCAGCATTTGAGCGATACCCTTTCGGGCGCCTGGGTGATCCATGGTCAGGGTCTTGCTTCGATCAAACTCCGGCACCAAATTCACAAAAGGCCACTGGGTGCCGCACAGCAGAACATGGCGGGGACAAAGGATCTCCAGCTCCTTTTGGAGCGTCCGCTTTGCCGCCCCTGTATAGGTCAGCTTCCAATACGCCCCCCGGGGGGCGCTCCCCCCGCGGACCTTGTTGAGATTGGTAAAGGCAGCCTTGCCCAGGGCCGGAAGGACCGATCCCTTCTCCCGGGCCAGCCGGGGGAGGTCTCTTTGAGGGTCCTCTATCAAGGTGAGCCACCGTCCCAGGTTGTACCACATCAGGGCGGATGGCCTCGCCTCGGGGAACAGGCCCTCCCGGGCGATGGCCCCCAGACATTCCCGGAGAAGGCGGTCCTCCCCAAAGTCCCGGTTATCCCAGCCCCTGGTCTCCTGGCAGATGATCAAAAGGCCGCTGGCGGCGTCATACCGTTGGGTGTCGATGATGCCAAACCTGTTGAGGCGGCTGGGAGGCGCTGGGTCGTTGGGAAAGGCCCTGCGGTACTCCCAAAGAAATTCCTCGGTCGCGCTTTGGTACAGCTCGTCCAGCTGCCGGTTGATCTCCTGGTTTCTGGCCTTACCGGTCATCCTTTTCTCCCCTTCTACCGCACCGGGAAGCGCACCGTCATCTCCCGGAACCGCTGGATCATCACCTGGAAGTCCTCGTCACTGAGGATGGCAGAGACCCAGAACCGCTCCCAGTCGCTGTCCTCCAGCCGCTCCTGAAGCTCCACAAAGCTGGGGTCATCCTCCTCCGCGGTCAGGGCGACCCCCAGGTTGACCAGGATCCCCCCTACGCACCGGTGGGTGTGCAAACGGACATACGGCTCGATAAACTGGGCCTCGCTCTCCACCGTCAGCCCCCGGGAGACATTCTCCAGCCCCCGCACCAGGTCGGCCAACTCGTGGCTGGTCATGCAGGGGTCGTCAAAATCATAGGTCTGCACCCCCTCGGTAAGGCGGATGCGGACCATCAGCCAGTTGTTATCATAGATGCTCCGCAGGGGGTCATAGGGGAACTGGTACCCCACCACGTTCACCTGAATGGCCCGCTCCTCGCAAAACAGTTTCATGGATGTAATCAGTCCTTACTGAATGATGGTATATTCTAAATCTTCCCACAAAAGGCGGGTCCCTTCGGCAGCGCCCTCCGGCAAAAGAGCCAGCGCCACCGGCACCTCTACCTCCTCCGGACGCCCGATGGTTCTTAGTATAGCATAATCTCCCTCAATTTTTGTGACTAAATAATGAATCGGCTCCATATTTTTACTCCTTCCCCAAAAAACAATCCCCACCCCCCCGCCCCAAAGCACTTAGCCCGAAGGGCTCCGCCAGAGGCACCAAAGCCGTTCCAACCTGGCCCGCAGGCCATAGCCGCGAAGCGGCACTAGCCCGAAGGGCTCCGCTTTTTTCCGCAGAAAAAAGCACCTAATCCGGCCAACGAGCCTCCGGCCGCCAAAGCCCGGACGCTGGTAAGCGGCAGCAC
>JAAWEO010000021.1 GCA_022794295.1 Angelakisella sp. | reverse complement strand
AGCTCTTAGCGCGGAGAGGCTTTGCTTACTTTCTTTTTGAAAGAAAAAAAGAAAGTTGGCCGTAGGCCACGGTCCCGAAGGGATCAGGCCTGCTCGCCCTGCACCCAACTACCCTGCAAATACACCCCAGTGGGGTGTTTTGCAACCTCCGCCCCCCTCGCATGAACCGGCCCCATAGGCCGGTCCATGCGACCCTCTAAAGGCCGCCACCAGGCGGCCCCAATAAGAGACCCACCCCCCAAAAACACATCCCACCTTCAGGAGGTATCACCCTATGACCAGCATTCTCTTTGTCTGCCTGGGGAACATCTGCCGCAGCCCCATGGCGGAGTTCGTCTTCCGGGATCTTGTCCAAAAGCAGGGACTGGGAGAGCAGTTTCACATCGCCTCCGCGGCCACCAGCACCGAGGAGCTGGGCAACCCCGTCCACCCCGGCACCCGGCGGCGGCTGGAGCGGGAGGGCATCTCCACCTGGGGGAAAACGGCGGTGCAGCTCACCCGGCGGGACTATTCCAAATACGACTGGCTTATTGGTATGGAGCAGCGGAACCTTACCGGGATGCTCCGCATTTTAGGGGGCGATCCCCAGGGGAAGGTGCGGCGGCTGCTGGACTTCACCGATTCCCCCCGGGACATTGCTGATCCCTGGTACACCGGGAACTTCGACCGCACCTATGACGATGTGCTGGAGGGCTGCCAGGGCCTTCTGGAGTACCTGCTGGCCGGAAACACATGACCTGTCCCCTTCCGGCAAACCAAAGCGCCCGGAGCCAAAACCAAGGCTCCGGGCGCTTTTTACTGACAGATCTGGT
Organism: Angelakisella sp.; assembly: GCA_022794295.1. GTDB lineage: Bacteria > Bacillota > Clostridia > Oscillospirales > Ruminococcaceae > Angelakisella. Next base: position 18,247 of record JAAWEO010000021.1, on the reverse strand, counting down.
GATTACTTCCCGAACATCAGGAGCAGGAAGCCCGCGGCAACCGCGGAACCGATGACACCGGCCACATTGGGGCCCATGGCGTGCATCAGCAGGAAGTTGGTTGGGTTGGCCTTGCGGCCCTCCACCTGGGCCACACGGGCGGCCATGGGAACGGCGGAAACACCGGCCGCGCCAATCAGGGGGTTGATCTTGCCGCCGGTGATGTAGCACAGGAGCTTGCCCAGCAGCACACCGCCGGCAGTGGAGAAGCAGAAGGCGGTGAGACCCAGCAGGATGATGCCCACTGTCTGGAGCCGGAGGAAGATCAGGCCATCGGCGGTGGCGCCAACTGTGGTGCCCAGCATAATGGTGACAATGTTGCAGAGGGTATTCTGGGCGGTGTCAGAAAGACGCTCCACACAGCCGGCCTCCCGGAACAGGTTGCCCAGCATCAGCATCCCGATAAGGGGCGCCACAGAGGGCAGCAGCAGGACGCAGAATACGGTGACCACCACAGGGAAGATGATCTTTTCCACCTTGGAGACCTGGCGGAGCTGATCCATCTTGATCTTCCGCTCCTTCTCGGTGGTGAGCAGCCTCATAATGGGGGGCTGGATCAGGGGGATCAGGGCCATGTAGGAGTAGGCCGCCACGGCGATGGGTGCCAGCAGCTGCGGAGCCAGACGGTTGGCAAGGAAGATGGCTGTGGGGCCATCTGCGCCGCCGATGATGCCAATGGCTGCGGCCTCCAGGGCGGTAAACAGGGGCGAACCATCCGGGTTGGTGATGTTATTGCCCAGGAAATTGGCGAAGGTGAAGGCCACGTAGATCCCGAACTGGGCAGCCGCCCCCAGCAGCAGGCTGATGGGATTGGCAATGAGGGGACCAAAGTCGGTCATGGCGCCCACGCCCATAAAGATCAGGCAGGGGAACAGGCTGGACTTAACGCCCATGTAGATGATCCGCAGGACGCCGGATTCGTACCAGGCCAGACCCTCGGCAGTGGCATCGTACATAAGGCCCGCCAGGGGGAGGTTCGCCAGAAGCATTCCGAAGGCGATGGGCAGGAGGAGAAGGGGCTCGAAGCCCTTCTTGATGGCCATGTACAGCAGGACAAAGGAAATCAGGATCATGACCCCCTGCTGCCAGGTCATCGCCGCAAAGCCCGAGTTGGCAAAGGTCTGCGCGATGATCTCAAAAAAATTCATACTCTTTTCCCTCCGTTCAGCCAGGCTTAACCCAGGACGGCGAGAACATCATCGGTATTGACGGAGCTGCCCTTGGAGACCAGAAGCTGCTTGACGGTGCCATTCTCGGGGGCAACGATGTCGTTCTCCATCTTCATGGCCTCCAGGACCAGAATGACGTCCCCAGCCTTGACCGCGGTGCCCTCGGGGGCCACCACCTTCAGAACGGTGCCGGGCATGGGGGCAGTGACCTTGGTGCCAGCGGCGGGAGCTGCGGCAGGGGCGGGAGCGGGAGCAGCCGCCGGGGCAGGAGCAGCCACGGGAGCCGGGGCCGCCACAGGGGCGGGGGCGGCTGCGGGAGCGGCTGCCACGGGGGCCAGGGTGGTATTGACGATCTCGGCCTGGGTCTCGGTGACCTCGACCTCGTAGTTCTTCCCGTTCAGATTCACAACGTATTTCATGGCAATATCCTCCTCAATCAACTTTCTTAATAGACTGGAAGCTCAGGCGGTTCATAGGGATGCCGGTCTCCTTGCTGACAATAGCCATAACCACGGCGGCGGTCTCCTCGTCGATCCCCTCCAGGACCACAGGGGCCCCCTTGATGGAGTGGAAGGCCAGACGGTTCAGGGGGATGCCGGTGCGGTCGCTGATAATAGCCATAAGGGTGGCGGCGGTGGGTTCATCCACATTTTCCAGCACCAGCCCGGCGGGCCGGACAGGGGCAGCGGGAGCCGCCGGAGCGGCAGGGGCAGGAGCGGGAGCCGCTGCCTTGGGGACAGGAGCAGGCGCCGGACCGGCAGCCACAGCGGCAGGAGCCGCATTTTTGCCGGTGACCGAGGCGAGCACCTTGGAGAGAAAAATGATCATCACCGCAAGGATCGCCAGCTCCATCAGCACCACAGTCATACCGATGCCGGAGAGGAGCAGGGACTGACCAAAGGTGAGGGTCCCCCTCTCGGTGAGCATTTGTAAGAGCATCTGTACCCCTCCTCTTTAGTCAAAGATCCGTTTGATGGTGTACTGGAATGTGCTCTTTTCCCGGGCCTCCCGCTTGTCGAAGAAGGCTTCTGCCTGGGCGGGGAAAGCAATGTAGGAGAGGATATCCTCCTCACTGCGGGCCTTGGCGCCGATCTCCGCCCTGGCGGCCTCGAAGCCGGGCTTCAGGGTATCGGCATAGCGGCCCTGGATCACCGGCTCGTCCCCCAGGATCTGGGCGCGGACCTCCTCGTTGACCTTGCCGGGGGCGGTGCCGTACTCGCCCCGGAGGTAGGACTTGATCTCCTTGGAAACGGTCTTGTACCGCTGGCCTGCCAGAACGTTGGAGGTGGCCTGGGCCCCTACCATCTGGCTCATGGGGGTAACAAGGGGAGGATAACCCAGGTCTTCCCGGACACGAGGAGTCTCGGCCAGGACCTCGGGGAGCTTATCCAGCTTGTTCTGGGCGGTGAGCTGGGCCACCAGGTTGCTGAGCATACCGCCGGGGACCTGATAGATCAGGGCCTTGCTGTCGGTGGTCATGACCACGGGGTTCAGCTGGCCGCTTTTCAGGTACTCCGCCTGGATGGGCTTAAAGAAGTCGTTGATCTTCTTCAGGGAGCCCTCGTCCACGCCCACCTCAAAGCCGGCGGACTTCATCATATAGACCAGGGTCTCGGTGGGGGGCTGGCTGGTACCGCCGGAGAAGCTGGAGATGGCGGTATCCAGAACGTCGGCACCCGCCTCCGCCGCCTTCATCAGGGTGGCGATGCCAAGGCCGGTGGTGCAGTGGGTATGGACCACCACAGGAAGCTTCACTTCCTCCTTGATGGCCTTGACCAGGTCATAGACCTCGGTGGGACCCATGATGCCGGCCATATCCTTAATGGTGATGGTCTGGACCCCCTGGGCCTTCATCTGGGCGGCGACCTTCACATAGCTTTCCAGGTTGTGAATGGGGCTGATGGTGTAGCAGATGGCGCCGGAGGCAATGGCCCCCCGCTTGAGGGTCTCGTCCACGGCTACCTTGATATTTTCCACGTCGTTAAGGGCATCAAAGATGCGGATGATGTCCATGCCGTTTTCTACCGACTTCTGGACAAACTTGCGGACCACATCGTCGGGGTAGTGCTTATACCCCAGCAGGTTCTGCCCCCGCAGGAGCATCTGGAGCTTGGTGTTGGGGCAGGCGGCGCGAATCCTCCGCAGACGCTCCCAGGGGTCCTCGTCCAGGTACCGCAGGCAGGAGTCGAAGGTCGCCCCGCCCCAGCACTCCAGGGAATAGTACCCGGCCTTGTCCAGCTCGCCAAGAATGGGCTCAAACTTTGCGAAGGGCAGGCGGGTGGCGATGAGGGACTGGTTCGCGTCCCGGAGGACGGTTTCTGTGAATCCAATTTTCATACATACACCTCCATATATTGATAGGAAAACCAAATTTCACCCACTATATCTTAACGCAATGGAGCGCCTTTTTCAAGACTTTTCTTCCCCTGGCAGCGGGGATTTTGTGTTTTTGGGAGTTTTAGCATTTTCACCTGAATTTTTGTTAAATTTCCGGCAATTTTACAGACTGTTCTGTTGAGTGGCAGCCATGCTGCACCTGGTTGCGCCATTGTAACCCAAGGGTGCTGGCAATAAAGGGGGATTGGAGGTAAAATAGAGACAGTACGAAAAAGGAGGTTTTCTGTGATGACATTTGGAGAAAAGCTTTTGCAGCTTCGCAGGGATGGGAAGCTGTCTCAGGAAGATCTGGCCGAAAAGCTGGGGGTCAGCCGGCAGGCGGTATCCCGGTGGGAAAACGAGGGGGTGCTGCCCGACTGCGGCAATCTGCTGGAGATCAGCAGGCTGTTTGGGGTGAGCACCGACTATCTGCTCCATGACGGCTATCAAAGCGACCGCGACCTGCCTGCGGTCCGCTCTGCCGAAACCCAGCTGGAGGAAAAACAGGAGCGCCAGGGGGTGCTTCTGTTTTTGGCGGGGCTCCACGCGGTCTTTCTGCTCCTGGCTGTGGGGGTCTGGGCCGCCTGGCAGGCCCCCTTCCCCCTGACCCTTTGTGCAGCGGCCAGCCTGGGGGACATCCTTTTTGCAGAGGCCTGGCTCCGCAGCGGCCAGGCCCCGGCAGAGGAGCTCCCCGGCCTTCGCCGGAGGTACTACCGGCTGGGGGTCTGGTTTTTCGCCTGGTTCCCAGTGGTATGGCTCTCCTCCGGGCTGCTGCGGCTCTGGCCCTGGCCGGTCAGTACCCTGACCATTTGCGCCATCACGGCCGCTGTCTGGCTGGCGGCCTGCGGTCTGACCTGGCAGCTGACAAAAAAGCCTGCCGGTACAGCCAAAAAACCTGAATAAGCCCTTTGCCGAAGCGCAGGCAGAAGGCCGCCGGTCCGGGATCTCCCGCCGGCGGCCTTTGGATTTCAGGACTGTTTGTTTCTGCCCGGCAGCAGAGGCTTTATCAGCCGCAGCAGCGGCCCCCACCCGGAAAGGACCTTCCGGACAACGGCCAGGTAGATCAGGTTGGGCAGGGTCAAGCAAAGGAGCATTCGGAGGAAAAATCCCCCCAGCCCCCCGGGGAGCATCCGGCATGCCAGCCAGGTAGCTGTCCCGGCAGAAACGGTCACCAGCAGATAAAAAAGATAGTCCCGGAAGTATCTTCCCACTGGGAGCCCCAGCCCGTGGCGGTAAAGCCCCAGGGGCTCGATCCAAACGGGCAGCGCCAGGGTGCTGACCAGCGTCCCGACCAGGATACCGGTGATACCCAGCCTTTTGGCAAGGAGGACGGACACCACCAGATTCAGGGCAGCCTCCAGAATGGACTTGTACCGCTCGTCCCAGAACAGCCCCATGACGCTTTTGGTGTTCGCCACCGGGGTGCGCATACTGTTCACGTAAAAATTTACCACGATCAGCAGCACCACCGGCTGGGGAAGGAGGTATCCCCTCCCCAGCCACAGGTCGAGGAAGGGGTCGTAAAGACAGTACAGACAGATGCTCATCCATCCGAACAGCCAGGCGGAAAAAAGGTGGAGCTGGCGGAAGGTCTCCCGCTTTTCCTCCACCGGCGCTGTGGCGTTCTGCCTCCCCAGGGCGGGGGTGATGGCGCCGAACAGGGCTGTGATGACAACATTCAGAAAATTCCGGATCAGAATATAGTTGGAGTACAGCCCGGTGGTGACGATTCCCACAAACTTCGAGATCAGCAGGTTGTCGGTACTGAACACCGCCACTGCCCCAATGCGGTGGAGGACCATGGCCCCCACATTGCGGCGGAGCTCCCCGACGGTTTCCGCCGGCAGAGGTTGGACCTCCTTCTCCCTCAGGTAGGGGTAAAGGCGGTCCGCTGTCCGGGATATGGCAAGGTTCTGGACCAGGGTGGCCCCGATGGCAATGACCAGGTAGTACAGGTAGCTCCCGGTGAGGAACAGCACCGCGATCTGGGCCGCAGTGGCGGCCAAAGCTGCCGCGGCACGGATCATGGCATCCACATACTTTTTTTGATGAACAAACAGCAGGGTGGATTTATAGGAGAAAAAATAGGAGATGCCGGCATTTACCACATTCAGGCCGTAGATCAGGGGGATGTGGGGGATATCACTTGGCATCTCCTTGACAAAGAACCCCAGGAAGGGGGTCAGACCCAGCCCCACTGCCAGGACCACCACGCCAACCGCCTGGTACACCCGGCGGTAAAGACCCAGCAGGGACTTGACCATCTCGGTATCCCCCTGGGCCACCGGGCGGTAAAGGCTGTAGGTGATGGAAACGCTGAACCCCAGCTCCGCCAGAGAGAGCATCGACAGAATGTCGGTAAACAATCCGCTGAGGCCCAGGTACTCCTTTCCCAGCAAAAGGACAAAGGCCCGGCGGGAGACAAACTTCAACGCGGCCAGCACAAGCTCGCTGGCCGCGGTAAGCCTCAGGTTTTTGCTGACAGTCTTTACCTGCTCCATAAAATTTCCCTCACCGGTTCCTTTTGATCCCCTTGTAAAGGGCGGCGGCACCCCGGAAAAACGGCACACCGGCACAGAGCAGCAGCTCCGCCGCCACCCCCTTTTTTTCGGGACAGAGGGCCAGGGCCTTCCAGCTGAAATGCCGCCGGACACTGTCCCGGAACCGCTCCAGGTATTGGGTAAGGAACTGGCCGGACATCCCCCTCTCTACCGCCTCCATGGCCAGCCGCGCACCGGTGTCCATGGCCACCTGGCGGAAGGCGGTCTCCGCCTGGGGAAACGCAGCGGCCGCATCCCGGCAGATCTCGTCCAGAACGGTGAGCACAGTGCACCGTTTTTCATCAATGCCGCTGTTGACCATGCTTCCTGCCCGAGTGGTATACCGGTACAGCCGGTCCGGCAAAAAGGCGATGCTCCGGACCCTTTTCAGCACCTGGTAGAAAAACAGAAGGTCCTCGCAGCAAAGGGCCCGCTTTTCAAAGGGCAGCTCCCGCACCAGCTGTGCCGGGTACAGCTTGCCCCAGACCGTCCACAGGAAGGGGCCCCGGCCTGCCAGGCAGACCGCCGCCTCCGCCGGGGAAAGGAGCCCGGCGGTCCCCTCCCGCAGCTTCATCCCCTCGGTCCCGCAGATGCTTATGTCCGCCCCTGTCTCGGTCAAGGAGCGGTACAGCTGTTCCAGCAGCTCCGGCTCCACCTGGTCGTCCGAATCCACAAAGGCGAGGTATTCCCCCGTTGCCCTGCGCACCCCCTCGTTCCTGGCGGCAGACAGCCCCCCGTTCACCGGAAGATGCACCACCTGGAGCCTCGGCTCCTTTGCCGCCCAGCGGTCACAGATCCCGCCGCTGCCATCGGCAGAGGCGTCATCGATCACAATAAGCTCTATTCGCCGGTAGGTCTGGGCCGCCAGGGAGGCCAGACACCGGTCCAGGTAGGGCTCCACATTGTACACCGGGATCACAACGCTGATCAGCGGTTCCTTTTGTGTCATCCCCGCCTGTCCCTCCCCCTGCCTATGTATTTGCTGGCGGACGCCAGGACCCAGAAGGCCGCCGCGCTGGTGTACAGCGCCAGAATAGCCGCCTTATCCCTCCCCCGGGGACAGAGGGTCAGGGCCTTCCAGCTGAAGTGCCGCCGTATGTTCCCTTGGAGCAGCTTCAGATAATCCCACAGCCGCCCCTCCGACGCCCCCTTCTTCACCGCCAGCACCGCCATACACCGGACCGCCTCCAGGGCAGTCTGGCGGAACTCCTCCAGGGCTTCGGGAAAACGGACCGCCGCATCCCCACAGATCAGATCATTGACCGCCAAAAGGGTGCACCTGCGCCGGTTGATGCCGCTCTGTACCTGGCTCCCCTCCCGGCAGACATAGTGATACAGCCGGTCCGGCCGGTAGCTGACCCGTTCCACCTTTTGGAACAGCTGGTACAAAAACAGAAGGTCCTCGCTGTAAAAGACCCCTTCGTCAAAGGGGGTCGCCTTTACCGGGCCGGTGCGGTACAGCTTTCCCCAGGGGACAAAGCCGAAGGGCCGGCTCCGGGCCAGGCAGCGGATGGCCTCCTCCCGGGTAAAAACCGCTGGGGGGCCATCCTGAAGCCGGATCCCCTCCGCCCCGCAGGCAGAGACATCCGCCCCGGTCTCGGTCAAGGAGCGGTACAGCCGTTCCAGCAGCTCCGGCTCCACCCAGTCGTCGGCATCCACAAAGGAGAGGTATTCCCCCCTTGCCCTGCGGACGCCCTCGTTCCGCGCCGCAGAGGGCCCCCGGTTCTCCGGAAGGTGCACCACCTGGAGGCGGGGCTCCTTTTCCGCCAGGCGGTCGCAAAGGGTCCCGCTCCCGTCGGTGGAGGCGTCGTCCACGGCGATGATCTCAAGATTGCTGTGGGTCTGGGCCGACAGGGAGGCCAGGCACCGTTCCAGGTAGTCCTCCACATTGTACACCGGCACCACCACGGTGATCAGGGGGTCCATTCTTCCACCTCCTCCAGCAGCCGGCGGTACTGGCCCGCCAGGCGGCTGTGCATCTGTTCCAGGGAAAAAAGCTGTTTTACCCGCTGCCGGTTGTTCCGGGAGATGGCGCGGAGAAGCTCCACATCCCCGCTGAGGCGGAGAAGCCCCTCCGCCAGGGCAGGAACATCCCCCGGTTCCACCAGAATGCCGTTCTCCCCGGTGACCGCCTCCGGGATGGCCCCTGCGGTGGTGCTTAAAATGGCCTTCCCCGCCGCCATCCCCTCCAGGATAGAAAGGGGCAGGCCCTCGTGGTAGGAGGGCAGCACCACTGTGGCCGCCTTTCCCAGCCGCTTCAGCGTTTCCTCCCGGCCGATCCACCCCGTCACGGTAATGCTGTTTTCCAGTCCCTTTTCTGCCACCAGGGCCCGGACCTTCTCCACCTCCCCATCCCCGGCCAGACAAAGGGTAAGCTCCGGGTCCCGGCGAAGCGCCAGCTCCATGGCTTCGATCAGGTCATAGGTTCCCTTGCGCTCCCCCAGCCTGCCCAGCATCAGAAAATCCCGCCGGTGCTCCGCCGGGTCCCCTGCCCCCTGTTCAAACAGAGAAGGCTCCACCCCGTTATACAGCGTTTCACAGGCCTTCATGGAAAAGCGGGCCTCCAGCTCCCTTTTCCAGCTGTCCGACAGGGCCAGCACCAGATCCGCCTGGCGGAAGAAGTCCTCCACCACTCCCTTCCCCCGCCTGCCCAGGGCATCGTAGAAGGTCAGGTATTCCGCACCGTGGATATGGACCACCACCTTGGCCCCGGCCCTCTTGGCCGCCCGAAGGTAAAGGCTTTTCCGGAAGGTGCTGCCCTTTTCCGCCGTGTGAAGATGGACGATATCATAATTTCTTCCCAGCAGCCAGAAGCGCAGCAGGCCGTAAAGGGAATAAGCCAGCCTCACCGGCAGGCTGCCATCTATGTAGGAGGGAAAGCTGTGGACAGTAAACTCCCGGTTCAGCCCTTCACTTTCCCGAAGTCCCCGGATGACCCCGGCCATTCCGCCCCGGGAGCCTGTTTCGCTGGGCCCTACCTCCAGGATCCGTTTCAACGGCCGCCCCCCTTTCTTTAGCAGCTACAGGGTGGAAAGGTACTCCTCCACCGAAGCGAGGAAGCCCTCTGTATTGGACCGGAAGCCATTGTAGGAGCGGCTCCCGGCCTCCTCCAGCGCCTCTGCCAGGCGGCCGGTCTCCGGGCAGGGGCAGAGCTGCCCCTGTTTTCCCAGGGCCTCCATCAGCTGGAGCTGGTGGTCGTCCACATGCTCCCCGTACCGGGCCAGCCGCGGAACCACGATCACCTTCTTCTGCCGGCGCAGGGCGGTTACGATGGTCCCCGCACCGCCGTGGGTGATGACAATGCTGCACCGTTCCAGAAGCTCCTCAAAGCGTTCCCGGTCAAAATACGCCTGGTAACGGCAATGGCGGGGCCGGTACCTACAGGCCCCTGTCTGGATGATCACCTCCTCCCGGATGATCCCCTCCCCGGCCAGTTCATCCACCCTTTGCACCAGGCGGTCAAAGGGAAACTTCTGGGAGCCCACCGTAACAAATATCATCCGCTGTCACCTCAATAAATACTGCCAACACAAACCGCCCGGGGGTAGTACCCTTGCAGCTCCGGCCACTGGATATAAAACCGGTCGGCAAAGGGGTAAAGGAGCCTTCCGGTGAGGGTGGGGGTGGTGACCTTGGCATAGGACTCGATAAAAACCAGCTTTTTCCCCAGCAGCTTGCAAAGCAGGCAGAGGGGGATGGTTGCCAGGGCGCCGGTGCAGAGCACAACATCCGGCCGTTCCGTTCCCATAATTTTCAGGGAGCGGAAGGCATTGACCAGCAGCCTTGGAACACAGCTCTTTTCCCGGCGGTTCACCTGGAGAAGGTGGTATTGGCGGATCTCTCCCCCGGCAGCCTGGTAGCTGGTCTGCTCTGTCACCAAAAAGCTGTCATACCGGTCCATCAGGGGGCGCAGCATCATCAGCTCCTCCAGGTGCCCGCCGGAGGAAGCCGCAAAGCAGAGCTTGGGGGTCCTTCGTTTCAAAACGGTCCCTCCCCCGGCTTCGGGAGCCTTGCCCTTCTCTGCCCCCTTTCCTCCCATCCCCGGCTGCATTCGTCCAAAGCAGCCTCCGAAAGGGAATCCAGGCGGTAGGACATGGGGATCAGGGCACAGGCCATCATGGTGTAGGGGTAGTAGATGGTATTGTCTGTGGCGTACAGGACAAAGCAGTAAACACAGACCCCCAAAAAGAGGCACCCGGCATTTTTTCCTCCCTGGCGGAACCAGTACCGGAGGCGCACCGGAAGCCAGCTTAGGATCCAGACCCAGTAGCCGATAAACCCAATGTTCAGGTACATCCGCAGGAAATCGTTGTGGATCTGGGTCTGGGTGCGCAGGGGGGTCTGGTGCTCTGTGCCGCTAAACCATTCCACGTACCGCTCAAACCCTGTTCCCCGGCCCATATAGGTGAAGCTGATGTCATAGTAAGGCTCCACATGGGCAAAAAGGGCGGTCCGCCCCTTGGTATCGATGCCAAAATGCTCCTCCAGGTAGGGGAAAAGGCCGTAACGGATCCCCGCAATGTACAGGAAGCTGACAACGATCATCACCAGGGCGGCACAAAGGGCGGTTTGCCGCGCCGCCTTTTCCGGCAGCAGCTGCAGCAGCCAGGCCGCCAAAAGGCCCAGGACAATGGCCGGGATGGCGATCCGCTTCAGTCCAATGAGGAAAAAGAGGGTGACCACCGTCAGCCAAAGGGAGGGGCGGGGGGATTCCTTCCAGTGGAGAAACAGATAAATAAGGAAGGGACCAAAGGCGAAGGTCAGATCGTGGGTCTCCAGCTTTTCCATCAGGGGGCCGGTCTCCTTGCTGAAGGTGACCAGCAGGGTATAGAACTCCTCCAGAAAGGGTCCCAGTCCCCCCTGCCAGATCACCACCAGGACCTGGATGAAGTTGGCTGCACACATGGCCCCCAGGCAGTACCAGATCCCCCTGGCACCGAAAAGATACAGGGTGGCCGCGGCTACACAAACCGACAGCAGCTGGGGCAGGATCATGGTGACGCCGTTGAGAATGGCGGAAACATCCGCCCCGGAGACCACCCAGATCAAACAGGAAAAGACCAGGGGGACCAGGCAGGGGAGCATCTGGACCAGGGAGTGGCGCACCAGAACCATCCCCCTGCCCAGACGCACCGTGCCGATAAAATCCAAAAGACAAAGGAACAGGATGCCCAGGGCACACAGGTTTTTCAGGCTGTACTCCCCGCCGCCCAGAAGGAAATAGGCATCCTGCAGGGCAAACATGGCGGCAGCAAGGCCAAAGTAAACGACCGCTGTCAAACGGGATCCCTCCTCCTTTGCTGTTGTCCCTGTCAAACGGTGACAGGCACCTTTCCGGCGGCACCGGCCGGGGCGCCCCCTACCCGCTTCATGGCGATGGAAAGAAGCTCGCGGATAAAGTGGCAGCTTTCCTCCCCGGCACAGGCGGACCCGGTTTGCAGGTCAATGCGGTAGCCGCGCTCCTTGGCGGTTTCCTCCAGGATCACACCAATCTGGAAAAGGGCCGCGTCCACCTGCTCCTGCTTCAGCGATTCGGCAAAGACCAGGTACTGTCCCGCGCCGTTGTTGGCGACAAAGACCTTGGCGGACGGGATAAAGACGGAGGTCAGCACCTCTACAAAGTCCTTGATCATCCGGTCGCCGCCCTCCCGGCCCAGGCGGGCGTTTTCTGCCTGGAGGTTTGCCAGCTTCAGAACGACACAGGCAAAGTCCTCCGGGATCGGCCGCTTTTCACGGGCGGCGATAAACTGGTCGCACTTGGCCCGGTTGGGCAGGCCATCCACCTTGTTGGTAAAGGCGTAGTATTCGATAAAGTCCTCGATCCGGCCAAAGAGCGCCGCACCGGCACAGCCCAGGGCCCCAAAGATGACCATGATCAGAATGGCAAAAATCAGGATGGGGAACCGCTCGGTGACACGGACGCTGGAGAGCATCATAATATTCTGCGCCCCCAGGTACTCGTTGTACTCGTCGTTGGTCTTGTAGTAGATCTCCTGGAGGGCGTTGATCTTTTCCGCCAGGCCGGCGATCTCCTGCTGAAGCTCCTGCTGCACCTCGGGGGAGGAACTGGACGGGGCCCCGGCGAACACCTCGATCACATAGTTGTTGTAGTCGGTATCAATCAGGTTGTGCTCGAAAAGGGTCCGGTCCTCAATGTACCTGGTCAGCAGCTTGTCGTACTCCGCTGTCCGGTCCACAGGGGCCCGGTTCCCGTCCTGGTCCTCGTTCCAGTCGTCATAAACATTGGGCAGGACGTTATTCTGCAGGACCGTCTCCTCCTTGCCCTCCTCGTCGGTATTGGTGCGGATGGGAACGCTGAACTCCTCCATGGCCCCCTCGTAGGCGGAGATGATCCCCCGGATCTTTTCGATCTCGAAGGAGGCCGCATTATTGGAGATGCCCAGGTCGTTGTTCCGGTTCCGGTATTTGCTCAGCAGCACGTCCCGGTCCTTGGTGACCCGGTCTGCCAGAATGCGGGAAAAAAGCTGGCGGACCTCTACCTCCTTCAGAAAGGTAAACTCGTCCTGAAGGTCCTGGAAGCTGTAGCCCGTCCCGCTGGAACGGAACTCCCCGTTCCAGGTCACTTTATCCGAAAGATGCTCGGTAATGCTGGTGAGGGTGTCGTCCATGACCTCCGCCATCTCCAGGTAGTCATAGCCCTTGGAGGTGATGTCGCTGACCGGGTTGGCCGCCAGGGAGGTATTGACATGGGCCTTGCCGTAATAGCTGGCATACTCCTGGAGGATCTGGTTCAGCACCCGGCGGGGGTGGTCCCTGCCGTTGCCCACGCCGCAGTGAAAGGAAACCAGGTAGCGGGTGGGGTTCAGCTCGTAGTCCTCCTCCCCGTTGTCCAGCTTGGACTGCTGGATCATAAGATCCTCCTCTGTGATCACCGGTTCCACCTGAATCCCCCTGCGGATCTCGTCCATGGTGGCCTCGGTATAATCCAGGTCCAGGGCCTTCATGGCCTGGGCAACCAGGTTGGTGGCGTAGATCTCGGAGGTATCGATGAGGCTCCCGTCCGGGGAACGCCCCTCGGCGGCCTGCCGGCCGGTGTATTCAATAACCGTGGCCGCGGTATACTGCTGGATATACAGCTGGGCAATGAGGAAGAAGGCGACACCGGCCAGCACAGAAAAGCCGGCGATCAGGGCGCGGTATTTTTTCAGATAACGGAACACATCAAGCTCTTTCACAATACCACCTCCTGGGTTTCCTTAACGGCTCCCGCCCCTTTCCGGGGCCGGGGGACACGGCCGGAGCGATCCCGCTTCAGAATGCTGTTCCCGGCCAGGGCCGCGGTGAACAGCATTGTGAGCAGCAGGGAGAGTACCACCTTTTTCCCCAGGGAGGGAGTGGTAAAACAGACCTGGATATAACCGTCCCTCTTTTCCTGGACGTAGGCGCCGCAAAGCTCCCGGCACTGGTCAGAGAGGCGAAGCAGCTCCTCCTTCAGCTCCCCAATGCGCTGGTCCGCCTGGACCCAGGCGGCAGAGGCTGCCGAGGCGCCGCCGATCTGCTGGGAGGCATAGGTGTTGTGCTCCATCTCCTCCCCCAGCTCGGCAGCGGAGGCCAGATGCTCCTTGGCCTCGGCCGCAAAATAGTCCACCCCCACCTTTGTTCTGGACATATAAAATTCCCTATTGGTGTCGTAGGTGGGGATCAGCACAAAGCGGGTCATAAAGGCGTTATACATCTCAATGGCTTCGATCCGCACATCGTGGGCGGCCATGTCCTTTCTCCGCTCGGTTTCCAGAACACGGTTGGCATATTCCATTCTGGACCGGTAGGTATCCCGTTCCCGGGAAAGGCCGTTTTCCAGGACCAGGGCCTCGTAACGCTCCAGCTCGATCTCGATAAAATTATCGATCTTCTGGGACAGGGAGGCGAAGGTCTCCCCGCTTTCCGGCGCCCGAAAGCTGCTGCTCTCGGCACTGTAGCCAGGCAGATAATTGCGCAGCTTCTTGGCCTGCATCTCCAGATAATTCTTCACATCCAGGTATTCCATTCCATCCAGCTCCTGGAAGGAGAGATCCAGAATGTTGTCATTTTCCGCGTAGTTATGGACAAAATCCTCCCAATACACATCCGCCAGAAGGTTCAGCACCACCTTTGGACTGGTGTGGTACAGGGACACCTTTTCTGAACAGTGGATCCGGTATTCGGTGGAGATCTTCAGGTCCGATTCCTGGGTGACATCCAGCTTTTCGGCGTCCAGGGGGGTAGAGATGGTCAGAAGCTCCGACAGCTGCTCTGTGGTGACCTTTAGATCTCCCCGCCGGATCACCTGCTCCAGGATGTGATCCGAAAGGATGTTGGATTCATTAAAACGGGTGACATTGGGGTTCTGTCCCCGGGCGGCCTCCTCGTAATTAAAGACCATCAGCATATCAGGGGACCAAAGCTCCGCCCCCAGCTGGCCCAAAAAGCAGACAGCAAAAAACAGCGCCCCCAGGGCCGCCAGCCGCTTTTTCTTTCCGGTAAGCTGTCCCAGCCCGTCCCGCAGGCCAAGGACCGGCAGCTCTGCCCTGATGCGGAAAAACCGCCGCAGCAGATTTCCGTATAAAAGGACCAGGCACACCAGGGCGGCCGGCAGGATCATGCTCAGCAGGATCATTTCTTTTCACTCCTTCCTTTTCTATCCACGCAGGGCGGTCTCCTGGCGGCCGTTGATATCTACAACTGCCAATTCCGGCCTGTTGTTAAAGCGCCCCAGGCGGTTGTGTCCCCCCATCCCCCGGGAGACAAAGATAGCCCCCTCCGTCAGCTGGTACAGCCCGCCGCTGTACTTGGGGAACAGCCCGGTATCCCCGTGGTACAAGCCGCCCACAATGGGGAGGCGCACCTGACCGCCATGAAAATGGCCGCAGATCCCCAGGTCCACCTTCCCCTCCGCCAGGGCCTCGTAGTAGAGGCTGGGGTAATGGGAGATCAAAAGCTTTAGACGGGGGCTTTTTTCGTATTCCCGGAAGAAGGCGGCACCGTATTCCTCGTAGCCCTCCGGGGCGGTGTTCAGCCCGCCGATCAGGAGCGGGGTCCTTTGGACCGTCACCTCCTCGGCCCGGTTCACCAAAACATGGACCCCCAAGGCGGTCAGCTCCTCCTCCAGGGGGATGCCTTCTTCATACATCAGGTGGTTTTCGTGATTCCCGGGGCTCAGATAGACCGGGGCGACCTCCAGCAGGCCGCTGCACAGCTCTGTCAGAACACTGGTATCCAGGTCGTCCCCGTTGACCATATCCCCTGCAATGGCGATCAGATCCGGCTCCAAAGCGGTGATCCGTTGGATCAGCTCCTGATTGCCCGGACCAAACTCCCGGTTGTGCAGGTCCGACAGCACCACCACCCGGATGTTCCCTCCCCCCAGGACCTTGGGGGAATACAGGTGGTAAAAGGTGGTCTCCAGCTCCTCCGAAAAAAGGCAGCGTCCTGCCGGAATCAGAACAAGAACTGCCAGCAGCAGGCACAACACCGCCCTAACGGTTTTTGTCCCCGGTTTCCTCCCCTTTGCCAGAAAGACGGGGGGCCCTCCCCCCTCCTTTTTCTTTCCCTTTTGCAGCATCCTTTCCCCTCCCTTGTGATCACATACCTTCCCGTTTTACCACCGCTCTGATGGTCAAAAAAATCAGCTTCCAGTCCAGGAGCCAGCTCCGCTCCCGGATATAGTGCAGGTCCAGCTCCACCCAGGAATCGAACCCCAGGCTGTTCCTGGCGGGGCACACCTGCCAGAAGCAGGTGAGGCCCGGCTTGACCGCCAGCCGCAGCCGCTGGTGGGGGGTGTATTTTACCACCTCCCGGGGGAGCGGAGGCCGGGGGCCCACAATGGACATATCTCCCCGGAGGATATTCAGCAGCTGGGGCAGCTCATCCAGCCCCATGGAGCGCAAAAGCCTTCCGAAACGGGTGACCCGGGGATCATTCCGGATCTTAAAGGCGGGGCCGGTCATCTCGTTATAGGGCAGCAGCGCCTCCAGCCGTTCCTCGGCATCAATATACATGGTGCGGAATTTGTAAAGCCGGAACTCCTTTCCCCACTGGCCGCAGCGGGTCTGGGTAAAAAGAGGGCCGCCCCGGGGGTCATCAATAACAACGGCCAGGGCGATCAACAGCAGCACCGGCGAAAGAACCACCAGCGCCAGAAGGGACAGAAACAGGTCCTGGGCCCGTTTGACCATCAGGTAGAGCTGCCGGCGCCTGGCCGGACGCAGCTCCTCCAGCAGCAGGGCATCCTCCATCATTTCCTCTGCCAGGCTCCCTCTGTCCTTTGTCTCCATCCTTATCACCTCTGCTTTTCAGGGGTCCCCCTGTGTAAAGTCAAACATGATAGCCCTATCCTACTTGTCAATTCCCGGCTGACTGCCGGGAGGCCGCCTTGGAAAATTCCAGCAGAAAGCTGTCGTGAAGCCGTTCCTCGGCTTCCTTTCTGGCCCGGACCGCATCCTCGAACTGGATGTAGCTGCCCAGGTAATACCGCTTTCCCTTAAAGCAGATGGTGGCCCGCCACCGCTGCTTGCGGGTCAGCCAGTCCACCCCGGGGACCCCGCTGGTGTTGTTGCTGCGCACCGTTTTGGCCCGGAGCATTTCGATGCAGGTGCCATCCACATAGGTCAGCCCCGGAAGATTGGCACCGGGGGTATTTCCCGGCCCCATGCAGCCGCAGCTTCTGGTATGGCCATTGCGCAAATGGCTGGTGATCACTGTTGTCTGCCTGCCGCAGTCACATTGGCAGTGCCATGCCGTCCGGCCGCCGATGTTTTCTGCCGGGCTTAGTACAACCAGCTTTCCGAACCGCTGACCACTCAAATCCAGCTTTTGCCGCGAGTATCCCATCGTCTCTCCTCCTGTTTTAGGGACAGAATTTGCGTTCTGGGAACAACAGACAAACTGTCCCTATACTAGGGTTACATTATATCACAGTTCTGCGCCGAATTTCAATCCCCATCCCTGTTCCCCGGGAAAGTTTGTGCATGACACACAGGACCGCAAATGTTTTTTAACTTGCGGCCCCGATTTTTTGCGCTTTTTTCCCGAAAATCCGACGAAAAATCTCGCTGTTCTCTCTGACCGGCATCTTCTTTGTTCCCAGAACGCAAATTCTGTCCCTATGTAATAAGACCCAACCGCTCCAGCTGCCTGGCGTGTTCCGCACCGGTGGAGATCAGGTAGATCCGGGTGGTTTCAAAGCTGGAGTGCCCTAAAACATCTGCCAATTTTACCACATCCCGGCAGGCCCGGTAAAATGTTCTTGCAAAAAGATGCCGGAGATTATGGGGGAATACCTTGGTGCGCTCCACCCCTGCCCGGGCGCAGAGGGTCTTCATCTCTGCCCAGATCTGCCGCCTGCTCAGTCCCCTGCCGCTTCTGGTGAGAAAGATCTCGCCGGAAGCGATTTTTTGTTTGCTCATATATTTTTTCAGCTTCCGGCAAAGCTTTCCCGGGATAAGTATCGTTCTGATCTTTCCTTTAAGTGATATTTCTGTCCTTCCATTGCGTACAGATTCCGCTGTTATGTACTTGAGTTCACTTACTCTGATTCCTGTAGCGCAGATGGTTTCAACGAGAAGGGCCAGCCGCTCCCGGCCCAGGGCCCTGGCGGTTTCCAGCAGGCGGGTGTACTCCTCCCGGCTCAGCTCCCGCTCGCTGCTGCGGAATACCCGCCGCTGGAGCCTCAGGTACTTCACCCGGCAGTCCGGCCAGCCCAAAAAGGCAAAGAATTTGTTCAGGGCCGACAGCTTTCCGTTGACAGTCCCAGGCTGAAATCCGCTGGCTGTCAGGCGGGCTTTCCAGGCTGTGGCTCCTTCTTTGGTCACCGGGGCACCGTCCAGCCAAGCAGCAAAGGCCCGGACCTCCCGCAGGTACTTTTCGACGGTGGCAGGCTCCCGCTCCTCCTCCAGCAGCCACCGGCGAAACCTCTCAAAATGCCCAGCCCCAATTTTTCTCTCCATAGCAAAATCCTCCTGTTTGGGAAAAATAATGCTATTATTTTACCCTAGGATGCAAGAATTGTAAAATTCTGCCTCCTCCCCCGGCCCGCAGGCCATAGCCGCGAAGCGGCCTTAGCCCGAAGGGCCCCGCTTTTTTCCGCAGAAAAAAGCACCTTATCCGGCCAACGAGCCTCCGGCC
>JAAWEO010000001.1 GCA_022794295.1 Angelakisella sp. | reverse complement strand
ACATTTTTATAGACTTGAAAAAATTTTCATTAAAAATATGCCAAGAGGAGGCTCCGCTGAAACCTCTCTTGGCACGGTACTTCGTTTTTTGACGCTTACAGATGCCAAACAGGGGTAAAACAGGGTTTCGGGGTAACTGACTGGATTTGAACCCTTCTTTCCCCAACATTTTGGGCTGTGCCCTTTTTGAATCGACCCAGCTCGCTCCCAAACCGCATCACTTTCCCCGAAAAAAGATAGCCAAAGTTCCGGGCGTCATTTTGTTGGTTTTCACAACCAACAGGATGGCGCCCTTTTTCATTTCCCGGCAGTTGAAAAAGGGCACAGGCCCTTCAATGACAGAAAAAACCTTGCCCTTCAAAAAAGGCACAACCCATATCACAACAAAAACCACCAGCCCAGCCGCTTCCCAAACCGGAAGTCAGCTGGGCTTTTTTCATTTCCCGAAAAAGGGCACAAGCAGAAGAAAAGCGGATCCGTCCATCAAGGGCCGGTGTTTTGTGAACAGACAAAGCACCGGCCCTTTTTGCATTTCAGAAGAAAAAAGAGAGGAGCAACCAAAATGGAGATCAAAGTAGTCCAAACCGTCACCACCATCCGCTGGAGGGATGTCCCTATCCCCCTCCGCTGTGAGAACTGCCCCTACCCCCATGTGGGCTTTACCTGCCGGGACAAGGATGGTGGTTGTCTGCGGACCGATGTGGAGCAGCTCACCGAGCGTCAGAAAAGGGCCAGAAAGCTGGACATTTCCTGTTGATCTTGGTGATTCCCTTTCCAGAGGGAAAACGGTATTGTTTGTAGTCAAAAAGCAAAGGAGGCTGATCAAATGGAAAGCAGGAACAAAGGGATGCTGGAATTCCTGCGGAAACAGCACCCGCCTGGCTCCCGCATCCGGCTGGAGGAGGCAAAAGGCTCCTGCCATCCGGTGGAGGCGGGGATGATGGGGACCCTGAAGTTCATCGATGGCATCGGAACCTACCATGTCCACTGGGACAATGGCAGAAATCTTGGTCTGATCCCCGGTGAGGACAACTTCATGGTCCTTCCCCCGGAACAGACCATGCTGCGGCTGTATATGCCCCTCACCGCCGACCTCTTTGAAGAGGACGGATATGACTTCGACAAGGAGCCGCTGCCGCTGGATGGGGCCGATCTCAGGCGATACGAGGATAGCATCCTTGCCGCACTGGAGAAGGAAAAGCACCGATGCCCGGAGGAGCAGGAGCGTGGCCTTATGCACTGGTATGGCGAAACAGACAGCATCAGCGAGAAGGTGCAGTCTGCGGTATTTGCCTTGGAAGAACAGGACGGGCAGTTGTGGGGCGTAGCGGAATGTCGGATCGTTGGAAGCCTCTCCCCGGAGGAACTGGCTGTGCTGAAGGAGTATGTTACCGGTCAAGCCTCGGATGGATGGGGTGAGAATTTTGAGCAAAGGGACATTGAGGTGGACGAGGGTGTCCTCAATGTCCACCTCTGGAACAACAGGGGCTGGAGTATCCAGACAGAGGCGGAACGCTTTGGAGCTGCACCTCTGTATAATGAAACCAATATCCTTAGCTCATTCTCACATCTTACCCGGTGTGCGGAGGGAGCATCACAAGAAGAACGACACACTGCTGCGGCTGCGCTCGTAAAGATGATGGGTCGAAGTACAAATCAAGAAAGCGGTCTAAAAAAGATCCAAGCGGCTATGACCTATTGTGACTGCATCGATCTGCGGGAAGCTGTCGCGGTGGCAGAACATCTGGACTGTTTTGAATTCATTCCCATCACAGACTTTAAGAAAGAAGCAAAAGCAGAGCTGATGGCATTGGGCTTGGAGGAACGAGTTGTTGACCAGTGTTTCGACTATTCGCAGTATGCCGCGATAAAGTATGGCTGGGGCGATTTGTACTGTGCCAATGATGCAGGGCAGTATGTCCGGCAGACAGACCCATCCTTCGTCCTCTCAGAAAGCGTATGGCCGAAACGGAATGAACAAGGCGGAATGACCTTTGGATAAAAGCTGATACCAGCTGCGGACGATCCTCCGCAGGGAAAACGGTATTGTTTGTAGTCAAAAAACAAAGGAGGTTGATCGAATGGAAAGTATGAGTGGAAAAACGCTGGAATTCCTGCGGAAACAGCACCCGCCCGGATCCCGCATCCGGCTGGGGGAGATGACCGACCCCTGCCCGGTGGAACCAGGGACTATGGGGACCCTAAAAGCCATCGACGATCTGGGGACCTACCATGTCCACTGGGATAATGGCAGAAATCTTGGTCTGATCCCCAGAGAGGACAGCTTTACTGTCCTTCCCCCGGAGCCGACCATGCTGCGGCTGTATATGCCCCTCACTGCCGACCTCTTCGAAGAAGATAGGGAATATGGATTCAATGAGGAGCCGCTGCCGCTGAGCGGGGCCGACCTTCGGCAGTATGCGGAGATGATCCAGGACGCGCTGGTTGAAAACCAGCTTCCGGAGGAGGCCGAACGGGGCCTTATGCACTGGTATAACGAATCGGATAGCATCAATGAGAAGGTACAGTCGGCAGTCTTCACCTTGGAGGAAAGAAAGGGGCAGCTGTGGGGCGTGGCGGAATGTCGGATCGTTGGAAGCCTCTCCCCGGAGGAACTGGCTGTGCTGAAGGAGTATGTTACTGGTCAAGCCTCGGATGGCTGGGGCGAGGGCTTTGAGCAAAGGGACATTGATGTGGATGAGGGTATCCTCAATGTGCATCTGTGGAATTACCGAGGCTGGAGCATTCTGACCGAGGAGGAACGATTTGGTGTAATACCCGAACAACAGAAGGAGGAAACATTATGTCAGAGGATGTGAAGCTGTCCCAGCGATCCGAGGACATCATTCTGGAGGAATGCTGCCGCCAGTGGTGCGATCTCTTGGATGAGGCCCCGGAGCGCGGTACCGGCGAGGGTTTCGCGGACTTTCACCGGGAGTTGCGCGGGCAGCTGCTGAAGGATGAGGACTTTATGGAGACGCTTCGATTTGAGGAGATGCGGGAAGGAGGAATGACCTTTGAACAGAGTTTTTGACATCAGTGTAATGGGAAGAAACTGTCCGGGCCGATTGGTGGAACTGAGCCTTCCGGCGACCACCTATGAGCTGATGGATATGCTGGAGCAGCTGGGGGACGAGGATATAGACGCTCTCGACTACTGGATCGAAGATACCAAGGTCGTGTTTTTGCCCCATGCGGAAAATGATGAGATCACTGTAAAGCAGCTGAATCACATCGCCCTCAAGGTTTCACAGATGGATGAGCTGCAGCGGATAGCGCTGGGGGGCTTGATAAAGATGGAATGCCGGAAACGGCAGACCGATCACCTTGCTTTCCCGAAACTCCTCCATCTGATCGAAAGCGCCGACTTCTGCCATGTGATACGCGAGGCAAAAGATGATAAACATCTGGGACGATTCTACGCAGAAAACGGTTTTATTGAGGGGGTGGATGCCCTCCCCGACTGGTTGTTTAAGATACTGGACTTCGAGAAGATCGGGCGGGAGATGCGGGTGGCTGAGGGCGGTTTCTTTGCCTATGATGGATATGTGGTCCGCCATCAGGAGCTGCCGGAACCGAGTGATCTCCCAAACCTCAATTTGGTGAAGCCGGACTACACCATTCTGCTGGAGATCCGGGAGAATGGTGACCCGAATGCCCCCTATCTGGACATCGAGCTGCCGCTGTTGGAGGATAAGATAGAAGAACTTCAAGAAAAATATCCCCGGAGAGAGTATGAGTACAGCTTTGTTGACTGCGCCATCCCCTTCTTCAGGGAGTACATCGGCGGGGTGGGTACGGAGTTGTGGGAGATCAACCAGTTTGCCAAGCAGATGGATCATGCCATACAACATGGCCTGCTGCCGAAATATAAGGCTGTTCTTCAAGCCACCGGCTGCCGGGATGTGGAGATAGCAGCCGAGCTGGGAAGCAGTCAGACACTGGCGGAATACCAGCTGTCCGCTCCCCAAAGGGATATGGATGCTCCGACAGCATATGCGGTGAAATGGGTACAGGAGCATTTTGGAAGGGGCTCCGAAATGGAATTTCTGCGGGATATAAGAGATATGAAACGCAGCCTTATGGCTCATGACAATATAGGAAAAACCGACTATGGCCTGATTCAGCGGATAGATGGAGAACCTATCCAACAGCTGGATCAAACGCCATCGTCCGGTCTCCAGATGGGCGGGATAGGAGGGATGTAAGTGAACGATTTCAAAGAGCTTTACAGTCTTCCCGGAACAGCAGAGGAAAAGAAATGGCTGGCGGATCGGCTGGAAACGCTGACTGTAAAGGAAGCTCTTATCCTCACCGCCGCCCAAATGCGGCATCCGGCTGATACTGCGGCAGATGCTGTGCGTCAGCTGTGTTCCCTCCCCGACTATACATTGATCGGCCCTGCGAAAAGCTATGAGGAACTGGGGAAGCGATACCTCGAAAAAGAAACCAGATTCCCCCGGAAGCTGTATGAATGTGCCGATCTGGATAAACTGGGCCGCTGGTACGAAGATACCTCTCCCGGTCTGTTCGTTGGGGACCACTATGTGGCATATCCGAAAGGATCCCTTTCACCAAGCTACGATGGCACAAATCTTGCCGTATTGGAGGATGCCGACTGGAGCGTCAAGCTGAAATTGGCCTCCGATGCAGTCCCGGAGGGGGTATGGCTGCGGCTCCCGGATTATGAGAGAGTGAACGGCGATGTTGGCGAGATCAGTCTGGCACTGGAAGCACTGCAGGTAAGAAATTTCGTGGAATGCACCCTTCTGGAGGCCCGGTGCATCCTCCTCGGTATCATAAACCTGACAAGGCAGTATGATGATGTGGTCAGCCTCATCTACGATGGGCAAAATTTAGGGGTCATTCTGGATGAGCAGGGCCAAGGAACGCCTTTCTTTCGGGAAAAGGTTTTAGCGGCGTTGGAGTATGAGGGCTGCCGGCTTTTAGTGGATGCTCTGGACATCTGCCAAAATCTTGACTGCTATGACTGTATCCCAACAACAGACTTTGCGGCACTGGGCAAGGCACAGCTGCAAAAGTCAGGTGTGCTGGAAAGCATCGTTGAGGCGGGCTGCTTCGATCTGGAAAAATGCGGCTCCCTTCTGATGGAAGATGAGGGCTATATCACCACCGGAAACGGATACTGTATCCGCAGAAATGAAAAGCCCTTCCAGCGTCTGCACGAAGAAGGATCCACAATGACAATGACCATGACCATGTAAAGGTACAAAGGGGCCGTTTCCTCCGTCGGGAGGGAGGGCCCTCTTTTATGCCTTGGAATGAGGGATAAGATGCAAAAACGAGGTGAACTCGCATGATCGGAAATTACGATTTCGACTACCGTGCCTATTATGACATATCCCGCGACCAGACCGTTCCCATTCGCTCCCCTGTTGGGCAGGCGCGGTTTTTCCTAAGCGCAGCCAGAGACCGGATCAGAGCCCCAAATGAATGGCTCCTCCTGTGTCGGTATGCCAATACCATCGATATTTCCTGCGGAGGACATGAATTGCGGCAGCTGAAACGCTTGGCACAGCATTTGGAACGATGTGATTTTGAGAAACGCTGTGGCCATGTCGATCCTGTTGTTGCCCGGATGGTGGAACGGGAGATCGTACTGCGACAGGAGGAGGGCTTTGCCGCGGGGTATGATCTCTCTCCGGCGATGGAGCTGTTAGAGGAATATGAGCAAAAGGCCCCTGTGTTCAGCCAGCCGGAGCGGAATTTGATCCTGCGGGATGCCTTCTTTTTCCGAGACCAGATCCGCACTGCGAAGATCGCGGATGCGTTTTGTGAGAAGCAGCTTTCTCCATACGGGATAGAAAGGCTGTGCAGAGAGCTGGAAGAGGCAGAACGGGAGCGTGCTGGGGTAGAGACTATGGAAGGTCTGCAATATCTGCAAGCCGAGGCACCCGGGTTCCGTGGAATGAACCTGAAGGACTGCGAGGATCCACAAGCGCATTATCCGCCCTTTACCTATTATCCACCCTGTGACCAGCCCGCAGACAGCATTGTGCTGTCAAACGGGGTCATCCTGCTTCCCGACCAAAAAGACTGGTTCTGTTCCGCTCTCCAAAAGGTGGACCAGACCTTTACTGCTCTGCACTTCTACAAATCGGAAAAACACTGTGTCTTTGAGATCGCAGATCAGGAACATGAGGATCAGTTCCAATATCAAGACCCGGAGCCAACTGAGGAATGCGAGTTTATCGGGCGTGTGACCTTTGCCAACGGCGATCTGTGGAATTTCACCGATGCACAGAAATACCTTCAAGTCATCCATGATGAACTTCCTCATCATCTCCGGACAGGCTTTCAATATGAGACCCTGACCAATGACCCGGTCATCCGTAAAGCGATAGACGATATGCACGATGAAATATATGAAGAAAGTCCCCACACCCAAACAGATTGCTATGGTATCGGTATGACGATGGGTGGGATGTGTTGACACGAACAACAAAAACCAGAGCCGTTTTTCCGAGCAAGGAGAAACGGCTCTTTTTTGTTGATCTGAAACGAGGTGAGCGATGATTGAAACCCTTTATCCCTTGGGTGGGAGGAAAGACCGCCCTGCGGCCTGTCCTGTACCGGCTGTTCCCCCACCGCTTCGACCGGTATGTGGAGGTGTTCGGCGGCAGCGGGGCCCTCCTGTTCGGGCGAAGTCCCCAGCGGGGACAAATCGAGATATACAACGATTTGAATCGGGATCTGGTGAACCTGTTCCTCTGCGTCAAGTACAGAACGCTGGCCTTTTGCAAGGAAGTAGGCTGGCTGCCGCTGAACAGTCGTGTATCCTTCCAGGTTTTAAGAGATTTTCTGGATCAGAAGGAACCGGCTAACTGCTTCCTGCAGGAAGAACTGGAGATCTGCAATGAGTTTCTCGGCCCGGCAGATGCCGCTATCCTAAAAAAGGTCCTTCTGGAACGGGCCAGCCTGTGGGATGTTCAGCGGGCCGCCGCCTATTACAAAGTCATCCGATACAGCTACGGAGCAGGGGGCAGTTCCTACGGAGCCAGACCACTGGACATCTGCCGGGGGCTTGCGAACATCTGGCTTTGTTCCCAGCGGCTCAAGGATGTGGTCATTGAGAATCTCAGCTATGAGGCGGCGATCCCCCGCTACGATGCGCCGGGGACACTCCTCTACCTCGACCCGCCCTACTACGAAGCAGAATGCTACGATGTCCCCTTTAACTTTGCGGATCATCTGCGGCTGCAAGAGCTGATTTGCGAATGTAAAGGGTCCTTTGTGGTGCTGTCCTACAATGACCACCCCTTTATCCGGGAACTGTACCAAGGCTTCTGGCAGTTTTCCACCAGCCGCCCCAATCCCCTTCGGAACAACAGCGGCGGCGGGGAGTACAAGGAACTTATCATCACCAACTATGACCCGGAAGAATACGCAAAGCCCCGGCAAATGACCCTGTTCCAAAGCCCGGAAGCAGAACCGGGAGAGAAAAAATACACGCAGATAGCGAAAGGAGAAAGAAATGCAGAGAAACGAAAAGAAGATGGCAAGGCTGTTCGAGAGCAGCTTGAACAGCGGTATGGAAGGAAGTCCCTCGGTGCCGGAGCTGTTCCGGAGCCTTGCGGCGGAGCTGGAAAAGACTGCCCTTCACCTGCGGAGAGCTGCGGTGGACTGGAGCAACCCCATGACTGAGAAAGCTGGCCTGTATCTCCCGGCGGATGTGCTGGAGGATGCAGGCCTTTTCCATGTCGCCGGGCTGGAGGATGTGTCCCTCACTATCGAGAAAGGGCGTATCTTGGTAGAGCCGCTGGAGGATGAGGAGGCGGCAGTCATTCGGGACGAGATCAGCGAGCTGCTGCCGGAGGAACTGTGCGCCGTAATGGAGGACGCCGGCATCTCCCCTCGTGAGGTGTGGGATATTCTGGAAAGGGACGGGTGGTTTGCATGATGAAGGAACCTGTATATCGGCTCATCGACGCCAAAGGGCGGGTGTACATTCCCAAGGAGCTGCGGGAACGGCTGGGCATGGAGCCGGGGTGTATCGTAAAGCTGTTGGTGGAGCGGGGCGGTGTGCAGCTCCGCAAAGTCCATCTTATCGAAATGGGCGACCTTTCCCCGGAGGCGATGGAGGCGTATGTCACCGCCGCCACCGACCGGATGCCCAGGGAGAAACAGATAGCGATTGCCGCCCGGCTGCTGGAGCGGGCCAGAAAGGAGGGGGCTGACACATGATCGAGCCGTATGTTTACCCGCCCAGAGATCAAGAGGATGCGGAACAGTGGCTGGATGAGCATTTCGCCAAGGTCGCCTGCCGGGACGGGATCGAGGAGATCCTCCGGGATGGCTTCGATGGCAGCTGCCTGAAAAGCGGCTGTGCCAGAAATGCAATCGAAAAATTTGGGCTCCGGCAGGTGGAAGCTGTGCTGGCCAGCACTGTCCGGGAGCGCTCCTGGGATGAGCGGTTCAGCCGCCGGACGGTGGAGTGGGCCAATGCCTGCCCCGCTTCATCCAAAGATCCTGCTTACAGTCTGAATGCTCACTCCGTGGTAGTGGATGGCTTCGTCCGGCAGTATCTTCGGGCAGTAGAAGAAATGGCGCAGGAAGCCAGAGAACAACTGGTGGAAGGTCAATTCCCCCAGATGACGCTTTAGGAGGAACGAAAGATGAAAAAGAAAATCGCTTTGATCCTGGCGGTGGTGCTGGCGGCAGCGATGGCGTTGTCCGTCACCGCCCACGCCGCCGAGATCGGCAGCAGTGAGGGCGGGACGACCATCGCCATCACCGACATCACCCCCAGAGGGGAGCAGAAAACGGAACCTCAGACAGAAAAGGAGAGCAAAAAAGATGAAACGAAAGCCTACGCAGTCAGCAGCTATTACCCGGTGGCAGTCCAGACCTCCGAGGATGGCGGCGTCCGGCTGCTGGTCAAGACCTTCCTTGTACCGGAGGACACAGCACCCTCGGCGCTCATCGAGGAAGAGCTGACCCGCCGGGGTGTGGCCTATGAAGCCACCGACATCCTGCGCCGGGAGATGGCCGGGGATACCGAGCGGAAAACAGTTTCCCAAGCTGTGACCGTGAACAGCGAAACGGATAAGCCGGAAAATATACTCCCTCTGCTGAAGTCCACTCTGGACTACCGGGAAGATGGCTTCGCCGGGGTGCTTACACTGGACAAAGACAGTATTAAAGCCAAGGAAAGCGGCTCCTCCGGCTACTCCTACACCCTAAAGGAGGAAAAAGAATTTCCCAACTTAGACCGGAATGATCTGGCCTACATCCCCAAGACTGCCGAGAAAAACGGCGTTACCCTATCCCTTGCGAATGTGGACTGGACTCCCATGGCAAGTGCCGCGGACAACAGCGAGGTTCCCTCTCTGTTCAAAGCCACCGCTCTGTACACAGGGACTGCATGGGGCAGTAAGGCGGACGGCTATACCGTCACTGCCGACTACACCGGCGAGGTCAGCCGGACTGCCAAGGGGCAGGTCATGTACAGCATCGTGTACAAGGAGATCATGCCGGAGAGCAGCGCCTTTCCTTGGAAAACCGTTGGTCTGGTGATCCTGGTGGTCGGCGCTGCCGCAAGCGCGGCTGTAGGCATCGCTTTTCTGGTGGTCTTCTGCCGCAAGCAGGTACCGAAGAAGAAGGTCCAGAAGGACCCCTACGCAGACCGGCCCAAGATGCACCGCCCGGAGATGCTCCGGCAGATGGACAGAGGACTGGAGGATGAGCGATGAAGGAAAAGCTGAAAGAGATCTGGTACCGCTTCGGCGGGTGGTTTCTGCTGCTGGGTGTTCCGCTGGCAGTGGTGGCAATCGGCCTTACCGCAGGGCAGGCGCACAAGGACTACACCTCCCTTCCCCGGACGGAGGCGGCTCCCCCTGCTGAAAGCGAAGTGACCTTTGATATGGACACTAACAAAGCCTATACTGCTGAGGATGGAGTGGTGGTGATCCCTGCCGCCGAACAGCCGGGTAAGTCCCAGGCGAAGCCGGTGGAGTGTCTCCCCGACCCCGCCCGGGTGTGGGAGAATACAGCATCCCTCTCCACCAACAGCTATACCCTGCCGGAAGAAGCTGCTTTGGAGGACGGAGCGGTGGGTGTCCTCACCATCCCCTCCCTGAATCTGTCCGCCCCGGTCTACGAAACCGAGGAGGGTGGCGAGATGGAATCCATGACCAAGGGAGTGGCTCATTTCGCCACCACTTCTGCATGGGCCGGGAACATCGCCCTTTGCAGCCACAATGTTGCCCCCGCCGGAGCGGTGGCCTATTTCCGGGACATCCATCAGCTGACAGAGGGCGATACCATCTTCTATAAAACCGCTCTCGGCGAACGGCAGTACAAAGTCAGCGAAGTGAAGGAGATCGTGGAGGATGACTGGTCTTATCTTGGCCGCACCGAGGACAACCGGATCACCCTCATCACCTGCATCACCGGCAAGGCCAATATGCGCTTAATGGTGCAGGCTTTGGAGGTTTAATTGGTGGTTTTGGGTATAGCTTTACTTCATCTTTCCTGGTATCCTTATGAGCAGGAGGTAGAATGCCATGAAAAAGAAAATGACTGCTGTCCTGCTCATTATTGCCCTGCTGGCGGGATGCCAGAGCCAGGTCCCCGCTGCCCCATCCGCCGCGGACGCGCCGGACACCGAGGAGATCATCCGGCAGGAGGTAGACGAGGCTGTCCGGGAAAGGCTGAAGGAGTACGAGGAAGAACAGAGAAAAAAAGACCAGGAGATCGCCGAGCTGAAAAAGCAGCTGGAGGAAGCCGGCAAACAGCCAGAAGTCCCCCCCGCCCAAAACAAGGGTGACACACCTGTGGACCGACCATCAGCGTCAATGGCGCCCCCGGAAAGCCAGCCGGAGCCGGAGGCCAGTTCCTCCCAAGGGGGCACACCGCCCCAAGAGGGCCTGCCGCCTCAGCCGGAGCCGGAACCCGCGCCGGAAAAAACCTCTCAGCCCAAGGCTCCCGGCTCCTCCGGCGGCTTTGATCTGAAAAATCTATACCCGAACTATGTCTGGGAGGGCACGCCGGAAGAAGCCCCGGAGCCAAGCTACACCGCAGGGTGTCTCCTGGAGGAAGCCGATGAGGTCATCCGGCTCACCAATCTGGAACGGGAGACACATGGGCTGGAGCCGCTGGCGGTAGACGAGGAGCTCATGGAACTGGCGAGAGTACGGGCGGAGGAACTCCGGGAGAAGTACAGCCATACCCGCCCGGACGGAACCAATGTGGGTGTCTACCGATGCGGGGAAAACATCGGTCAGCGATCCTCGGCGACAGAACAAGTCACATCTTGGATGAATTCGGAGGGCCATCGCACCAATATCCTACTGGACCGCTACTATCACATCGGCGCGGCCTGCTATCAAGCTGAAAACGGAAACCTCTACTGGGTGCAGGTCTTCTCCCTCGACTGACCCATACAAGACCCCATTATCGCAAAGGAGCCTTCACCGGCTCCTTTTTTTGCGCCGCTCGGTAAAACGGGCGACTATTTTTATTGGAAAGGAAAGATATGATGCAGAAAACATTGAAACGGGTACTCAGCTTTCTTCTGTCTGTAATGATGCTGGTGACAATGATGCCGGTGTCTGCTTTGGCGGCAGAATCGGGAGATAATCCGCAGATCATGGACAGCGGCGCTCCCGGCGGAGAGGAACCGAAGCATTGGCTCCAGCTTTACCAAGAGTACGCACTATCCCAAATCGAAAAAACGGCTTCCGGCCCCAAAAAAGCGAGAGCCGCTTCCGGGAGCGCCTCTCCCAGCTTTTCCATTATCTCTTGGGCCAGTGGGGAAAGCAACCGCTTGGTTTTTGCCAATGGGGCCTACTTGGGAGACGGGATGCCCAAGATCACTCTGAATGGCAAGGTGGCGTTTTGCGCAGAATGGAACGGCGTTCCCCCGGAGGGGGATTATATCCAGAGTGGGCAGGGCAGTGATCCCGCTATCAAGCAGATCCTTGCCAATTACCACAATTCCGGCAAAACCAACGCCGACTACGCTGCCGCTCAAGCCGCCATTTGGGCACACCTTATGGGTACCTCTGTGGCATCCTGGGGCGCCTGCCCCGGCCGCTCCTCTGCAGACGAGATTTTTAATGGGGATGCTGACTACACCAATGTAAAGTATAACTACATCACATGGAGCGGCGGGACACAGAAGATCCTCACCTATGATAATGATGATGACCCCTTCATTCCGCCTGAGACCGAGGATGGCAAGTACCGGGTAGAGGTCAAGACCGACACCAGCACCGAAACCGAGGTCAGGAACAAAAAAACCTACGAATACAGCGATAGTATCGGGCAGATCACCATTCGCAAACATGACCAGGATGAAAAGAGTTTGGACGGTGCGCTGTTCGATATAGATGTAGCGTTCAGTGATGGCAGCCACACCACCGTCGAAGGCTGGGAGGTGGACAACGGAGCGCGGCTCTTTACTTGGACCCATCCCGCCGATAATCACGATCCTGCCACCGTTACCGTCAAAGAAGTCAAGGCCCCCAACGGGTATCTTCTGGACCGGACCCCGCAGACCGCGGTGGTGGCCCCCACCTATACCCGGGTGACCCATGTGGAGACCTGGACTGTCACCATCGTCACCGAGACCACCAGCAGCACTGTCATCGACATCGAGACCGGCGAGGTGGTAGCGGAAAGCAGTTCTTCCTCCAGCGCCGAAACAGAAAGTGACCCCCAGGTGGAGGAATTTGCTGACTTCATTGAGGGTGACCGGGAAACCACTATGACCTTCGTCAATACCGCAATGCCCTGCTCTCTCACCATCTACAAGTACGAGACCGGGAACAAGGGCGTCGCTCTGGAGGGGGCCTCCTTCCGCATCCGGTACGCTGATCCCAGCATTTCCGCCCAGACTTGGACCGAGACCACCAACAGAGAGGGTAAAATCTATATCCCTCTGCCCTACGCTGGGTCGCTGATCGTGGAGGAATTGTCTGCCCCCGCCGGGTATGTGATGAATGCCAAAACCACCTACGATGTGACCGTCGCCAAGGGCGAGCATAAGGTGCTGGACATCCCCAACGATAAGAAGTCCCAGCTGGTGGTACTGAAAAAGGACGCCCAAACCAGGCAGCTGCTGGCAGGGGCTTCCATCAAGGCGACCCTCCTGCGCTCCAACACCCCGCCCTTCGAGGCCGGGCAGTCCTTTACCGAGACCACCGGCGCAGATGGCCGGGCGGTCTTTTCCAACCTCATCCCCGGTGAGTACCGGGTGGAGGAGGTATCTCCGCCCCAGTATTATCAGGGGACGACCAAGGTCCACAATGTCAACATCCCCGAAGGGAACAGCGAGACCATCACTGTAGAGTTTCAGAACGAGCCTTGGACCGGCCTGACCATCAAAAAGGTGGATGCCACCGACGGTCATGGCCTGCAAAATGCTGTTTTCAAGCTCTACGAGGGCACCGCTGCCGAAACTACAAAGTTCCTTGGGGACTTCCAGACCAATGAGAACGGCATCGTGGTAGTGCAGAAACTGGAGAGCGGAAAATACTACACCATTGTGGAATCCCAGCCGCCCTACGGGTATTTTCTGGATGCTGAACACAGCACCCAGACTGTCCTTATCAAGCCGGAGGCGGTGTACGGGAATTTGACCGTTGTGTTCCGCAATATGCCCAAGCCGAAGCTGTTCATCGAGAAGGTAGATGCTGAGACCGGCATCCGCCTGCCGGGGGCGACTTTCCGGGTCTCCCGCCGCGGCTCCGCTGAATATGTGGATGTGACTACCGGGGCGGATGGCACTGTCCTGCTGGAGAATTTGGAGCAGGATTGGTACGAGGTCAGCGAACTCCGCGCCCCTACAGGGTATACCCCGGATGATGGCCATTATGACATTGAGCTGATCCCCGGAAAGACCTCCGAACTGACTGTAAAGAACAGCAAAAAGCCCGGTCTGCTCATTGAAAAAATCGACGCGGATACCGGAGCGCGTCTGCCGGGAGCCGTTTTCCGGGTAGCCCGCAAAGGCTCCACCGAGTATGTGGATGTGACCACTGGCTCCAACGGGACTGTTCTGGTGGAGGATTTGGATCCAGACCATTACGAGATTTTTGAGCTTCGCAGCCCTACCGGATATGTAGGGGATGATACCCACTATGATGTGGAACTCATTCAGGGCAAAACAGTGGAGCTGACCGTAAAGAACAGCAAAAAGCCTGGTCTCCTTCTTGAGAAGATCGACGCTGATTCTGGAATGAGACTTTCTGGCGCGGTGTTCCGGGTCACAAATCGCTCCACCGGGGAATCGGTGGATGTGACCACCGGGGGCAACGGGACTGTGCTGGCAGAAGGTTTGGAGCCTGGCTGGTACGAGGTCTACGAATTCCGCTGCCCCACCGGCTACACCGCTGATGATACCCATTACGATGTGGAGCTGGTGGCAGGAAAGACCGCCGAACTGACCATTAAAAACCGCAAAAAGCCCACCCTTACCATTGAGAAGATCGACAGCATGACCTTGCAGCCGCTGGAGGGCGTTGTCTTTGAGATCAGCATCAAAGATGGCAAATCCCTGGGGCAGTTCAGCACCAATGCAGAAGGGAAAATCGTCCTGGAGGATGCAGACCCCAACCAGATCTATCTGGTGAAAGAGGTCCGGGCACTGCCGGGGTATCTGGCAGACGATACTGTCCATGAGTTTACCTTGCAGGAAGCCGAAAACGGCGTTATTAAGCTCCAGAACACCCCGGAGCATCCCCTTATCATCGCCAAAAAGGACGCTATCACCGGCGAGCCCATCCCGGATACCGTTTTTCTGGTCACCCATTCGGACGGACGGCTGGTGGGCGAGTACCGCACCGGCTCTAATGGCATGGTCACCGTTACCGGCAAGGATGTGGTCCCCGGCTGGTATTTGGTGAAGGAGGTCAAGGCTAATCCTGCCTATATCGCCAGCAATGAGACTAAAATGGTGGAGCTGAAACTCTCCACTCCCGCTATTGTGGAATTTACCAACAAACCCCGCACCGGCCTCCAGATTCGCAAGGTGGATGATGTGACCGGAGAGCCGCTGGAAGGGGTACAGTTCAAGGTCACTGAGATTTCCGGGGCCGTTATTGGGACCTTCACCACCGATGCGGATGGCGTTATCAACATCACCGACCGGGAGGAAGGCTGGGTGCAGATCGCCGAGGTCAAGGGCTTAGACGGTTACAAGCCCGACCCTGCCCCTCGAACCATCGAGCTGAAATCCGGCCAGCTAAATGTGGTAGAGTATCGCAACCAGCCCTATCCGGTCCTCAAAATCGTCAAACTGGACGCTGAGACTCGTCAGCCGCTGGAGGGGGTAAAGGTCAAAGTGTTCGATAAGCAGCACAGGGAGATGGGGACCTACATCACCAACAAGCTGGGGCAGATTCTTCTGTCTGGCATGGATGGCGGTGAAACCCTTTATGTGCAGGAGGTAGAAGCCCTACCGGGGTATGAGCTGGACGAGACTGTCCGGGAGGTCACTCTTGCTTGGGGCCAGACCAGCACTGTTGAGATTCTCAACAAGGAAAAGGCTACTCTGCGGATCAAGAAAATCGACGCCGAAACCAAAGAGCCTATCTATGGTGTTACCTTCAATCTGTATGACGCAAAAAATAACCTCTTGGGTGAGTACACCACCGACCAGGAGGGTATCATCGAGTTTTCCAAAGGTTTACCCGCCGGGAAGTACAAGCTGAAGGAAATCAAGGCGGACGGGTATGTGGTAAACCCCACCATCCGCACCATTGAGGTGAAGTCCGGGGAAACCACCGAAGTTGTCATCGAAAACCAACTGATGAAAGGCCAGATCCAGATCATCAAAAAGGCGGCGGACGATAACCCCATCACCAAGGACAAGGCCGGCGCTCTGCTGGAGGGGGCTGTGTTCGATGTCTACAACGAAAAGCTGGAGGTAGTGGATACCATCACCACCGACAGCAAGGGCGTTGCTACCACCAAACCCCTGCCCATGGGGACCTATGGCATTAAAGAAATCGCCGCCCCGGAGCATTACCTTCTGGACGGGAAAGTGTTCTATGCCACGCTCAAAATCCACGATGACATCGTTCGTTTTGAGGTGCTGAACATCAGCGAAAATGTCAGCGTTTCCATCGAGAAGCGCGGCAATATGGAGGTGCTGGCCGGGGACATCATGTCCTACGATTTCAGCAATATCCGCAACGATTCCAACACCGCCTTGGAGGAATTCTACTTCCACGACCAGCTGCCCACCGATGCGGTCCGCCTGAGCAAGATCGTCACCGGCACTTGGAGCGAACGGTTGAACTACTCGGTCGAATATTGCACCAATAAAAAGGACAGCTACCGGACCCTGGCGTCCAATCTGTCCAGCAAGACCAGCCACACCTTAGATTGCAGCCGGGAGGCCCTTGACCTTGCCGCCGGAGAGTATGTCACTGACATCCAGTTTGAGTTTGGGACGGTCCAACCGGGATTCCATGAGGAAACCAAGCCAGTATTTTATGTGAATGTTCTGGCCGATCTGACCACCGGCTACCGCATCATCAACCGGGCCGATGTCGGCGGCAGGACTGGTGATGAGTGGATCACCGCCAAGGATACCTGGATCACTGTGGTCTGGGGCCAGCCCAAGGGCAAGCTGCCCAAGACCGGCATCTAAGCACAGAAGAAAAAAGGACATGGGCAAAGGGCGGGGGGAACCTCGCCCTTTGCTCTGCCCGGAAAGGAGTTTGTATGCCCACAGTAAGAAATGTTCTGAATGTCCAAGGTGGCGGGGCGAAAGCCGCCGCCCTGCTGGATTTCATCGCAGACCGGCGATACGGACGGGGAAGCATGGACTTTAACCGTATCACCCCCATGCCGCCCTGGGTCTACCGACAGCCCACCAACCTTGCTCTGCTGGAAAAGTACGGCGAGGAAAACTGTTCGCGGGGTTGGTGCCTGACCCATTGGGGAACGCCCCAGAATGTCCTCCGCCCGGAAAAGTCCGCCAAGGAGTACGATGGCGGCTCTACGATCCGCTTCGATACCGAGGACAGGGATGTGCGGGAGCTTGTCCGTAAGCTGTCACTGGTGTTCAAGGAACTAACACTGGATTACCTTTGGGCCAGTGAGGATGTAGGGAGCAGCGTGGGAGCTGTGCAGTTTCGGGATGGCGAAGCCACCATCGAATTTGTGCCTACCCCCGGCACAAGGGCGGCGGTGGAGAAGTCGCTGGACATCCTCGGCGGCAGGGCCGCGGACTACGGCCTTATCTTCGATCCTGTCACCGGCAGCTACGAATACAAAGGAGGGAGCAACGCATGATGGAGCGTCAGCTGATCCACCAGGGCGGCATCGCCATCGGGTATTTCGATGGGGATACCGCTGTGCTGGACGAGGACTTTTGGGCCGGGGAGGTCTCGCACAACTTGGCCTACCGGGGAGCAAAAATGCGCTATGAGCCGGGGCTGGCGCAGAAACTCTTAGCAGAGGAGGAAAAGAAGCCCCTGCCTCGGAAGGTGCGGGTACACCAGATGAAGCCCCAGACCACGCTGGAGAAGAAGTTCATCTGTTATGCCCTGTTGTACCAGCGGTATGGAGGGATCACCCCGGAGGACTACCGGGTAGTTTTCGATGGGCGGCTGGATACCGATGACCTCAACCAGCTGTACGAGGTTTTCAATGAGGAGAAACTCCCCAAGGGCTACACCGGCCACCGGCTGTCCGTTTCCGATGTGGTGGAGCTGTACGATGAGAGCGGCTCGGAGTTCTGGTATCTGGATGAAGAAGGCTTTATGCCTGTTGTGATGTAAAAGGAGGACAAGATGAAAATTGACATGAAGGTGCAGTCGCTGGAGCAGGAGGGCAAGTGTCTGGCCCGGCTGTCCGCCACACTGGATGACTGCTTCGCCATCCGGGGGCTTCGGCTCATGGAAGGGAAAAACGGCCTGTTTGTAAATTTCCCCAGCTATAAGGGGCGGAGCGGGTATGTGGACATCTGCTTTCCCACCACCGCCGGGCTGCGCCAGCAGATGACCGAGGCAGCAGTGACCGCTTACCATCAGGCGCTGGAGCATCACCAGACAGCGGCCCAGGCCCAGCCGGAGCCGCCCCGGCAGAAAGCGGATCTCAGTATGCAGATGGGTTAAGTTGAAGGGAGGTTTTGCTGATGAAAAAGAAGAAACTTTTTGCTCTGGTTTTGGCAGTTGTTCTTATTGTGGCAATGGCAACGGTGGCCTATGCTACCACCGGGAATGTGGCCGGGGTGTTCGAACAAACCTGGCGGTCTGCCGCCCAGCAAATCAAGACGGTGGTCAACAAGGTGGTCTTTCCGGCGCTGGATATGATCCTGGCCATTTTGTTGTTTGTCAAGATCGGCGGGCTGTACCTCGACTACCGCAAGCATGGTCAGATCGAATGGACACCTGCCGCCATTCTGTTTGCGGGGCTTATCTTTTCCCTCACCGCTCCCACCTACATCTGGACGATTTTGGGCATCTAAGCGAAAGAAGGAGATCAGCATGGCTATTCGAACCTCTGATAAAACTGACAGGGTTGGGCAGGGTGTTAAATTTGAGCGTATCCGCCGTATTACCGGGTATCTGGTGGGGACTACCGACCGCTTCAACAGCGCAAAACAGGCGGAGGAAAAGGATAGGGTCAAGCATACCATCTAAAAACAGATCATCAGCTTTCTTCCGGGAGATGATCCAGCAGAAGCTGGAATATTTGTCTGCTGGTTTCCTCATCCCGGCAGGTGAGCTGATAAAGCAGTTCATTGGCACAGCCCTGCAAAAAGGCCGCGAACAGCGAGGTGCTTTGGAACCGCTGCCGCAGCCGGCGGTTGAGTTCCTCCATCTGCGATTCGTCAACAACGCAGATGATCTTATCATAAAGCTCTCGCAGAGTGGCAATATCGCCGGAGCCAAGACGGTAGATCTCCTGCTTCGCCGCAAATTCAGAAACAACATATTCCATGAGCGTTTCTTCTGCCAGCAGGGTAAGAAGGTATATCCTTGTGTGGTGTTCCTGAAATGCCTGTAACTCATCATGCTGCTTGTAGAGCGCCTTTACCCGGTTATAGAGCGGGTTGGGCGTTTCCGGCTCCTTCCCTTCTACAACGCAGGATACGATATGCCGTTGAAAGCGATTCGCTGTTTCGAGACCCTCTTCCACAGCTTCGGAAGTGATGCCCATATCCAATCCCTGCAGAACAAGGTCGAGATAATTGTCCAGCAGGTAACCCTTGGGGCCAAGGCTCAGACGGATTCTTTTTGCCAGCCGGAGGATGGAGAGCAGGGGATCGCTTTCTTTTCCTCTGTCCTCGCTGCCGTAAAAGGCATCCATTCTTTCAAAAAGGTTCATCTTATCCCAACCTCTCCAAGCGTCTTTGTCGCGGGGCGCCCCCGCCGCTGTTATATAAACTCTGTTCGGAGTTTTTGTCAACAGTCTTTCGAGAGGTTGGGAGCGTTTTTATTCCAGAGAAAGGAGTGATGATTTATTGTTCATTTGGGACTTCTTAGCCGACAAGGTCTTGGGGGAAATTCTCGATTGGGTTTACGGTAAGATCGTGGAGTTTCTCGGTGAGTTTCTCACCATGATGAACGGCATGGGAACCGAGCTGTTCGGTTTCGTCTGGGTGCAGGGCATCGTGGAGTTTTTCCGCTGCTTCGGCTGGGCGCTCTACGGGGTGGGCATCGTGGTGGCGGTCTTTGACGCCGCCATGGAATACCAATCGGGCCGCACCACCGCCGTTCGGGATACGGCCTTGGGGATCATGAAGGGTTTCCTTGCCACCAGCCTGTTTACCACTGTCCCCATAGAGCTGTACAAGCTCTGCATCGACCTGCAAGGCAGCTTATCCAAGGGGATCGCCGGGGTATCTCATACCGATGGCATCAGCAGCATGGCAAGAGCGGCAATGACCGCCCTAAATGGATATGGTGTATTTGTGTCCATTTTCCTGCTTGTCCTCATGGGATATTCGGTGGTGAAGATCTTCTTCGCTAATCTGAAAAGGGGCGGTATCCTGCTCATCCAGATCGCGGTGGGGAGCCTTTACCTGTTCAGTGTCCCCAGGGGCTATACCGATGGCTTTTACAGCTGGTGCAGGCAGATCGCAGGACTTTGCCTTACTGCTTTTTTGCAGACCACCATTTTGATTGCCGGGCTCATGGTTTGGAACAACAATATGCTGCTGGGCTGCGGGCTCATGCTCTCCGCCACCGAAATTCCTCGTGTGGCCCAGCAGTTCGGGATGGATACCAGCACCAGGGCAAATATCATGTCAGCAGTGTATGCCACCCAGACGGTGGTTGGACTGTCCCGGAATCTGATAACCGCAGTGAAGTAGGAGGTGGTCTCTATGATGACAATGGGGAGCCTCTTCGATGGCATTGGCGGATTTCCTCTCGCAGCTCAGCGCAATGGCATCA
This sequence comes from Angelakisella sp., assembly GCA_022794295.1. Lineage (GTDB taxonomy): Bacteria > Bacillota > Clostridia > Oscillospirales > Ruminococcaceae > Angelakisella. The sequence goes on along the minus strand of JAAWEO010000001.1, from coordinate 55,656 downwards.
TTACTCTTTGGGCCAGCGAGATCGAAGCCTTCCCTATCCGGGTGACAAAGCTCCGATTTCCGGCGATGGCCCATATGGGGGACATCACCCAGCTGAACGGGGCGGAATTGCCGCCGGTGGACATCATCTGTGGAGGCTCGCCCTGCCAGGATTTAAGCGTGGCTGGGGCGAGGGCCGGTCTCGCCGGCTCCCGCTCCGGCCTTTTTATGGAACAGGTGCGGATCGCAAAGGAGATGAGAGATGCAGAATTACGAAGGGGGCGGCCAGCTGAGTCTGTTCGGCCCAGATACTTTTTGTGGGAAAATGTCCCCGGGGCCTTCTCCAGCGGGACGGAAAAAGGGGAGGACTTCCGCATCGTCCTTGAGGAGACCTGCCGGATCGCGGACGGGGCCGTATCTGTTCCTCGACCTCCGTCCGGGCGGTGGGAACCTGCTGGGGCCATCCTGGGAACGGGATTCTCCCTCGCTTGGCGTGTCCTGGATGCTCAATACTGGCCCCAGACCCCACAACGAAGGAGGCGCATCTTCCTTGTCGCGGATCTTGGAGGAACATCCGCTCCCGAAATACTATTTGAGCAAAGCCGCCTGTTTGGGGATCCTGCGGAGGGCCAGAGAGCGTGGGAAGGAGCTGCCGCCGCAGCTACGGGAAGCGCTGGAACTGCAAGCGGGGGTGAAAAGGACATCTTCGCTTTCCACATAAACCAAAGAGAGGAAACCATAGACTTGGGGGGTGTGGCCGGGGCTCTCATGGCTACCACCAATATGCAGATGCAGACCTTTGTGGCAGAGGGCTTCGATGGCTGCAATGGAGACCTGACCGGAGATGTTTCTGCCACCCTTGGAAGCAACTGCGGAATGTCCACAGGGAGGAATGGCGTCATTGCTTTTGCCGCCAACCAGCGGAATGAGGTGCGTGACCTCTATGATATAGCCGGAGCGCTGGGGGCGCAGCCCGGAATGAAACAGCAGACCTTCATCGCGGCGGGCTTTTGTCCGGAAACAAGCGCCTCCGCAAGAGGGATCGGGTATCAGGAGGACTGTGCCCCCACCCTTAAATCGGGCGGCAAAGGGGCGGGTGTCCTCTGCCTCAATGACCAGGGAGGGGAGCGGATGGGCTGCACCTATGACCGGACCGCCACCCTTCGGGCACAGATGCGGGGACATCAGCCGCTGGTGTTCGAGAATCACACTTTGGACAGCAGATGCACCGGCCCCCACGATGCCGCCCCCACCATCTCTGCCGCCTACGGGACAGGCGGCAACAATACCTCTCTTGTGGTGGAGACGGATACCGAGCCGGTCTACTGTATCACCGGAAACGCCGTTGACCACCATGCAGTCTTTAACCGGCAGCGGGTAGATGAATTTCAGCCGGACGATATTGCCAGCACCCAAAGCGCCCGCCAGCATAAAGACGCTACGGATTTGATCTTGGATACGGAAAGCAAAACACCCCGGCTGATCCGCCGCCTGACGCCGCTGGAATGCGAGCGTTTACAGGGCTTCCCGGATGGCTGGACAGCCATACCGGGGGCCGCCGATTCGGCCCGGTATAAGGCTTTGGGCAACAGCGTGGCGATCCCCTGCGTGGAGTACATTCTCCGGGGGATCGCCTATTTTCTACAAAAAGAGCAGTCGTGACACAGTATCATTCCTTTAGCAGATCTCCTGCTCCAATTCGTCAAACTCCGGTGTGGAGAAAAACTCACCAAGGGTGATCTCAAAGCCATCGCACAGCTTTTTTATGGTGACGATCCCCGGATTCTGGCTTTCCCCATTGAGGATGCTCTTTATGGTGGCCTGCGGCACAGCGGAAATGTTGCTGAGGCCGTTGGGGGTGATCCCCCGCTCGTCACAAAGCTGGCGGATCCGGGCGGCAACAGTTTCTCTGGTATTCATACAAACCCCTCCAAGTGATTTGTCACTATGGTAGATGATTTGAACACCGCTTGTTAGTGACTGTTCACTAACTGCGGAATTTGTGGTATAGTAGTGATATGTCACTAATCACTGTATTATTCATGATAGGAGAGATCACCATGGGAACTTCCTGTGCCTTTACCGGTCATCGGCCCCAACGCTTTCCCTGGGGCTTTCATGAAACCGATCCCCGCTGCGCTGCTTTGAAAGCGGTCCTTTGCTGTGAGATCAAAGCCTTGCATCAGGCGGGGGTAAAAGCCTTCTTTTCCGGGATGGCCCTTGGGGTGGATTCTTGGGCCGCACAGGCTGTCCTCGCTCTCCGCAAAGAAGATCCTGCGGTAACACTTCACTGTGTTCTGCCCTGCGAAGATCAAGATAAAAGATGGAGTCCACCAGCCCAAAAAGCCTATCGAGAGATTTTGGTACAGGCCGATTCTATCTCATATGTTGGTCGGCAATATTACAGCGGCTGTATGCTGGCGCGGAACAGGCGATTGGTGGACAGTGCCTCCATTCTGCTGGCGGTCTACGATGGAAGTCCATCTGGAGGAACAGCGGCAACAGTTCGCTATGCCCAACAGCAGAAGAAGGAGATCATATGCATCGAGCCTATCACCTTGGAAATCACAAAAAACAGATATGTTGATCTTGCTTCATTTTAGGCAAGCTCTTCGTTGCCTTTGGTGAATAGCTTTCTCACCCCGTTCCCGCTATACTTTGCTTTGCCACAGACAGAAAGGGGAGGAAAAAATGGCAGAGAAAAAGAATCTGTGCGCTCCCATCTCACCGGAGCTGCACCGAAAGGTCCAAGAGGAACAGGAGCGGCTGGGGCAGACACTGGGTCAGTATGTGGAGCGGATCCTGCGGGAACATTTCGAGGGAGGGGAAAAGGATATGAACAGCAAATCCAGAACATTGGCATTCCAGGTGTCGGAGGAATTGTTCCAGAAAATTAAGGCTTACCTTGCCGCCCACAATGGGCTGAGCCAAAAAGAATTCATCGTAGGACTGGTGGAGGCGGCGCTGGCAGAATGGGAGGAAAGCACAGAAGAATAAAAAGTCAGCGGCGAAAGCTGAATCAAAACCGGGCCTTGCTAAAAACCGCAGGGCCTTTTTATTTGCGGAGGTGAAACGACATGAACGATATGATCAAAATCAAACTGGCCGAGCGAACCGGAAATGGCTGTTCCCTCTTTCTGCCCTGTGCCCTGCCGGAGCTGATACAGGGCAGTGTGCCTTATTTCATCAGCTATGGCGAGGCAGAGATCACTTTCAAAACAGGAAACAATCAGTTGGATGCTGTTTTGAAGGAACAGCTTGTCAATACCGGAACATCCGTCAAGGACTGCGTCATGCTGACCCTCATGTTGGAAAAGCTGAACGAGGACGACAAAGAAGATTTGTCGCAAAAGCTCTCCGATGGGGAGGACGGACAGCCTTTTGAGGATGTGATTCCGGTCATAGCAGGACAAATATGCCAATGGCACTCCCCGGAGGAACAGTTTCAACAGTGGCTCCACAAGGAAGCAAAGGCGATGCGGCTCACCGGAGGGAAGCTGTTTCGGAAGGTCGTGGAATCGGCGAAGGAGAGCGGCGACTGGGAACGCTTTGGGGAAATTGAGGACTATACTTTGCCTGAAGAAGATGATGAAGCCCTGATAGCGGATTATCAGTTTGACCTCTGCGCTGTTCCCAGCTTCGGCGGCTCAGAGGGGATCTATGTGGATTGCTTTATTCGGGGGGATTTTGGCAGCCCTAAAAATACCCTTTCGTTGGGGACCATGAAAACACTGGAAAACAGCTTGGATGCCTGCAAGGTGATGGGGGAGCTGTGCGGCGTACTGCTCTACCACGAAAGCCGCTACGCCAATCAGAATCTGCATTTGTTTATGCCGGAGAAGGAGATCGATGGCATCCTGTCCCGCCCGCTCACCCTTCGGCAGGCACAGGAGATGGAACAGGGCCAGTCATTTCCCAAAATGACGATGTAGGGGGTGTTCTATGTACATCTACCCGGAAAATCTGAAAGCCGCCCCAACCCTGTGGCTGTGGCGGCTGCGGGACATTGCAATCGGCGGGCTGCTGGCAGTGTTCGGCGTTGCGGCCCTGGCCCAATTCCGAACACCGTTTTTTGCTGCCATCGCTACGCTGTATCTGTTTTTGACCATACGGTTCGAGGACGCCTGTATCTTGGATTTTATCCGCAAGGCAGGCGTCTATTTTATCGGGAGGCCTCGGCTGTATCGCTGGGCCTCCCCTTTTCATGCGGAGGTGACCAAAGACGAAAATTACAGAGAAGCGAAAAAGAAGAAGCACCCGAAACCTCATGCAGGTGGAGCGGATCACCGAGCATAGCATCATCACGCCCAGAGGCGAAGAAATTGTGCTTTTCCTGATCCAGCCCACCAATGTGTCGGTGCTGTCCAGAGAAAGTCTCAAGGCAAGGGTCAATGCCCTTATGAATGTCCTCAAGGGCTTCACCGAAGTGGAACTGCTTTGCCTCAATTCTCGTGAGAGCTTCGAGCATAACAAGAGGTATCTCACCGGCAGGATCGAACAGGAGGAAAGCATTCCCATCCGTTCCCTGCTGGAGCGTGACCTGCGGCATCTGGACGAGATCCAGAGCCGCACCGCCACTGCCAGAGAGTTTATGCTTATCGTGCGGCCCCGCAACATCGGGGAGCGGGAGATGTACCCCTATCTTTCCCGGCTGGAAAAGACCATCCGGGAGCAGGGCTTTACTGTCCGCAGGGCCGGATATGAGGATATAAAAAGAATCCTTGCGGTCTATTTCTCCCAAGATGTCATCAGTGAGGGGTACGATGATTTCGACGGACAGCGGTGGCTTCTCAAAAACGGACAGAGCGACTACAAAGCCGCAAGCATTATGGAGGAAGATGAAGTCCTCCAGACCTTCCTTGACCTCATCGCTCCCGCCGCCATTAAATTTGAGATAGACCGGTATCTGGTGGGCAACACCTATCGGTGCGTCTGGGCAGTGCGGGGATACCCCACCTCCACCGAGGAACAGGCCCTCCTTCAGCGGTTGGGTGAACGGGCCGGAGTGACCCTGCACATCTACACTCGCCTGGTTTCTCCGGCAGAGGAGCGGAAAATTTTACAGGCGGCAGATAAGGCCAACCGCTTCAAGGGTGGAAGTACCGACATCCGGGAGATGGTGGAGGCCCAAAGTAATCTGGAGGATGTGTCCAACATGATCCGCACCGCCCATCGTAACCGAGAACCGTTTTTTCACACAGCAGTTTACATTGAACTCATCGCCAAAAGTGAGCAGGAGTTTTCCGAACTGCGGGACAGCGTGGAGGCGGAGCTGGGCCGGGGGAAGATCAGCGTGGACCGGCTGCACCTCTGCCAGCAGGACGGATTCCTCTCGGTGATGCCATCTGGCTGGAACGCCTTTGGGGAAGAATTTGAGAGAATGCTCCCGGCCTCCAGTGTGGCAAATCTGTTCCCTTTCGCCTATACTGGCAAGACCGATCCCAACGGGTTTTACATCGGGTACGACAAATACGGCTCCTCCATCATCGTTGATTTGGAGCGGCGAGCGGCAGATAAGTCCAACGCCAACACCCTCATTTTGGGCAGTTCCGGCAAGGGGAAAAGTTTTCTGCTGAAGCTCCTGCTCTGCAATATTTTGGAGAGCGGCAAGCGAGTGATCTGTTTAGACCCGGAAAACGAGTACGAGGAGATCACCCGCAGGCTGGGCGGGGCCTATCTTGACCTCACCAGCGGAAAGAACCTTATCAATGTGCTGGAGCCGAGGATGTGGAGCAACATGGATGATTCCTCCGAAGGGGATGTACCGGAAGCATTCCGGGCCAGCACTCTCCTTTCCCAGCACATCTCCTTCCTGCGGGATTTCTTCCGCAGCTATAAGCCCTTCGATGACGGGCAGATCGACACCATTGAGATCATGTTGGGGCGGTTGTACAAAAGGTGGCATATCGAAGATACAACGGATTTTTCTGTGTTGTCCCCTGTTGATTACCCCATCCTCTCCGACCTGTACGACCTCATGGACACTGAGTACCAGCAAATCAAGGCGGAAGGAACAAGGGAGGAGCTGTACACCCCGGAGCTGCTGCGGTCTGCGCTGCTGGGTCTCCATTCCCTCTGCAAAGGGTCAGATTCCAAGTTCTTCAACGGACACACCAACATCGATGCCAGCCGGTTTGTCACCTTCGGGGTCAAAGACCTGATGGAGAGTGGCAAGAACATTAAGGATGCCATGCTGTTCAATATCCTTTCGTATATCAGCCACGCTCTTATCTCTGGGGGTAATACCGCTGGTGTGTTTGAGGAGCTCCATGTTTTCCTGTCCAATCCGGTGGCAGTTGCCTACATCCGCAACGCCATGAAGCGTGTCCGCAAGCGCAACAGCATGATCGTCCTTGCCAGCCAGAATATCGAGGATTTTTTGCTGCAAAATGTTGCCGAGATGACCAAGCCGCTGTTTTCCATTCCTGTCCATCATTTTCTGTTCCACCCCGGCACTATCGATAAACGGGCCTATATGGACGCCCTCCAGCTGGAAGAAACCGAGTACAAGCTGATCCTGGACTGTCAGACCGGGTGCTGTCTTTATCAGTGCGGGGCGGAGCGGTATAACTTGGTGGTGAAAACGCCGGAGCATAAGCTGGCGCTGTATGGGACTGGAGGTGGTAGATAGTGAACATCCTCAGCTATGGCGGCGGTGTCAACAGCACCGCTATGCTCATCGGCCTGCATCAGCGAAATATTCCCGTAGACCTCATCCTTTTTGCCGACACTGGCGGGGAACAGCCTTATACCTACGATTACCTGCCCATTATGGATCAGTGGCTGGAAACCCATGGACTGCCGAAGATCATCATCGTGCAGTACACCGATCAAGACGGAAATCGGCTGACCTTGGAGGAGGAGTGTCTGCGTTCTGCTTCTCTCCCCTCCATCGCCTATGGCCATAAAACGTGTTCCCTAAAGCACAAGGTCGCCCCGCAGGAGAAGTTCTGCAATAACCATCCCCTATGCCGGGAGGTATGGGATCGGGGGGAGCGGATCGTAAAGTTCATCGGCTATGATGCCGGGGAGGAGCGGCGGAGAAACCACGCTGTTGTCTATGACATCCAAGACAGGAAATACCGAAACGAATATCCTCTCATCGATTGGGGATGGTTTCGAGAGGACTGTCTAAAAGCAATTGAGCAGGAGGGCTTGCCGCAGCCGGGCAAATCCTCCTGTTTTTTCTGCCCCAGCATGAAGAAAAGCGAGATTCGAACCCTCTACCACCGGCACCGGGATCTGTATGACCGGGCAATCGCCATTGAGCGAAAAGCGAAGCCAAATCTCATTACAGTTAGAGGGTTGGGGCGGAATTGGGCGTGGGAGGATTTTGTAGAAGGTGACAAAGAGCAAACAGCAATATGCGGTCTGTTCCCGGAAACAGATTTGCCCTGCGGCTGCTATGATGGAGGGTAACGAAGATGACAACTCTGAAAGCGGCAGTTTTGCTTACCAATAAGCGGACCTGGAAAACGGCGGCAATCGCTGTTGCCTCCATCCTCACCCCCTTCCTCCTGATCGTGGTGATCCTCTGCTCCATGCTCCAAGGGACAGCCAGCCATAACAACGCAGCGGTGCGGCTCACCTTCAAGGGCGGGATGATCCCACTGACCATGCCATCCGAGTATAAGACCTATATCACCGAAATGCGCTCCTGTTTCTCCAAGTTGGACAGAGCCATCTCGGCAGTGGAATCGGAGATGGAGGGCAGTGACAGCCTTGATTCGGTGCGGGTCAAGGCTGTTTTCTATGCTCTGTACTTCGGGCAGGATCACCTGCGGCTGCGGTCTGCAGCGGCAAAGTCTTTTGTAGATTGCTTCGTTACCTATGAAACCCGCACCCGGACAGTGACCGAGTACGACGAAAACGGTGATCCCTACGAGGAAGAAGAAACCTACATCGTCGCCGCTCCCATCCGGGATTTGCCTGTTATCTATGCCAATGTGGGCAGGTATGCCGGGCGGGAGGTTACGGTGGATGACAGCGCCAACATCACAGAGATCTACCTGCGGGTGCAGTACAACAACTTCGATGTGAGCGCAGACATGAATCTGGAAGGAGGAAATGGGACCCATGATCTGATCAAAGAGCTGACCAAAGATTCCGAGGTAGTCCCTTCGCCTGCCGGATTTATCAGTCCTCTGGAAAGCGGCTGGCGTGATAAGGTCACCAGCGAGTTTGGGTATCGCCAGAACCCCACCGGAGCGGGCAGCGAGGGCCATACCGGGTTGGATATAGCGATCCCTTTGGGGACAGAAGTCCATGCGGTGAAGGATGGCAAAGTGTTATTCGTCCGGTACAAGCAGACCGGCTATGGCTACCATGTCGCCATTGACCATGGCGGCGGGCTGGTGACGATGTACGCCCACTGCTCTGAAATTTTGGTGACCGAGGGGCAGAGCGTATCTGCCGGTGATGTTATCGCCAAAAGCGGCAGCACCGGCAGAAGCACCGGGCCGCATCTCCATCTGGAGGTGATTCGGGATGGTGTGCCACAGAACCCACGAAACTATTTGTAACGGAGGTAAAAATGGAGTACGAGATCTATTGGGGTGACCTTAATGAAGAGACCCAAAACGAACTGCTGGAGCTGATGGGCGATAAAGGAAATCTCGATGTAATTCCCATCGCTACGATCCCTATTGAAATGGAGGAATCTCCTCTCCGCATCTTGAAGGTGGAGCCGGGAGAAGTCCCCTATGAAAAAGAAATCAAAGATGATCTGCACAGTGTCCAGGAGGAGGTCGGCGGCGGGCTGTTCCAGCCGGTCTATCTGGATGACGGCATCGTCCTCTGCTGCAATGAGGAGGGGAAGCTGAACGGCATGGCCCCCAACCGCTGGTTGGGCGGGGACATCGTCTGCGGGCCGTTCTTCCTTGTGGGGGATGACGGGGAGGGCGGCTTCGTTTCTCTCACCGATGAGCAGATGGCGGAGTGCCAGGAGATGTTCGGGGAGCCGGTACAGTTTCAAGGAAACGAGCCGCAGCTTGATCCTCGGCTGGAATTTTATTACCCATGGTGAAGGAGGTCTCTATGAAGAAAATCGAGATCACACTTTCCTTCGAGGAGGAGAAGCTGGAGGCGTTGGAGTTCTCTCTGCGGAAAGAAAAGTCCAGCGTCCAAAAGAAGATGCAGGAGGAGCTGCTGGCCCTCTATGAGCAGACGGTGCCGGAGGCGGTACGGGAGTATCTGGACCGGAGATCCGCTCCGGCAAGGGAGCGACCCAGACGGTCGGCAAAGGCGGAAAGTAGAGATCCAGCCCGGTAATGCAGATGATGTGAACACCGAGCAGCCGAATCCCCGCTGTCCGCCCCGTTTTCACCCTGTGTGACGATTTCTGGGGCGGGGTGGCATCCGTACCCCTGCGAGGCGGTGAGGCCCCCTGTTGGGGCTTTTTGACCGGGGTTAGGAAAAGGAGCAGAAGCACCCTTTGAAGGTCAGGTGCTGGGGTCGAAAAAAGTGCGGGTTTAAGGCAGGTGGTCGCTTTCGCGCCCTCCTGCCGCCCACACCGCCCCGCAATGCGGGTCGGGGAGTTTTCTAAAGGTGGTCGGTTTAGGAAGCAAATTGCTGTGTTGGGTGGTCTAAGACAGAGAAAAAGAAGAATAGAATCGCTTGCCAAGCCATTTCGAGAGGTGGCTGTGGCAGGTGGTCGGAAGATGGAAAGGAGAGTTTCAGAATGGAGAAGAAAGAACCTGCCGTTACGGAGCAGGAGAAGAAGGACGAGGTCAAAGAGCGCATCCCGGTCTGGCTGTACCCTTCCACAATGGCGGTTATGGATGGCGCGCTGGAGCGTGGCAACTGCAAGAGCCGGAGTGAGTTTCTGGATCAAGCTGCGCTGTTCTATGCCGGGTATCTTTCCGGGAAAGACGCCTGTGCCTATCTGCCGCCGGCGCTGGTGGCGGCGTTCAAGGGGACGATCCGGGACAGCGAGGGCCGCCTTGCCCGGCTGCTCTTCAAACTGGCGGTGGAAGTAGATATGATGATGAATATCTTGGCGGCAGGGATGGAGGTGAGCGAAAGCACCTTGAAAGGTCTGCGGGAGCGGTGCGTCCAAGAGGTGCGGCAGACCGGCGGGAACATCACCTTTCTGGATGCAGTGCGCTACCAGAATGAGGTGTAGCCATGCCCCGGCTGATCGTCAAGTTTCCGTACATCAAAGGAAAAAGCCGCAGGGCTCCGGCCCACCTCAAAAATTATGTGCGGTACATTTCCCTGCGGGATGGCGCGGAGCGGATCCAGCAGAAAGAGAACTACTTAAACTATGTTGCCACCCGTCCTCGTGCGGAGCGGGTTGGTGAACACGCCCTTTTTACTGGAACAGACGAAACCGTTTCCCTGTCCAAGGTGGCAGAGAGGATAGCGAACCATCCTGGCAATGTGTGGATGCCTATCATCTCTTTGCAGCGGGCAGACGCCGAGCGGCTGGGTTACAACCACGCTGGGGCGTGGAAAAGTCTGCTCTCGTCTTATGCTGTGGAGATGGCGACTATTATGAAAATACCGCTGGATCAATTTCGCTGGTACGCCGCCTTTCATGATGAGGGCCACCATCCTCATGTCCATATGGTCTGCTTCAGCGCAGACGGGAAATCCGGTTTTCTCACCAAAGACGGTCTGGCAAAAATCAAGTCTGGATTGGCGAAGGAGATATTCCGGCAGGAGCTGACCGAGATCTATTCCCAGCAGACCCGGCGGAGGGATGAGCTCACGAGGAAAAGCGAGAATGCGCTGAAACAGCTTGTCCAAGAAATGCAGACCGGCAGCTTGGAGAATGAGCGGATCGGAGAACTGCTGCTCCAACTGGTAGAAAAGCTGCGGCACACCAGCGGGAAAAAGCAGTATGGCTATCTGAAAGCCCCGCTCAAAGCTGTGGTGGATGAGATCGTGGACGAGCTGGCGAAGGATCCTCGCATTGCGGAAGCCTATGACCTTTGGTATCAGATGCGGGAGGATGTCCTCCACACATACCGGGACGAGATGCCGGAACGGCTGCCACTCTCTCAGCAGAAGGAGTTCAAGCGGATCAAGAATCTGGTCATCCGGGAAGCGATGCAGATAAGAGAATTTACTGGATATTTTTCTCCGGAGGATGATTTGGATAAAGGATCAGAGGAAGAGAATCTGGTCGATGATTCCCTCACCCCGCAGATTTCTTGGAGCGACCGCTACAAAATGGCGATGGATTTTCTTTATGGCGACAGCGATATACCGCCGGATTTCGAGAAAACCTTTGCCCTTCTTCTGGAAGAAGCTGAGGACGGAAACGCCCTTGCCATGTATGACCTTGGCAGAATGTTTGCGGATGGTCTGGGCCGGGAGATCGACATGGAGCAGGCGCAAAGCTGGTATAAAAAGGCTCTCGATGCCTTCCTCAAAGCAGAACCAACTCCCTATATCGAGTACCGCATCGGCAAGATGTATGCCGCCGGTCTTGGAACGGAGCAGGACTATATGCAAGCCGCCAGTTGGTTTCGGGAAGCGGCAGAGCAAAACAACAAATATGCGATGTACTCTCTGGCGGGGTTGTACCTCAAGGGCCAAGGAGTTGAACAGGACGCTGTTAAGGCAAGAGAGCTTTACCGGAAAGCTGCGCAGAAAGGATTCCCCTATGCAGTCTATGAGCTGGCCAAAATGTACCAGGACGGTATCGGCGGCGAGAAAGACAGTCAAACAGCGGAGGACTATTTTTCACAGGCGCTTTTCGGTTTTCGTTCCATGGAAAAGGAAAGCCACGATGATAAACTCCAGTATCGAATCGGCTGGATGCTCCTTCATGGAGTTGGAGCGAAGAAGGATGAAGCTGCTGCCCAAGGCTGGTTTGAAAAGGCTTCTTTGCTGGGAAACCCGCAGGCGCAGTATCAGCTGGCAAAGATGATCTTTGCAGATCCCACATCCAGCCCCGATGAAAAAGCAGGTGCCATAAATCAGCTGGTGAGATCAGCGGAGGCCGGAAACCAGCACGCTCAGTATGTGTTGGGCAAGCTGTTCCTGTTGGGTCAAGAGGTGGAGCGTGACCGGGAAACCGCTGTCTACTGGCTCACACTCTCTGCCGGGCAGGGGAATCTCTATGCCCAATATTTCCTGATCCACCTGAATGATTTCCGCGACCATCTTCTTGTGCAGGGGACTACAAACCTGCTGCGCCATTTGGGGAACATCTTTCGGGAGCAAGTGCCGCCATCCTCCCAGGGCATCCAAGTGAAGGTGGACAGTAAACTGAAGCGAAAAATACAGGAAAAGAAAGCGGCCCAGGGTCACAAACGAGATGACCATGAGCCAACGATGACATGATAAGGAGGGCTGTAATGCCTTACATCCATTTTACAGATCAGCAGAAAGAGCAGGCCGCAGGGGTAGACCTTGCGGCTTTTCTTATGAGCAGAGGAGAGAAACTTATCCGCTCCGGGCGGGATATGCGGCTGGAGCGGGACCACAGTGTCACCATTCGGGATAACAGCTGGTATGACCATGCCGAGGAAAAAGGCGGCGGGCCGATCTCCTTCGTCCGGCGGTTTTATGATTTGAACTATCCCGATGCAGTCAATCTTCTGTTGGGGGGCGGTGGTATTGCTCCCCCTGCTGCGAAAAAGCAGGTGCAGGAGCCGCCCAAGGAGTTTGTGCTGCCGCCAGTAAATGGGGACGCCCGTCGGGTATTTGCCTATCTGGTAAAGCGCCGGGGGATCGCGCCGGAGGTGGTGCGTCATTTCGTACAAGAAGGACTGCTCTATGAGGATGCGGAGTACCACAACGCTGTATTCGTTGGTACAGACGAGCAGGGCATCCCCCGTCATGCCCACAAGCGCAGTACCAACAGTTTTGGCAAAGTCTTCCGCTTAAATATAGAGGGAGGGCTCCCCCGATATAGTTTTCACCACCTCGGCGGAGATGGGACACTTTTCGTGTTTGAAGCTCCCATCGATATGCTCTCCTTTATCACTCTTAATCCGGAGGGCTGGGAAAGGCATAACTATGTGGCCTGCTGCGGGGTTTCTTTTATTCCAGTGGAAAAGATGCTGGATCGGATGCCGGAAGTAGAGGAAGTTTTTCTTTGCTTGGACAACGATGTAGCAGGCCACACCGCCAGCAAACGGATGGCGGGATTGCTGGCGGAGAAGAAGATCATCTGTGAACGGCTGACACCCCAACTGAAGGACTGGAATGATGACCTCACCATGATGAAGCCGAAGGAGGTGCAGAGGGTATGTCCGACATTTGGATGCTGATCGTGGTCGCCGGAGTGGTGGTGTTGGTCTTTGGGGGCATCTCGGTGCTGTCCGATAACTATACCCTTAACGGCATCAAGGCCCGGACTGTGGGCGATGGTCAGCATGGCACAGCAAGATGGGCCACGCCGAAGGAGATTCAGCAGACCTACACCCAAGTTCCCTTCAAGGTCAAGGATTGGCGGCAGGGCAGGAACAGACCGACACAGCAGGGACTGATTCTTGGCAGCGCAAAGCGGAGGAAACAGCTGTGTGCCTTGGTGGACAGCGACGATGTCCACTGTCTTATGATCGGAGCCAGCGGTGTGGGGAAAACGGCTTTCTTCCTGTACCCTAACATCGAATACGCCTGTGCCAGCGGGATGAGCTTTCTCGCAATGGACACAAAAGGAGACCTGGCCAGAAACTGTGGGACCATCGCTGAGAAATACTATGGCTACCGGGTTTCGGTGATCGACCTTCGCAACCCCACCATGTCGGATGGCTTCAATCTGCTCACCTTGGTCAACCGATACATGGACGCGTCTAAGGAGGATGAAACCGATATTGCCGCCAGAGCAAAGGCTGAAAAGTACGCCAAGATCTTATCCAAGACCATCATCAATTCGGAGGACTCCGACCATGGGCAAAATGCCTTTTTTTACGATGCCGCTGAGGGACTGCTCACCGCTGTTATCCTCCTTCTGGCGGAATTTCTACCGCCTACCGAAAAGGATCCTGTCGACCAGCGGCACATTGTTTCAGTGTTCAAGCTGGTGCAGGATCTGCTGGAGCCTTCCCATGCAGGGAGCCAGAATCACTTCCAGATGGTCATGAAAATGCTGCCGCCGGAGCATAAGGCCAGATGGTTTGCAGGAGCAGCACTCAACTCTGCGGATCAAGCGATGGCCTCGGTCATGTCCACTGTCCTCTCCCGGCTGAACGCCTTTCTGGATTCGGAGCTGGAGGCGGTGCTGTGCTTCGATAGCTCCATTGACGCGGAAATCTTTGCGGCGGAGAAATCTGCCATCTTCCTCATTTTGCCAGAAGAAGATCCCAGTAAGAATTTTATGGCTGGACTTATGATCCAAAACCTGTCGCGGGAGCTGTTTTCAGTGGCGGATGAGAATGGCGGGAAACTAAAAAATCGGGTGGTATTATTCTGCGACGAGTTGGGGACCATGCCGCCCTTCGATGTTCTGCCGCTGTTCAGTGCAGGACGCTCCCGAAAGCTAACGCTGGTCCCCATTATTCAGTCGCTGGCTCAGTTAGAAAAGAACTATGGTCGCGAAGGAGCGGAAATCATTCAAGATAACTGCCAGGATACCATCTTCGGTGGCTTTGCGCCGGGAAGCCAGACCGCAGAAGTGTTGTCCAAATCCCTTGGCAGCAGAACAGTTCTCTCTGGGTCCGTCAGCAGGGGGAAGAATGATCCCAGCCAGTCCCTTCAAATGATGGAGCGGCCTCTCATGACACCGGATGAGCTGAAATCTCTCCCCAAGGGTAACTTTGTGATAATGAAAACCGGCAGCCATCCCATACGGACAAGGCTTCGGCTGTTTCTGGATTGGGGGATTACCTTCGAGGAGCCATACAAAATGCCCAAGCGGAAGGACTGCGCTGTGAGGTACGCCAGCCGGAAGGAGCTGCGGAAAAGTATCTTGGAGAAATATCCGCAGGAGATCCCGGAAGAAACGCAAGCGGCTTCTGACCGGAGAAGGAAGCGGTCGGGAGCCGCTGGGGGACAAGCGGCTGGATTCCAGCGCTCTGCTCAGAGTGTGAAGGTGTAGGTGGTGAGAAATGGGCTACTTTGACAGCATCTATGCGGATGATTCCCTCACGCATCGGGCCAAGGCGGTCTATATGTATCTGGAGGATCGGATGGACAGCGAGAGGAAATGCTGGCCGGGGATCAAGCGGATCGCAGCGGACCTTCACCTGTCCCGCAGTACGGTGAAGCGCGCGCTGAAGGAACTGGAGCAGAGCGGCTATCTCCGGCGGGAACGGCGCAGCCGGGAGAACGGAGGGGATACATCGAATCTCTATCTTGTAAAATAGTCCGTCAGAAAGGCGCATCTCGCCACCAAGGGTGAGATGCGCCTTTCCGCTGGACCGGGGGGAGGTCCATGGTGGACCCCCGGGAAGGGAACAGTTTAAGATAATATAAGGGCAGAGGAGGAAGATATACTGTAACAAGCGGTATCGTTTCATTCGGGCGATTTCAGATATAAAAACAGCCTCTCAGGTCGAGGGGCTGTTTTTCTTCTGCCATAAAAGGAGGGGAGCAAATGTCATCGGTTTACGGATATGTTCGCGTCTCTACCCGGGAGCAAAATGAAGATCGTCAGCTTATTGCTTTGCAGGAGCTGTTGATCCCAACAGAAAACATCTATATGGACAAGCAGTCCGGGAAGGACTTTGACCGGCCTCAATATAAGAAGCTGGTGCGGAAACTGAAACGGGACGACCTGCTGTACATCAAGAGCATCGACCGGTTAGGGCGTAATTATGATGAGATCCTGGAGCAATGGCGCTTACTGACCAAGGAAAAGGGGATCGATATTGTTGTTCTGGATATGCCACTTTTGGATACCCGGCGGGGAAAGGACCTGATGGGAACTTTCCTCAGCGATATTGTTTTGCAGCTGCTTTCCTTTGTGGCGGAAAACGAGCGCACCAATATTCGCCAGCGGCAGGCGGAGGGGATCGCAGCGGCAAAGGCCAAGGGGGTACATATGGGGCGACCAGTGAAAGCTGTTCCAGATTGTTTTCCGATGTTAGTGGACAAGTGGAACGAAAAGTTGATCTCGATGGATGATGTACTGAAGGAATCTGGTATGTCTGAGGCAACATTTTATCGGAGATTGAGGGAATATAGGACTCCCTTGAATTGAAGAAACAATGTGCTCCTTGTGTACATTTGTCAGGAAGCAGAAGATCTGTTTTTACTGCGACATATATTTCTGGAGCTCTGAAATTCTCTTCTCATTTTTGGGATGTGTGCCATAAAACATTTGAGCAAGTGTTAATGTGAACGTTAGTGGAGGTGTTGGAAATCTGGATAAAAAAGTAATTAGTGGTTTGCAAACACCAAGTTCAGCAGCGTATCTATCTGCAGCATATTCTTGTTGGCGCCTTGCAGGATAAGATGGGGCGATACATATGTAGTAAACAACAGAGATAGAATAATTAGCTATCCAGCAGAGAAATGAAGCAATATAGTTGCCTATTATTGATGGTATTTCGCTCTCATTGACTAATGACCAAATAAAAGAAGTTCCAATAACTATAACCCTCAAGCATAATAAAAGCAAGCTCTTTAACATCATAACAACAAAGCCACACTCAGTCACAATAACTGAACATATGGTGTCTCTGTGAGCAATATGCCCAAATTCGTGTGCCAAAACAGCGGCAATCTCACTGTCGCTACAATGTTGCATTAATCCTGTATGGATACCTATGGTATGTAATCCGATAGCAAATGCATTTAGTTCATCATCACCCAAAACAAACCATTGAATATCTTTGGGAATCCATGGACTTTTTTTCTTTGCTTTTTCATAAATTTCTAAAAAGATGGGCTCTATTCGTTGTCGCTCAACTTCTGTTGGTGTGTGCAGATGATTTTGCACACGCATGATCCATGTTCCTATCGGACTAAGGAAAAGACCTGCAGAGATAAGAACAATAATAAGTGAAATGGCAAATGACAGTATTGCACTCTCAATATAGTTTGACATAAATATATCAATAATGACTGTGTTTATAGCAAGCGCAATAAGTGCGCTTATGCCCTGCAGCATTATGCGGACCTCCTAATTAAAAACAAGTGGGTTTTATGATCTCGGGACCGCTTGTTCCAATTTCAGACATTTGTAAGACAATCGTTTCCATCAGTTTTGTACAATGAAATGCGGATTCTCCTGATGCTTGAAGCAGGGGGTTTTTAAGGCTATCAAACATATCTCGATATGCATTTAGAATATATTCCCTTTCTTTCATTCGTGCAAAAAACTGACTACGATTTTCGTTTATATATTCCTTGCATATTTTTAATTGTGCATCGATTTGTGCGTACATGGCGCGAGTTATGCAATCGGTATTTCGTATGGATGCCGCACTGGCGATTAGTGCAGCTATTATTTCTTTATACGGAAAGATTTTATCTGCTGCAGCTTCCATCATTGGATCCATTATTTCTTCGCTCAATTCATATCCCTCTCAATTATTTTTTTTATTGTACAAAAACTGTAAAGATAAGCTTGTAGTGATTTTTCATCATCAAATGAAATTTGATTTGCTAATGCATTAGAAAGAACTCTTCTTAGAGTCTCTGTTCTTTCTTTTTGATATAGACTCCAAAGGTATTTGATTTGCTGAATATCGCTTTCCAAATAGAGACTGAGTTGGTCGATCTGAGTAATTAATGTATGAAGCTGGAGCTTGACTATGTTGGAACTGCATCGATACCCCAATGCAGTATCACGAAATGAATTTGTTTTCCCTGTTAATGAAATCTCATAAGCCCTTTCGAATTGCAGAAATAAATCAACATCGAGAACTTTGCGTACAGTTACAGTATGTTGATGCAATTCTTGGAGAGAATAGTGCAACTCTGAAGATGATAATCGCATCTGAGCAAGAATCTTTTTTTTCTCTTTGCGATTTTCATCTGCTTTTTGGAGGATCGCAGACATTGCTTGTTCAGCCTTTTCAATCGACTCCATTACTTCCTTGTAGTCATTTTCCATCATTATCTGACCAATAAACTGGTCCTGATGTGTCATTTCGATTCTTTTATAAGTTTTATCTAACTCCTTCCAATTTCCCTCCAGCATATATCGCAATAACTCAAGCACATTAAAAACCTCCCTACATTATTTTGTATAAAGGTTATAAATGCAAGGAAAATGAACTCCAACCTTCGACGGTTCATACAATACCCTCACCTGAATCCTCGGGGTACCTCGACTTAGCTTTGTAGTGCCAAGGGAACCCAGCTCAATATATTCACCTTGGCACACCTCAACATCTCCTCATTTCCGCCGATACACACATAACCGGCTGCTCATCCGCCTTATTCTCGAATAGCCCCTGCTCCCCCTCTTACCCCTTCGTCAAAATCAACTCCATCGACCCGTTATACCGGTTGCTGGTAAGATACTCCCGCACCGTAAAGCCGCACTTTTCGGCGAGAGTTCGTATCCCGGCAAAGGAAAAATAGCTGATGTGGTACGGCTCCAGCCACATGGGGTCGCTGAATTTCAGCATCCGGGTAAAGCTGCCCTCAAAGTTCGGGGTGGAGAGCCACAGCACACCGTCCTCGGCGAGCAGCTCCCGGGCGTTGCGCAGCGCCCGCTCCGGGTCGGTGACATGCTCGATGACATCCCCCATGATGATGACGGAATAACGCTTGTCCGGGTGGTAGTCCAGAAAATCGCCGTTCCAGATGGGGATCCTCAAAATGTCCGCCACCTCCTGGGCGGATTGCGCCACGATCTCCACAGCGTCCGCCGCGTAGCCCATCTCCAGCGCCACCGCTAACAGACAGCCCTCGCCGATCCCCACTTCCAGCAGCTCCCGGCCCTTTGTGTAGCCGCCCAGCTTGTTGAGGATGGCGGACCAGGTGGAAAGGATGATGGCGTTGGCTTGGCGGACCGCAGTCAGGGCCTTTTCCGGATCCGGCCGGATCAGGGCCGGATGGTCCGCCTGGGTCAGAAGCTCCTCCGGGTACTGATAGGTGTACAGGTTGCCGCAGCCGCCGCACCGCATCCAGAGCTTTGCAGGCAGGTGGGGGTAGTCAAAGTCGATCATGCGGTAGGCAAAGGCGCGGTGATAGGGAGTGCCCTCCCCGCCGCAGATGGGGCAGCGGTGGAAGGTGCGCTGCTTCGAGGGGCGGTACCGGTACTCTGGGTGGGGCATATGGTCGCCGGAAAGCAGCTCTGGGTGTTCCTCCATGGCCCGGATGGTCCAGTCAAAGGACTCCCGGGGCATGGAGACCGCCGCCTTTTCGCAGAGGATGAAGATCAGGCGGTAGATGGTTTCATATTCCCGGGGAGCGCCGGCGCAGAAATTGAAGATGGGTCCCGCCTGTTCCCGGGGAAGATACGGCACCGAGGAGAGCCTGTGGATGTACTCCTGGGAAAGAAGATCGGTAAATGCGGAAACTGCTTGACTTAATTTCACATTATCCACACTTCCTCCCCCTGCTTCTGCGGCAAGAATCTGGAACTTGGAACAAACCGAATCGGCAAGTTCCTTTGGTTCCGGCACGCAGGAAACAGCCGCTCGAAGGTGTGTGCAAAGCACCCGCAAGCCAGCGGACACATCGGCTTTCATCTGTGTATTTTCCGGATGGGCCGCAAGATAGGCCGCCCCCTCCCGCACCGTTCCGAACAGCTCCCAAAGCTGGGACAAAAAATCGAGGGACTGCTGATTTTCCATAATATCGCACCAACCTTCCTGTTTTTAAGAGCGGGGCCGGCAGAGCAGCACAAATTCCGTGGGGTTGAGATTGCCGCCGTAGTGACGCAGGTAAAACTCATAATTCGGGTAGATGCTGTCGATGAGGGCGGGGATGCGCCACAGGTCGTCATATCCATGATACACACAAATAGCCAGCTTGGGATGTTCCTCTGCGATGATCCGCTGGCAGCCCAGCAGCGTGTCCCACTCCGCCCCCTCGATGTCCATCTTCAGGAAGGTCACCGGCTCCGGGAGGTCATCGTCCAGGGGGACCACCCGGATGCGCTGGCCGGAGGTCTCCTCCGCGCTGAGCTGGTTGGCGGAGGCGTCGGTGGACTGGCTGAGGAACAGTTCCCCGGGGGCCGACCCAGCCCCTTTGTTGCAGATGACCACATCATGGAGCCCCTGCTTCTTAACGGTATCCCGGATGGCAGCGCAGCTTTCCGGGGAAATTTCGTAGGCATAGATCCGTTTGTACTCCTTGCCGTACATCTGTACATACTGGGCGATGGAATCCCCGGTATAGGCCCCCACATCCACCAGAACATCATCCCTGTTGGTGGGGAACAGGTCCGGCTCCCAGTAGTCCGGGAAGATAGAATTGACCTTTAACAGGGCATCAATGTTCAGGACCGCCCAGTTAATTAAAATCGCCGCAAGGGTGCGCTTGGAAAGGTAGTCCTCCAAGCGGCGGTAGAGCCACAAAAAGTCATAGCTGTGGCGCTTGAGGACCGCCGCCCGGCGCTGGAGGGTGTCGAAGTCCCCCCGCTCCGGGTAGAGGGTCCCCCACAGGGGGTATTTCTCGAAATACTCTACGAAAGCGTTCCAAGCATCTACACCTTTGACGCTCTGTTTCCATTGGTGCAGCACTTGTTTCATCCCTTGGAGAAGGGCGGCTTCGTTGGTCTGCCAAAGCTGACTTATCAGGTTCATAAACTCTTGGTCATAGGTGTTTTGGGGCACAAAAGGATCCGCCAACTGCTCCACGATCCGGTATATAGCTCCCAGCCACTCCCCATCGTTGAGGGCATTGGCGTTGATCTGCTGGGTCAGGGACCTGCCAAGGGCACTCTCGATCTCGGCCGTTACTGCCTTCCTGCCTGCAAGGACCGCCTGCCGGACGGTTTCGTCCTCGTGGGTTTGCAGGTGTTCCAAACCCTGGCCTATTGTCTCCAGCAGGGAAAGGATCTTCTCGATCTGCGGCTTATCCATCGCGCTTTCTCCCTTCCTTTGGTCACTGTAGCATCGTGCTGGCTGGTTCCTCGATGAGCCAGGCCACCTGGCGGTAGGCATCGCTCTCCCGGATGGCCTTGGCGGCAGGGTCGTCGGGGGAGCAGGCGGCGAGAATCTCCCGAATCTTCCCCGCCAGCTCCAGCAGCTCCGGGCTGGTCTGGGGGCGGGTGTCCTCCAGGAAGCGGTCCAGCAGGAACTGCACCATATCCTTTTGCCCGGGGCAGGCTTTCAGGCCCCGGCGCAGAACGGCAAGATATTCCCGGGGGTTGCCGCTGTCCAAGAGCTCCAGCGCTCTTGCGCAGTAAAGACCCCAGCGGTGCATAGGGGGCAGCAGGGTGATGTTCGCCTCGGTCAGCATAGAAGCGGCGTACAGTTTAGGCAGCGCGGCGCTTTCCACCTGGGCAAAGCGGCGGATGAGGGCAAGACCCACTTCCGGGGTATCCTCGGGTCTCTTGTCCGGCTTCGTATCCTTATCCGGCTTGGCAGGGCAGAGGAAAGGGCTGACCGGCTTGTTGTGCTTGCCCAAGGTCCAGTTGAAGGTATACATCGCCGCCAAGGTAAGCGACAGCTCCCAGAAGGGATCTCCCAGACTGCCGGAGGGCTTTAGGGCCAGCTGACGGGTGAGGTTTTCTCCGTAGGTCAACTTGGTGGCCAGACCATCCAACACCTCGACACTCAGGGGCTTTTCCGCCAGAGGGAAATCTACCCCCGCCCGGATGGCGTATTCCAGTGCCTCAATGGGAAGAGCCTGCCAGTCCTCCACCTCAAGGAGCCAGCGGCGCATTTCCTCCGGGGTCTCGGCCTGGAGGATGGCTGCGGCGCGCCCGGCCTCGCACCGGTCGGCCAGACAGAGAAAAGCGGTGTAGGCGGGGCGCCAATAGCCCTCCTGTTCCGTCTCCTCTTCCCGGTAGCTTTCGGTAAAGGCGGCCGCGGCGATGGTGTGAAAGGCGTCAAAGCGGGCCTGCTGCCTGGCCTGGTCCGCTGTACTCTTGTCCGGCTGGCCGTAAAGCTTGACCATAAGCGGGGAGACATCCAGCATGGACTGGGCGTGGATCTGGCTTAGAGCAACTACCGTGTTCTGCAGCTGCTTGCCCTCCAGCTTTTCAAAATCCAGCTGGGAAAGAATCTGAAGGGCCGTTTCCCTCTGGCCGCAGTGAAGGTAGGCGTCCGCAAGACCCACCAGGATGATCCGTTCGCTGGCCGCGCTTGCCGCGCGGATGATCCCGGCCCCAGCCTCGATGAGTATTTCCGGGGACGGTGAATCACAGTGGTAGGCGGCGAAGCCCTCCCGATAGCCTTCGCCGTATTGGATGGCCTTTTCCCATTCCTTGGCGTCATATGCCGCCATAAAGGCGGCGTAGTTGACATCAATTTTGACAAAAATGGAGTTGGGGAATTCCCGGAAGGCAAACTCGACCCATTCCTCCTGTTCTGTCATTTCCAGCAGGCGGGCATTTTCCGCCGCATGGGCCAAGATGACCGGAGCAAAAAACTCTATTCCAACCGCCTTCCCGCTCTGGATCAGGGCCATGGCCTGACGGATATACTGGACCCGATTCGCACCCTGCATTTCGCTTTCGATGCACTGCATCAGCACCCGCAGGCTTTCCGGGTCTTTCTCCAGCTCCTTGCGCAGCAATTCCATGTTGCGCTTGTATTTCTCCCTGTTCTGCTGGGGATCCTCCAGACAGTAGCCGTCATGGTGCAGGATGGTGCGGGTGAGGCGCACCGCCGGTTCCACATAGTCCAGATATTCGTGGATGGCCCCATGGAAACGGCCTCCCGTGGACATCCTTACCAGGCGCAGGGCGTTGAAATCCCCGTACAATTCGCTCTGCTCCAGCTCCGGGGTTTTATAATTGCGCACCACAACAAAGCCATGATCCGCCAGGTCCCTGCGCTTGCTTTTCACAAAGGCTGCCAGCTCTGAAATGCTGGCGTCCAGCCATTCGTCGCAGTCCATGGACAAAAACCACTTGCCGGTGCAGCGGTCCATCACGGCATTCCGGGCGGCGGCAAAATCGCTGATCCATGGAAAATCAAATACCTGGTCTGCATATCTCTCGGCGATCTCCCGGCTGGCGTCCTCCGCGCCGGTGTCCGCCATAATGAGCTCGCAGGAAACGGCCTGGCGCAGGGGCTCCAGGGATTTTAAGCAGCGCTCGATGCAGCGCTCCTCGTTTTTGAAGATGATGCCAATGGAGAGTAAGGGGGAGCTTTTCATTGATCTTTTTCCTCTTTTCCGCATCCGGCCCGGGCCGCACGCTGATATACCAACCGGGGGACCGCCGAAAGGCGGCCCCCCGGAGCTGTGCCCCCGCCGGGGGCCGGGTTTTGGGTGACTGGCAAATCAGTCAGGGAGAGCGTTATGCCGCTCCGCTTACTGGAGGAGCTGGAGGACGCTCTGGGGCTGCTGGTTGGCCTGGGCCAGCATGGCCTGGGCGGACTGCACCAGGACATTCATCTTGGTGTAGTTCATCATTTCCTTGGCCATATCGGTGTCCCGGATACGGCTGTTAGCAGCACTCAGGTTCTCAACCGCAACATCCAGGTTGTTGATGGTGTGCTCCAGACGGTTCTGGAGGGCACCCATGCTGGCACGGGCGGTGGAAACGGTGTTGATGGCGGTCTTGATCTTGTCGATGGCGTCGCTGGCCTTGGTCTCGCTGGTGATGTCCAGACCATCCAGGCCCAGGCCCTTGGCGCTCATGTCATTGACAGCAACCGTCATCTTGTTGAAGGAATCCGCGGTGTCGCCGATCTGGAGGGTCAGACCCGCGCCCATGATGGTGGGAGGAGTTGTGACTCCGGCCGCGGCGGTGATGGTCAGGGTACCGGCGTTATTGGTGGCGGTGAGACCATCCTCCGCCAGCTTGGCGATGAGGTTGGTGATGGCGTCGCCATTGTTGGTGCCCAGCAGAACCTCCACCTGATTGGGATCGGTGGGGGCGGGGTTGCTGTTTTCCTTCACGAAGGTGTAGGTCTTGCTGCCAATCTTAATGGCGTCACCGGCATTCAGCTTGGAAACATCCATCTTCAAATTGATAGAAGCGCCGGTCCCGGCCTGGTTGGCGGAGAACAGATCCACCAGCTTCTGGTAGGTGTCATAGGGGGCGTTTGCGCCATCATTGTAATCCGCAACGGTCTGGTCCACACTGATTACGCCGGAACCAGCAGTACCGGCAGCGGAGATCTCAAAGTGGCCGGTGGACATATTGGACATCTGCTTGGCAGCCTCGGCGGCATACTCGGCAGCGGTAGGAGTAGCGCCGGCACCCTTTACCTTGCTCAGGTCGATGACATTGCCGGTGAAGGTGCTGTTGGCATTGAGCTTGAAGGTGAAGACGGTGTCATCAATCTTGAGCTGCGCGCCATCCTGGAACAGATCCGCCATCTGGGCGAGATTCAGCTGGATACCGGCGCGCTTGCCCTCAACCTTCGCTTGCGCCTTGGTGATGTCCACAACACCATGATACGAAGCGCCAGTAGAAGCGGCACCGTTGGTGCTCCCGTTTTCGATTGCTACCTCCACATTGTGGCCAAGCTTGGCGTTGATGCCCTCCATTGTGGTGGTGACAGTATCTGTTGCTGTGGCCTTATCATAGTTTGCTTCCGCGCCGGCATAGGTAAAGGTGAGCTTCGAGCCATCCTTGCCTACCTTATAGAAGGCGCCATCAAGCACAACGAATTTGTCAGTGCTGCCGGTGCCGCCGGGAGCGCTTGCTGCGGTTGTATAGAAGTTGGCGGTGTTTGCAAGGATCTTATCGACCAGGTCAGCACCAGTATACTTTTTCTTGTTCGCTGCAGCAGTGCAGTCAATGGCGCCGGTGGAAAACTTCTGACCAGCAATGGTGACAGCGAAGGCGACATTGGCCACGGTCTCCTTGGTGAGGTCACCCACAAAGTCAGCCAGGTCGATGCTGAAAGCAGCGCCCTGAGAGGGTACCCCGGCGACATTCGTGTGTGCTGTGGTGGCACCGCTGGCAGCCAGACCGGCAATGGTGATCTTCGCGCCGGAGGCGGCATCCGTTGTGGCGCCAATCTCAAAGGCATCCTTATTCAGGCCCATGGAGCCATCCAGCAGGCGGGTGCCGTTGAAGTTGGCAGACTTGGAAATACGGTTGATTTCATCCAGCAGGGCATCGACCTCGTCCTGGAGGGCGTCACGCTCGGTGCTGGTGTAGGTGCCGTTGGCGGACTTGGTGGCCAGCTCAACCATACGGTTCAGCATGGAGTGAACCTCGGTGAGGTTGCCTTCGGCGGTCTGGATGAGGGAGATGCCATCCTGGGCGTTGGCGGAGGCGGTCTCCAGGCCGGTGATCTGGGCCTTCATCTTCTCGCTGATGGCCAGACCGGCGGCATCGTCACCGGCCCGGTTGATCCGGAAACCGGAGGACAGCTTCTCCAGAGACTTTGTGACAGCAGCGTTGTTCATGCCCAGCTGACGGTACGCGTTGAGCGCCATTGTGTTGGTTCTTACGACCATTCCCATTGTAATACCTCCATCCAACCGGTATCCAGTTTCAGCGTCCTTATCTGAACCTTTGGGATAACGGTTGTTCAAAATAATATTTTTTCATCCCCGCCCAACGCCGCGCGCACTGCGCCGGGCGGAGCTGAAAACGATGTTACGTGCGGCTCCCGCCGCAGGGTCACCGGGGAGCTTCCTGGGAGGGACTTTTGACAGTGCCCAGCCGCTCCATTTCCTTCCGGGTCTTTTTGGTCCGCCTGCCCACCTTCTTGGACCGGATGGCCTCCAGCTTCCGCTGGACCTCCTCGCAGTCCGCGAACATCTCGCTCCGGGCGATCTTCACATCCTCCGGGGCCTCGATGGCGATTTTCACTTGGTCGCCGTTGCCCCCTTCAAAGACGCTGATAAAGATGTTGTCATTCAGGACCAGAAATTCCCCAAGCCTCCGTGTTAAAACCAGCATTTTTCCTGCCTCCGTGCGCTTTTTCTTACTATCAAAAAGTATACCTTTTGATAGTAAGAAAAAATTTTGCAGAACCCCTTTAGTTTTCAGTAGATTGACCGAATAAGCAATAGTGAAAGCAGTTCTGGAAGCAGAATTGCACAAAACATCGTCATAAGCTGAACACTACCAAAAAGTATACCTTTTGATAGTGTTCTTTTTGTGTTCAGGTTGTCTGTACATCGTCCCGGTGCGCCCGCAAACGGCGGTAGAAGGTGCCGTAGGACAGGCCGGTTGTTTCCAGCGCATCCTCAAAGGAGATGAGGCCGCTTTCCCATTGGGACACAACTATGGAAAAATTCTCCGGCGTTGGCAGATATGGGCGCCCGAAGCGGACCCCGCGCTTTTTGGCCTCGGCGATGCCCTCCGCTTGGCGCTGGTGGATGTTTTCCCGCTCCTTCTGGGCCACAAAGGAAAGGATCTGGAGGGTCAGGTCGGCGATGAAGGTCCCCATCAGGTCCTTTCCGCTGCGGGTATCCAGCAGGGGCATATCAAAGACGCAGACATCCACCAGCATTTCCTTGGTCAGGGTCCGCCACTGCTCCAGAATTTCGCCGTAATTGCGCCCCAGCCGGTCGATGCTGAGGACGCAGAGCAGGTCCCCGGGCCGCAGCCTTTTCAGCAGCCGCTGGTATTGCGGCCGCTGAAAATCCTTGCCGGATTGCCGGTCTGTGTAAATTTTTCCGCGGGGGATCCCTCTGTCCCGCAGGGCCGCAAGCTGCCGGGCCTCGTTCTGGTCGGTGCTGGAAACGCGGATGTAGCCGTAGGTCATCTTTTCCTTCCTTTCCTTTTGCGCGGAACGCTTTTTAGAGGTATTCGACAGGAACTATCATAATTCCCCTATCCGCAAGCAGCAAAAAGAAAACCAAGGGCAAAGAACAGATCCCTTCTGTTCTTTGCCCTTGGTTTTCTTTTGAAAATACTGTTCGTCTAAAAATTATAAAATATCCAAATGGTTATGGCCGCAAAAAACATACTTCCCTTTAGCTCTCTGTTTTCTTTCGGGCCTCGATCTCCTTGACCAGCCCTTCAAGTTCATCTGATCGCCAAACAGCTTTGAGATCCAAGCGCAGCAACGCATCGCGGAATGCCAATACAAGCTCATCCCACAGCTGGCTATTTTGGATGACATCTTGGAGGTATTCCTCCCAAGAATGATCCTTGCCCCGGTTCAGCTGCCGCCGGTACTGGAAAACCTCGGCCCGGAGGAAGAGTTCATGGATCAAGCAGCGTCCTTCTTCCGCCTCGTAAAGTTTGCAGCAAGTCGCGATTTCATTTTCCATATCGGCAAGATCATCTTCTTGATACAGCTAAAATGCTGTCCGCAGCGGAAAACGGGCACAAGGCCATGCGCCCGGAAAATATCATTAAGATCTGTGAGTGCCTTTCCATCTCTACGGACTACCTGTTGTGTGGGGAATCGCCTGCTTTTCACGCAGCGACCAGTCACAGCGGACTGGATCGACTGTCCCCGAAGCAGAGAGAAGCTCTTTCAAAAATCATCGAGGACTTTATCTCCGCATTCGAGGAGTAATATTCTGCTGCTTAGAAAAACCGCGCTTATGCTATATTTCAGCACAAGCGCGGTTTTTTCGTATGCATCGTGGTATCAAACCAACTGCGAAAACAAATCGGAACTCAGGGCGAGGACATTCGAGCAGGGGATCTCTGTCCCATCCGTAAAAACAAGCGCGTTTCGGAGCTGCTCCACCTTTTTGATCTGCCCGCTGTGGCGCAGATAGGTCCCGCCATCCTTTTTGGCATCTGGCTGGAAATAGGTAACAGTCACTTCCGGATGCGCCCCTTGCTCCAGTGCCGCCAGAATGATCTGCTGCTTTTGGTCCAGCACTGCCTTTTCATCCTCGCTCAGGTCGATATGCTGGTCGGTCATTCGGGCGGTCTCCTGTACCGCCCCCTCGTACCCCACCAGCGCCGCAAAGGGGGAAAACTGCGCCGCCCGCTCCGCCATGGTCATCCGCTTCCGGGTGGGGGAGACATGGTGGGGCAGGTGGAGAATATCGTCATACTTACCCATTACGCCCGATGCCCTCCGATCGTTCCGTTTCGTTCCCGGGCCGTTGCGCCATCCTCCAAGGAATGTACCTTGAGGATGGCGTTTTTCCCGTATCTGCCCTTGATGGACAGGATGGCCTCCTGCATCCGCCGCTCCCGCTCTAACTGGGCGGATCTCTCCGCCTGCTGTTCCTCCCTTGCGGAATAGTCGGTGAACAGGTCTAACTGCTCCACCACCGGGGCCTCCGGAACAGCATTTTCACCAATTACATTACAAGCGGTGAGGTTCAGCCGCCGGATGAGAAGTTCCCCGTCCACAACCCGGTCAAACAACGCCAGCGCCGCCCAGACGATCTCCCGCCCGGAGGAAGTGTATCTCGCCAGATGCTCCGTCCCATGGGCGTGCTTCGGCACAGACCGCCCGTAGCGGTCGACGGTGACCGGCCCTTTGTACCGCTTTCTCCGCTCCGGGTCGGTGAGATTTTCGATGTCATATCCAACAGTCAGTACAAGCTGGTCGGTGACCATCCGTTTTTCCAGCAGGTCTAAGGCGAGGGCATCTGCCATCTCATGTACCACCAATCGGGCCTTTTCGACGGTATAGGGATATTGCAGTACCTGCCCGGAGCCAAGACTGTTGGTTTCCGGCTTGTATGCCTTAATATCTGCGATGGTGCAGGGCTCCCAGCCCCAAGCGTGGTCGATGAGCAACTCTGCATTTACACCAAACAACCGGTACAAAGTATCCTCATTCTGGATGGAGCGCCGGGCCACATCCCCCATGGTGAACATCCCGTGTTCCTCCAGCTTTTTGGCGTACCCCGGCCCCACCCGCCAAAAGTCGGTGAGGGGCCGATGCTCCCACAGGTTGCGGCGGTAGCTCTGTTCATCCAACTGGGCGATGCGGACCCCGTCCCTGTCCGGCGGGATGCGCTTGGCCCAAATATCCATCGCGATTTTTGCCAGGTACAGGTTGGAGCCGATGCCGGCGGTGGCGGTGATGCCGGTGGTCTCCCGGACATCCTGCATGATCTTCGCCACCAGTTCCCGGGGCGGCAGCCGGTAGGTGTTCAGATAGGGGGTCAGGTCCATCAGCACTTCATCAATGGAATAGTTGATAATGTCCTCCGGGGCGATGTATTTGAGGTAGACCTGATAAACTCTGGTGCTGTACTCCATGTACAGGGCCATCCGGGGCGGGGCGACGATATAGTCCAGCTCCAGCTCCGGGCGGGTGTTCAGTTCGTTTGCATCGCTGGAGCTGCCGGAAAATCTCCCCTCCGGCGCTTTCCTTTGCCGCTGCCGGTTGACCTCCCGGACCTTCTGCACCACCTCGAACAGCCGGGCTCTGCCGGGGATGCCATAGCTTTTCAGGGCAGGGGTGACCGCCAGACAGATGGTTTTTTCGGTGCGCTTTTTGTCCGCCACCACCAGATCAGTGGTCAGCGGGTCCAGGCCCCGTTCGATGCACTCGACAGAGGCGTAAAAACTTTTCAGGTCGATGGCGGCGTAGATCTTTTCCATAGTGTCAGTATTCCCCGTTAAGCCAAGAAATCACTTCGGTGGGCCATTTTGGGCAGCTCATATCCAGCGTTGACCAGACACTCGATCTTCAGTGCCACCAGATTCTGGTCAGTTCCCATCGCCTTGGTGATCTGCTCCACAGAGTAGTGATCCTCATAAATATATTCCAGTATTTCCTCTGTATCCAAAAGCATATCTGCCGCTACCACATTTGCCTCGTATTCGGGCCGGATGGTCATATCGTACAGCATAAACTCCCGGATCGCCCCACCCTTTGCCAGATGACGATGAAGTTGGTCATGACCGATCTCATGGGCGCAGACGATCTTCTGCATTCGCTCCGACAGAGCATTGTTGATAAAAATAAAGCGGCATCGTTTCACGACACGATACATCCCTTTGAGAGGGCCAAAATGGTTGCAGTATATGACCTCTATCCCCAGATTTTCTGCAATCGCAAAAGGATCCCTATTTCCACAGCGTTTTACAATGCGGCTGCCGGCCTCATAAAGATATTCAGAATTCACTGTCCCACCTCCTGTATCCGGTGAGGGATCAAAAATTAGGAATATTTCACGCCTTTGGTTCTTCCGGTTTATCTTTTCGATACTTCTTCGGCGTGTATTTCCGGTTTTTCTTTTTCGCCATCATATAAGCGGTGAACAGAGCTTCCATCACGCCATCCATCGCTTCATCATCTAAGCGGCCCCCGGCAAAGAGCCCCTGTACCTCGCTGACCAGCTCATCGACATCTTTGGCGGCTTTTGCGCCGCCCTGCTCATGGGCCATCACCACCAGCTTGCCGCCGCTGCCCAAAAGATATTCCACATTGGTATCCAGCGCGACCGCCAGTTTCTGCGCAATCTCAATGTTGGCAGGGCTGCGATCCCCATTTTCGTAATACTGTATTGTCCGAAGGGTGACGCCGGTCTTTTGGGCCAGTTCCGTCTGAGTCATCGATAACTCCGTCCTTCTTTGCTTCAGGCGATGCTTAAAATCCATTTTGAAGGCCCTCCTCGAAATTTCCGAACAAATATTCACAAAAGCATTGACAAAGAATGCTCGTTCGTATTATAATGGGTCTGCCAAGGAACAAACGTTTACAACGAAATCATATCACGAAGCCGGAAGGATGTCAAGGAGGTCACTATGGAAATACAGCGAAGAAAAGTATATGTATCGGTCAATCTGGATGTAGATCCGGAGGGCAACCTTCTGCCCCGGCTCATTCGCTGGGAGGACGGGCAGTCTTTTGAGGTCGATAGGCTGAGGCGCAAGTGCCGCGCCGCCGCAAAGGTGGGAGGTTTTGGGATCCGCTATACGGTGGTGATCGGCGGAAAAGAAACTTTTCTGTTCCACGAAAGCGGAAGTGACAAATGGTTTGTGGAAGCAAAGGGGGGCTGGAGATGATCCTATCTCATGCCAAGCTGGAGGAGATGGCGATGGCGGTGACAGATGACTTTAACCGCTTCTTTTTCGGGATCAACCCAGAAGAAGAAAAGGACAGCATCCTGCCGACCATGATCGACCAGTTCGCCAAAGAATACCTTGACCTGCAGGTGTCCTTCGCTCACCTCTCCTCGGACGGAAGCGTCTGCGGGGTTACAGCTTATTCCGATACCCAGTTTATCCTGGAGGAAAAGGGCAGAATCCAGACGATCCCCCTTCGGGAAGGAGAGGTCGTCTTGGATGACAGCTTTATTCAGCCGGGACAGGTCAAAAGGCTGTGCGGCAAGCGGCGATTTACCCTCGCCCATGAGTGCGCCCACCAGATCCTCTTTCAGATGGAATCAGAGGAGATAAAGAGCAGCTGCCGAAAAAGCTACTCCCCCCGAAAAGCATACTCTCTGCGGGATCTGAAAACCCGGGAGGACTGGAACGAATGGCAGGCCAATGTGCTGGGGGCGGCGATCCTTATGCCCCAGAGGGAGATTTCTTTCGTGATCCGCCAGTGGGGAAAGAAAAGTCCCTTCAAAAATTACCAGGGAAGATTCACTTTCTCAGATCAGCAGGTTCTGGATCATCTTTGCCAGAGCTTCGGGGCATCCCGATCCGCCATGGTTATCCGACTGAGAGAGCTGGGATACCTGGAAGATCATCCTTCCTGGGAATTCTGCGAACCGCCAAAAATAAGGTGGGCTTAAAGATGAACAAGAACATTAGAGTAACTGCTCCGCCCCCGGAGGTGATGGCGAAGGTCATCCGGGCAAGAGAAGCTATCGCCTCCCAGCAGCGCAGGACCATCAAATGCCCCTATTGCCAGAGAAATGCCATCGTTGTGTTTCAAGACGCCAGGGGCCATGTGCAGACCAAATGCAAGCACTGCGGAGAAGAAGTTGTTTTCGATGTCCTCAGCATGAGAAGAAAGCGGATCTGATATTGTTTCCCCCAGGGCGGGTGCCCTATAAAATAGAATAACTACATGGACTGTGCTATGGAGCCACTGAACGGTGCTGTCTTCCTAAGCCGCATGAAATCAGAAGTCTTTCTATAAGGCTTTTGTTTCTACGGTATTAGGCAAAGACAGTCACCGTCATGCGGCTCCTTTTTTATCCCGTTCTTTCCGCTCCCGGCCAGCGGAAAGGATTTTTACAATGAGATTTGACCAGAAAGCGTTTGGCGAAAGGATCCAGCAGCTTCGAGTTTCCAGAGGAATGACACAGGAAACCCTGGCAGAAAGAGCGAGTACCGAGCGGAGTCATATTGCAAAAATCGAGAACGGAAAGCGTTGCTGCTCGATTGATCTCTTGATCGTATTCGCAAGCATCTTCGATGTGTCCACTGACTATCTCCTGTTTGGTCGGTCTGAGAACGAAGTCTTGAAAAATGACCTAACTTTGGCTGTTGGACAGCTTGCTGCGCTTGTTCAAAAACTGTGATTGTGGCTACAAGCCACACAAATGTGGCTACGAGGGTACTGAAAACCTCTTTCCGAGCGATTACAATAGAAATTGAGCCAAGGAAGTTGGCCACGAACCTTGAAAACCGAATAACCGACAGCAGCGCAACGCTTAGTGGATGAGCCCGGAAGGGAAAAGCGACCGGGCCCAGGATGCGCCAAGACCCACCTGCAGAGAGAAGAAAAGCCAGCTGAGAAGAAAAAGCTCTTTAGTTTTGAATCCTCTGTCAAAGCGGCAAATAAGGCGGCGAGCGGATCCATCCAGCCCAAGGGATGCTGTGGCAGGCATCCCCGCCATGACCTCATCCACCTACAATGATACCCCTGCCCAGCCACAGCCTCAAGCAATGGGGGCAGCCCGGAGAGATCCTCGGGGGAGTGAAATTCTCGGACGAGACGCCAAGTCTGGTGCTGTGTGCCGCCCACGCCTGGGGGAGTAGTGTCGAATACGGGCAAGCAACCAAAATCAGGAAAAGCTCTTGATTTTAGAAACCACAGGGGTCTCCATGCCCTATCGTTTAGCCAACTCGATAGGCTGTCCAACGAAAAAAGGCAGGAGGCCCCTGTTCTTGTGAGATCAAGACAGAAAGAAAAAGGAGGCTACAAAGTGACAGAAAGAAATGTGAATGTGGACTACTGCGGCATCGTCAACCTGCTTCGGCATCTGGTAAAAAACAGCCTCATTACAGAGAAAGAAGCCAGAAAAATCGCCGCCCGGATCGCTGTGAAAAACAATGTTGACATTGTCCTTTTCCTCTGATCTGCAGCGGTATTTTCATTACCTTTGGTGATAGCTTTACCTTAACTTTTGTGGTATTGTTGGTTGGAAAGGAGGGAGAGAAATGGCAGAAAACAAACTGGTCAACGGCACATCGGCCCTGCGGCGGGTCATTACCATTGAAGCCGCT
This sequence comes from Angelakisella sp., assembly GCA_022794295.1. Lineage (GTDB taxonomy): Bacteria > Bacillota > Clostridia > Oscillospirales > Ruminococcaceae > Angelakisella. The sequence goes on along the minus strand of JAAWEO010000001.1, from coordinate 22,455 downwards.
GAGCGGCCTCAGACCGCAAAACTCCGGGTCGCGGCCTACGCCAGAGTCAGCTCCTCCTCGGAGGAACAACTGCACTCCTACGCCGCCCAACTGAACTACTACAATACCCTCATCTCCGGCAAGGAGAACTGGATCATGGTAGACCTCTACGCCGATGAGGGGATCACCGGCACATCCGCAGAGAAGCGAAAAGAGTTCCAGCGGCTCCTCTCCGACTGCCGGAAGGGAAAGATCGACCGGGTACTGGTCAAGTCCGTCTCCCGATTCGCCAGAAATACTAAGGAGTGTTTGGAGGCCATCCGGGAGCTGAAGCAGTTGGGTGTCGGGATCACCTTCGAGGAACAAGGCATCGACACCTCCGCCATGACGGGGGAAATGCTCACCGCAGTCCTCGCCGCCTGCGCCCAGGCCGAGAGCCAGAGCATCTCCGGTAATATGCGGTGGAGCTACCAGAAACGGATGGAAAACGGGAGCTTCAACACTTGCAAGGCTCCCTTCGGTTACCGTCTGGTTGACGGAAAGCTGCAGATCCACCCACAAGAAGCGGAAATCGTCCAGCTGATCTTCCGGCAGTTTCTCTCTGGAGTGGGTTGTGAAAAAATTGCAGCTCAGATTGCTTCAATGGACATCCCCAAGCGAAATGATAAGCCCAGCTGGACACCTGGCATCATTCGATATATCCTGCGAAATGAACGATATGTCGGAAACGCGCTTCTGCAAAAGAGATTCACAACAGACACCTTCCCTCGTATCAAAAAGCGAAACCATGGCGATGTCCCACAATACTTTGTACCCGGCAGCAATCCTCCTATCGTCAGCAAAGAAACTTTTGAGAACGCCCAACAGTTGATCCAACAGCGTTGCAAAAAGGTAACGACCGCAAGGACACAGGGGATGCCTTTGGCGCAGAAAATATACTGTGGTCACTGCGGAACTGCTTTCCGAAAAAAGCTGTGCGGCGGAAGGATTTACTGGACCTGCCGAACCCATGATACAGAAAAAGAAAGATGCCCGATTCAGCAAATTCCACAGGAAACCTTCTATAAAGCCTTCCTCCGTCTGTACTACAATCTAAAGCACCACCCCGAGATCCTCACGCAGATTGAAGCCTCCATTCAAGCTATCCGCAACCGCAGGATGCTGTGGAGCTTGGACATCGTAGAACTGAATAAGCGGATCGCCGACCTATCCAGTCAGGATCAGATACTGTCCCAGCTGAAAAAGCAGGGGCTCATCGATCCTGACATTTTCATATCCCAACAGAACAGCATCGGGGTACAGATCCGCGCAGCAAAGCAGGAGAAAGCCAGACTGCTGGACGCAGACGAGGACACCACCCTGCAGGATACCAGTGAAATGCTGGATGTACTGGAGTCAGGGCCGGATTTCCTCGAGTCCTTCGACAGCGGCCTGTTCGGGGAGCTGGTGGAGAAGGTCATCGTGGAGAGCAACGAAAGGATACGCTTCCGGCTGAAAAACGGCTTGGAGTTGCCGGAAGCCATAGAAAGGACGGTGCGGTGGTGAAGAATCGAAAGTTCCCCTTCGGCTACCGGATGGAGCAGGGCAAGGCGGTCATTGACCAAAGAGAAGCGGAGATCGTGACAGCCATCTTCCGGCAGTACACCACAGGGGCCAGTTACCTAAATCTGGTGAGGATGCTGAAAGCCCAGCCTGTCCCCTACGATACCGGCAGGCAGTGGAACAAAAACATGGTCGCCCGAATCTTGGAGGATGAGCGGTATATCGGCAAAGAGGGCTGCCCTGTGATCATCGAAAGTGACCTGTTCCGGCAGGCCGCCCAAAAACGCAGCACCAAACAGCTTCCTTCCTGGCTGACCGAAGCGCAGAAGGTCCTTCGCAGGCTAAGCGGTCAAAAGGTGAATAAGGAGGATGAGCGACGGATCCTGACCCTGCTGAACAGCTTAGTGGAATCACCGGAGATCATCCAACAACCGGCACAGGTCATCGCTCTCCATCACACAGAAAAACAGGAATCGGAGCTGGAAGCCGTTATGGAAAGCCAGCCAATCGATGAAGATGAGGCCCGTCAGCTGATCCTTCAAATCGCAGCAGCCAAATATGAAGCCATCCCCGCCGAGGAATATGAAACCCAGCGGCTCCGACACATCTTCGCCAAGGCAGAAAAGATGGAAGAACTGGATGCTGAGCTGATGAAAAGCACAATATCAGAAATCAGAATCAAGAGCGATTCCATCACCATCCGCTTAAAAAATAACCAGACTATCGAAAGGAGAGTTCTCGCATGACCATAGCCACCCCCACTGTCATCGTGATCCCTGCCAAAGCCCGATCTGCCCAATCCGAGATAAAGCGCCAGCTGCGGGTAGCCGCCTACTGCCGGGTATCCACCGCAGAGGAAGAACAGCAGAGCAGCTACGAGGCCCAAAAGAGCTTCTACACCAATAAGATCATGGGAAACCCTGAGTGGACCATGGCCGGTATCTTCGCCGATGAGGGCATTACCGGCACATCCGCCCGAAAGCGCCCCGAGTTCCTGCGGATGATCCGACAGTGCAGGCAGAAAAAAATTGACCTTATCCTCACCAAGTCCATCTCCCGATTTGCCCGGAATACGGTGGATTGCCTCAAGTACATCCGGCTCTTGAAGGAGCAGGGCATCGCGGTCATCTTCGAGAAGGAGAATATCAACACCCTCGACTCGGACAGCGAGATCCTCATCACCATGCTGGGGGCTTTCGCCCAAGCGGAAAGCGAGAGCATCTCCGCCAATGTCCGCTGGGGCAAGCGCCAAGCCATGCGGGAGGGCAAGGCCATCATGGTCTACAAATATCTCTATGGCTATCAGAAAGGCGAGGATGGAGAGCCGGAGGTCATCCCCAAACAGGCAGAGATCATAAGAAATATCTATAAACGCTACATCGCTGGAGCCAGCCTGCGGCAGATCAAGGACTGGCTGGAATCGGAGAACATCCTCAATGTGACCGGCGGTACCATATGGAGCATCGCCTCCATCCGCAGCATTCTGACAAACGAAAAATACTGCGGGGATGTCCTTCTGCAAAAGACCTTCATCGCCGACTGCATCAGCAAAAAGGCGGTGAAGAACACCGGGCAGCTGCCTATGTATCTGGTCCAAAACCACCATAAGGGTATCGTGGACCGCAGGACCTACGATACTGTCCAGGCGGAGATGGTAAGGCGCAAAGCGGAGAAAAGCCCCACCAAGGCGGCATCCACAGGGCTGACCTCCTACGCCAGCAAATATGCACTGACCGAACGGCTCATCTGTGGGGAATGTGGGACACGCTACCGCCGATGCACTTGGAAGCGCAACGGTGTGACCCGCATCGTGTGGCGCTGTGTGAGCCGCTTGGACTACGGCACAAGGTACTGCCATCACTCCCCGACACTGGAGGAAGGATCCCTCCAGAGGGCAATTCTGGCGGCGGTGAACAAGGGGATGAGCCAAAAGGACAGCCTCATCCATGAAATCTCAAATGCGATGGAGCAGGAAGTTATCCCCTTCCCCGGAGAGGGGATCAGCCTTGCCGGCATCGAAATCCGGCTGGGGGAAATCGATCAGCAGGTGGGAAAGCTGGTGGCTCTCGCTGCCAGCGAAAACGATATGCAAAAATACCAAGAACAGCTAAAGGGTCTGCTGGATGAAGTAACTGCACTGAAAGAAAAACGCACTTTCATTCAAGAGCAGAGAGAAAAAAACGCTGGAGCCTTCCTACGGATCGAAAATGCAGTCACAGCGCTGGAGCAGGCGCCTGTGGAGATCGCCGAGTGGGAGGAAAGTACCATCCGACAGCTGGTGGATATGGTGAAGGTAGTCTCCAAGGAGAAGATCATCGTCTGCCTCCGGGGCGGGGTGCAGATCGAGCAGGAGATCAGTGAATAAATAAAAGAACAGCACAACAGAGAAAAGTGCGATAGCCTAATTGGTTATCGCCTTTTTCTTTGTCATGCTGAATAAAATTGGCGCTTGACGCCGGAAAGGAGAGACTATGAATATTCGGAAGAGCATTGATTACAGCGACCTTTATGCTGGGATTGATAAAGTGCTTGCCGGTAATCTTCCCCAAGTGGAACTGTATCTGGAGTTGGGCAGACTGGTGAGCGACAGGCCGGAAAAAGGAGCCGCTGTGATGGCAGCGGAATATATCACCGTCAGCTATCCCGACCGGACTGGTTTCTCCCCTCGTAACCTGCGCCGGATGCGGGACTTCTTTCGGATGTATGAAGGGCGTCCCGATATTTTGGAACAGGCCATGAAGGTTGGCTGGACGCAGAATATTGTCATCATGGAAGCTGACTTGGAGATGGATACCCGGCGCTGGTATCTGCTGGCAGTTCAGAAATACGGATGGTCTAAAGCGGAGCTGGTAGAGAAAATCGCCGCTGACGCTCATCTGGCAAGCAGCATAGAGGAAGAAGTACAGGAGGGCGACTGCAAAGAATTTCCTGCAAAATCGTTCCTGCGGATAAGGATCTGCCATTGCAGAATTTTGATAGTAGATTTTCTGGAAAGACTTTGGTATAATTGGTTATGGAAACTTCGCCTCTTTTGGCAAAAGGGTATCACGCTTGGGTTAAATGGGCGGTACCACAGTATATGGGGGCATCGCCGGATATCTCCAAGCGGCAATTCTCCGGTAAGAGCAGGAATGGCCGCGGAGGTTGCCTGTGCAGAGGGTATCTGCATTGTCTGAGAAGCCGCCCATGTCAGTTCGCTTTTTGAAAACTTTATAATACGGTGATGGAAGGGCTTTCACAAGCAGCACATTGGTTTTGGGCTGAGTTTGCCGCGATTCTTGGAAACAAGCGGGTTTGCGAGGGTGAAGAACACTGCATCTAAAGTGTTCGGGTGTTACAAACAAAAAGCACCGGTCAAATGACTGGTGCTTTTTGCTGTGTCAGTACAGTTTTTCTTTTCCTCCAGGGAAACGCGCCAGGCAAAAAGGAGCTTCCCGGAACCGGCGGCCCTCAAATGCGCGCCCCTGGAGTCATGGGTCAAAATACCCCTCAAGCCATTCGCTGTTGATCTCAATAATATCAGAAAACGGAATTTCTGTTCCGTCGGTAAAAAGAAGAACGTTTTCGACCTCCTTCCCCTGTTTGACCAGTCCGGTAAAATCTGTGTATTCTCCGCCAGCCTTCTTCTTATCCCGCTGAAAATAGACGACTGTTATCTCCGGACGCTCTCCCTGCTCCAGTGCCGCCAGGATGATCTGCTGTTTTTGGTCCAGTATGGCCTTCTCCTCCTCACTGAGCTCCACCTGCTGCCCTGTCAGCCGGCCGGTTTCCCGGATCGCCTCCTCGTATCCCACAAGCGCCGCAAAGGGGGAAAACTGCGCCGCCCGTTCCGCCATGGTCATCCTGCGGCGGGTGGGAGAAACATGGTGGGGCAGATGGAGGATATCATCATATTTTCCCTTCATGCCTTGTGCCCCCCAATCGTTCCGTTTCGTTCCTTCGCTGTTGCGCCATCCTCCAGCGAATGCACCTTGAGGATGGCATTTTTTCCGTACCTGCCTTTGATCCGCAGGATGGCCTCCTGCATCCGCCGCTCCCGTTCCAGGTCTGCCGCTTCCTTTTCCTCCTGTTTTTCCTGGGCCGGATAGCTGGTAAACAGATCCATCTGCTCCACCGAGGGGCTTTCCGGGATCTCCTTTTCTCCCACCACATGGGCCGCTGTAAGGTTCAGCCGCCGGATAAGAAGGCTGCCATCCACCACCCGGTCAAACAGGGCAAGCACGGCTTTGGCGATCTCCCTGCCGGAAGAAGAATACTTTCTCAGATTTTCTGTCCCATGGGTATGCTTGGGCACGGAACGGCCATATTGATCCACTGTGACCGGACCTTTGTATCGCTTCCTTCGCTCCGGATCGGTAAGATTTTCGATGTCGTACCCAATGGTCAGTATCAGTTGATCGGTCACCATCCGCTTTTCTACCAGGTCCAGGGCCAAAGCATCGGCCATTTCATGGACCACCAGCCGGGCCTTTTCCGCCGGGTAGGGATACTGCAAAACCTGCCCGGAGCTGATGCTGTTGGAATCCGGCCTGTAGGCCTTCACATCGGCAATGGTGCAGGGCTCCCACCCCCAGGCGTGGTCGATCAAAAGCTCTGCATTGACACCGAAAAGCCGGTACAGGCTGTCCTCATCCTGAAGGGAGCGCCGGGCAATATCCCCCATGGTAAACATTCCGTGCTCCCTTAGCCTTTTTGTATAGCCCTTGCCCACCCGCCAGAAATCGGTAAGGGGCTGGTGGTCCCACAGATTGCGGCGGTAGCTGATTTCGTCCAGCTGGGCGATACGGACGCCGTTTTTATCCGGCGGGATATGCTTGGCCCAGATATCCATGGCGATCTTGGCCAGGTACAGATTCGGCCCGATCCCTGCCGTGGCGGTGACCCCGGTGGTCTCCAGCACATCCAGCATCATTTTCATAGCCAGGCCGCGGGGGGACAGCTTATAGGCAGCAAGATAGTGGGTCACATCCATCAGCACTTCGTCAATGGAGTAGGAGATGATGTCCTCCGGGGCAATGTACTTCAGGTAGACCTCATAGACCCTGGTGCTGTATTCCAGATAGAGGGCCATTCGGGGCGGGGCTACAATGTAATCCAGGGCCAATTCCGGGGACGCCGTTAGCTCACCGGCATCGAAGGAGCTGCCAACAAGCACCTGTCCTGGCACACTCTTTTGCCTTTGCCAGTTAATTTCTTTTACCCTCTGGACCACCTCAAACAGCCGCGCCCTGCCGGGAATGCCATAGCTTTTCAAGGCGGGGGTTACTGCCAGGCAAATGGTCTTTTCGGTCCGGCTTTGATCCGCTACCACCAGGTTTGTGGTCAAGGGATCCAGCCCCCGTTCCATACATTCCACGGAGCTGTAAAAGGATTTTAAATCGATGGCGATATAAACGTTTCCTTTCACGGTTTCCCCCATCAAACAATTCTCAAAGCAAGACCCGGGAACTGGCACAGCAGGAGTTAACATGGTAAAGCTGTGACAGAACCGGTCGTGAACATTTGTTTTGACCATTATACCCTGCACCGCCTCCGATGTCAAGAAAGAACGCCTGGGAATAATAGGCGGACAGAGGGTTTTCCGGCAGTGTTTTTCAGACTGGCCTGTCAAAAAAATTGAAACACCTCTACTTCCATAGGAAAAGCCGACACCTGCATTTTTGTCTGCAAGCTGCCGGCTGGTTTTCAGGGTATAGGGTGCTGATCTTGGCCGCCCTGGAAAATACGGCGGGGATATGAGCAGTGGGAGAAAATCCACAATCTATTTCAATCCTCGCCCATACACAAAGGGCGACCACAAGTTGGACGAATGGCACGACCCTTCCGGGCTATTTCAATCCTCGCCCATACACGAAGGGCGACATCGACCCCGGCATTTCCGGTTGATATTTCGTGAATTTCAATCCTCGCCCACAGAAAGAAAAGCCTTTATCGATCAAATAACGAACCTGTGCCGCTGTGTGCGCTGCCATCATCCTCTGTATAGGTTGAAAGAAAGCGAGGCTCACGTGTTGTGCAATGGTAAAACCGCAGCAAGATATCTGCAGCATCCTCTTTCTTTTCGATTCCCAAACGGGCTGCTAATTCCTGCTGCGCTTCCGGCAAGTCAAGATCAATGTCTCTGGCGTTTTCTGCATGTTCTTTAAAGATCTCCTTTGCAAACTCACTAAGGTCATCCTTGTCCCTATATTCATCTTCCTCTAAATAATCCAACCAATAGGGGCAATTTACCATAAATTCAAAGAACTCTTTTAGATCATCCGCAATTCTTCCGCACGCCCCTTCGCTTCCCCAAAAACCGATCGAACCATCCTCCAGCAAAATGTATTCGCTTCCACTCCCTGCTTTGGCAAATGTTTTCCCAGAGATATTATAAGTCAGGTGTCCGCCTTCGTCCTGGGGTGCCGTAAATTCCGGAAGAATTTCTATATCACAAACATCACACAGCAAATCTGACAGGTCATGATCTTCACGGAGCATTTTAATAAAATCCATTTAACAGCACCTCCCATATCGCTTCCCATTTGTCGGATCGTTTCTGTAAAGTATAGCACAAAGCAAACCAGCGTTCAAGTTCTATTCCGAAATAGCAATCTTCCTTCTTTCATTTGTATCAGCCAATTTTGCAGCTTCTACACAGGAAAGCCGGTACTATTTCGGGTCGCCTGTTTTAAGGCGGCGCTTTACCATCTTTTCAATTTCTTCCAGTGTATAATTGTCAGCATCAAATCCGTCCAGAATTTGGGCCTCGGTAAAGAAAATATAAGTGTCATTCGCTCTCGGCTGAACAACCAGGTTACAGTCAAGCTGATCTATACTACTAAGAAAATCTAATATCTGTTCTGCATAAGTCTTGGTATCTAAATCATTTTCAAGATAGAGCGTAAGCCTAACATACGCACCGCTCTCTGAAAGAAACTTTTCCAGGCCATCACCGGCAGTCCATGTATATGCAGTTTCGGGCATCTCTAAAGAAATGTTTTGACCGATCACATAAGCTTTACTTTCGCAAAGCGTCAAAACAGGCTCCTCTGCCTCTTCCTTGAAGAAATACACGGCGTAACCGTCCCGAACATCCTGATACATCGTCTGGGATACAAGGGCCGTTGTCACCTGCTCCGGCGCACTTACCGGTGCAGCATCGCAGGTATAGGTGGCTCCGGCCAGCGGCCCATAATTTTCCAGGTTTTCATTCCCGACAACAGCAAATTGTAGCCCATACTTTTCTTGCAGCTGTGTCAGCAAATATGCCCGCGCAGACTCCAGATCGTTCTCAAACGGGCCGCCTTTATGCTCCCCATTGTGAAGATCATCAAGAGCTTTTTCGACACCGCTGCCGAGTTCTTCCAGCTTTCCCGGGGCCCATTCTGCCAACTGCTCCCCCATACTGCATCCTATCACCAGGAACAGCAATGAGAACAATGTAAAGGCGTAAAATATCGATTTTATTTTCATATTGCACCCGCTTTCTTTTTCTGTTTCTGTGACACACTATACATTATACTGTTGTTCGATTTCAATTCTCGACCATATGCAAAGGGCGACTACTATGGAGTTGCATCAGGTTAGGCTTGAGCCAATTTCAATCCTCGCCCACATGCAGAGGGCGACACGCCCTCAAAAGCCGCTGCCTCCTCCAGCGTGATATTTCAATCCTCGCCCCCACACAAAGGGCGACTACAGCCCAATAGCTACCCCCACCGCCAGGACAGAATTTCAATCCTCGCCCCCACACAAAGGGCGACCAGGGCCGGAATGACCACGCTTCCAACCTGCAAATTTCAATCCTCGCCCCCACACAAAGGGCGACTATGTTTACGCCAGCGATGGCCACAAGATATGCATTTCAATCCTCGCCCCCACACAAAGGGCGACCGGAGAAATTCCGCGCAGAGGTTGGTCCTCGCAAAATTTCAATCCTCGCCCCCACACAAAGGGCGACATACTTGCGGCGATTGCCGTATTTTGCGCCTATATTTCAATCCTCGCCCCCACACAAAGGGCGACTCTGGGCGTCACTTATCCCCATACTAAGGAGAGAGATTTCAATCCTCGCCCCCACACAAAGGGCGACCAAAATCCCCAGACTGTAAAGAGTGCACATGATCAATTTCAATCCTCGCCCCCACACAAAGGGCGACCAGACCAAGGTATTCTGTTCCTTCCGTCAGAACATTTCAATCCTCGCCCCCACACAAAGGGCGACGGGAGGAGTATCCTGTGACAGCGGAGCAGGCCGAAATTTCAATCCTCGCCCCCACACAAAGGGCGACGTGACAGTATGTCCAAGATCCCCATCTTTGTTATATTTCAATCCTCGCCCCCACACAAAGGGCGACCCTCCGGGTGGTAGCTACACAGCCGGCTCTTGCATTTCAATCCTCGCCCCCACACAAAGGGCGACACCTGTTCGACCTGACCAAGCGGATCCCGCCAGAATTTCAATCCTCGCCCCCACACAAAGGGCGACTCGAGTACACACGATTATTGTAAGATGTCACTCATTTCAATCCTCGCCCCCACACAAAGGGCGACCTATCACAGATAATCCAATCCCTATTACCATAGATTTCAATCCTCGCCCCCACACAAAGGGCGACGCGTCACGGCATGGAATCAACCGGTGCACAGCTATTTCAATCCTCGCCCCCACACAAAGGGCGACCCACTCGCTCCGCTGTCAGTATCCGGCCATTGTCATTTCAATCCTCGCCCCCACACAAAGGGCGACTTCCCAGCGCTGCACATGGACGAGCAGCAATGGGGATTTCAATCCTCGCCCCCACACAAAGGGCGACGCATTGGGTGGATCGGTACGTTAATGATTTCACGATTTCAATCCTCGCCCCCACACAAAGGGCGACTCATCGACGCTGGGCGTCTCCGGTTGCTGGCTATTAATTTCAATCCTCGCCCCCACACAAAGGGCGACATACGTGTCCTCTCATAAATCTGGGAGTCCAGTCATTTCAATCCTCGCCCCCACACAAAGGGCGACCCGCCCGCTGGCGCTACGTCCAATCTCCACAGTATTTCAATCCTCGCCCCCACACAAAGGGCGACTCAAGCAAAAAGACATCGTCGGACTTAAAATCATATTTCAATCCTCGCCCCCACACAAAGGGCGACCATGGGATATGCTGCGGCATTGTCTACTGTCCAATTTCAATCCTCGCCCCCACACAAAGGGCGACCTTTGGGGGAGAGGCGTGGGCGGAGGTGTACCCAATTTCAATCCTCGCCCCCACACAAAGGGCGACGCAAATTCTGCATAGACGTTTTCCGCTTCCGGCATTTCAATCCTCGCCCCCACACAAAGGGCGACGGGATGGCACCTCGACTGGAAACGAAAATGTCGACATTTCAATCCTCGCCCCCACACAAAGGGCGACGCATGGGATATGCTGCGGCATTGTCTACTGTCCAATTTCAATCCTCGCCCCCACACAAAGGGCGACTGGTAAGCAGTCCTCCCATTAAGTTGGTCAGGGTATTTCAATCCTCGCCCCCACACAAAGGGCGACTACACAGACCGGGCGAAACTCACCCATCGGGAAGAATTTCAATCCTCGCCCCCACACAAAGGGCGACTCAGCTGGCACTGGCGGCCCAGGCAGTGGGGATATTTCAATCCTCGCCCCCACACAAAGGGCGACTCGGGTGGTTGATCTTCACCTTTTCGTTAAGGAATTTCAATCCTCGCCCCCACACAAAGGGCGACTCAAGCTCTTCAAACCAGAGGATGCCAATATAGCCATTTCAATCCTCGCCCCCACACAAAGGGCGACAGCAAAAATAACTATAAATTCTCATTTTTAATGCGCAAATATATGCCGTTCGTCAACTCCGCCTCCTTTTCTTCTCCTCTGAACGCCTCTTTCACCCTTGGCGCCCTTAAAAACTCCCGTGATTCGGTGCGAAGCTGCCGGGTTTTTCTGTTTGCTTGGGCTTCGCACCTACAAAAGCAGAACATCTTCCGGGGAATATGCGGCCTTTGCCCCAAAGTGTTCGATCTTCTTTTCGTACCGGTCTCCCAGGTAGTAAAATCGCAGGCTGTCCTTTTCCGGGTCCATAAGCCTGCATAGCTTGGCTTGCAGGCTGCGGCACTGAGCTGTATCCAACAAACATTCAAAAACGGAGTTCTGTACCCGCTGGCCATAGTTGATACATTGCTTTGCAATCTGACGCAGACGCTTGCGCCCGGCCGCATCCTCTGTGTTGACATCGTAGGTGATTAAAACAAGCATACCATCACTTCCATAAAAAGGGTGGGTAGGCGTCAAGGTCCCCCCGCAAATACCGCGCCAGCAGCAATGCCTGAATGTGGGGGATCATCCCCCATGTGAGCTTTTCCCCCAGGTATGGATGGGTCAGCTTCTCCTTTTTCTTCTCCTGCCAGCCTTTTAAAAAGGCCCGCCGCCCTTCCTCGGTCAGCAGCACTGCTCCGCTTTCCATAGAAAGAAAATCCTCCCGCCGGACCATCCGGTTGTTGATCAGTGTCAATACAAAGCGGTCCGCCATACAGGGGCGCAGCTCCTCCATCAGATCCAGAGCGAGGGAGGTCCGCCCGGGCCGGTCGCGGTGGAGAAACCCTACATAAGAATCCAGCCCTACCCCCTCCAGGGCGGAGGCACAGTCGTGTGCCAGCAGACTGTAAGCAAAGGAGAGCAGGGCATTTACAGCGTCCATGGGAGGACGCCTGCTGCGGCCGTGAAAGAAAAAGGTCTCCTTATCCCCCAGGATCATCTGGTCCAGAACCCTAAAGTAGGTGCTCGCCCCCACTCCCTCCAGGCCCCGCAGCTCCTCCGGAGAGGAGGCCTGCCGGACCTGGGGAAGAAGGTCCTGAATCTGCCGGGAGGCGGCAGTAAGCTGCTCCCCATCCAGACGCAGGCCGTGATCCCGGCGGGTGCGTTCCATGCTCCACCGGGCATTGTAAAGCTTTCCGAAAATCATGGTGCGGCTGATCTCGCAACACTGGAGGGGATCGTCTGCTGCCCGGTACTGGATCCGGCGAAGCAGTACATTGCCGCCACCCTCCCCGGTCACCCGGGCCAGAAATCTCCCCCTGGGGGTAAAAAATGCAAACCCGATCTGGCGCTGGGCACAGACCCCCATTAATGCCGGGGACGCTCCCCCATAGGAAAAGGTGACAATGTTTTGCAGCGTATGCAGGGGGTATCGGGCCGCCTCCTCTCTGCCCCGGTTGGCCACTACATTTTCCCCGTCCAGGGAGAGATAAATATCCTCCGAAAGGATGTAAAGGGTGTTCAACAGCTGTTTCATTCCAGTTCCTCCACTGCCTGGTCCAGATACTCTGAAACCCCACCCCGGTTCCCAAGACCCGGCAGACACAGATCCTTCAGGGAACAGGCGTTACAGCCCTTTGTGCGCTTCACCCTGGGGGTGTGCTTTCTTTGGAATAGCCGGTGCATCTCCTCCAGGGCGGCCTCTGTCTGTTCCCGAAGCTCCGGAGAAAAGGAGACGACTGTCCGGCGGTGGGGCTCGCCGTAGTACAGGGCCCCTTCTGCGATCCTACAGCAAAGCATCTCCTCCAGGCAGATGGCCTGGGCGCAAAGCTGCCACTCGTCGGCCTGGTACTCCTTGGGCTTTCCCCGTTTGTATTCCACCGGGTAGGGGAGCCAGAGCCCTTCCCTGCCCTCCAGGGGAATTCCCTCCGGAACACGGTGAAATTCCACTGCGTCGCACTGTCCGGAGATCCCCAGCCGGGCGGAATGGACCGCCAGTCCCCGGACGATCAGCAGGCTGCCCCGGCTTTCCCGGGCCTGCTGATCGTGGACATGCTGGTGCATAAGCTGCCCATCCACTGTGCGAAAATTTTCCGCCCACTGGCTTTCCATGTGGATCAGGGCCCACTGGCGCCGGCAAAAGGCAAAGTGCTGCAAACCGGAAAGCTGGAGCCAGTCCTCCTCCCTATACTCCATCTAAGATCTCCGGTTCCAGCCCTTCCAGGGGCTCCAAAATCATCTTATAGTCCTCCTGGCTGGAGGGAAAGGCATCGGGGTCCTTCAGCTCTGCGCGAACGGAACGGTGGACCACAGCGGAGGAATACTGGCCGTCCTTGCAGCTGTGCCGGAACCAGTAGAGCCTGCATACCTCCATGGAGCCATCCGGGCGGGCGGAGGAAGCGTCGTTGACAAATAGGGTGCGCAGGCACTCCTTCAGCACCTGGGCGTCCTCCTCGGTAAAGCCGGTCTTTTCCGCCAGCTGGACGTTGATGGAGCCCTTGATCTTGTAAAGGCCGAAGCGGACAAAATGCTTCATCCCCATGGTGTCAGAGGTCCGGGCCTTCTCCCCGCTTTCTCCGTTTACGCTTTTGGTGATCTGCATATCCTCCACCTGCACCGGGGAAACACTCACCCCTTGGTGAACCGAGACCGGTCCCCTGACGCCGATGGAGACCCCCTTGGTATCCTTAAAGGCGAACACCTGCCCAAAGGAGCGCACATCCAGCCAGGTTTCACAGGCCTTTTGGGCGTAGGCCTCCGAGTCCTTTTGGTCCTTGGCCTTTCCCAGGGCGGCGGAGGCCCGTTCGCTCAGGCTGCCGCACCCGTCATCGCAGCGGTCGGCGGACTGAACAAAAACCGCCTGGCCCAGGTCCTGCATCCGGTTGCGGAGCTTCCGCTTGATGCACACGTCGCTGATCTCCCCCAGACCGGCATAATCGACACGGGGGCTGTTGCCGTTAAGGGGATCTCCGTTGGGATTTGCCATTGTGACAGCCACAAAGGCCACAAAATCAATTTTGTTCTGTAAAATTCCCACAAACTTTTCCTCCTTGTATAGAAAGCTTTCTTTTGATTTACAGATTCTTTAGGGATCGGGGGATTCAGCAAAAGCAGTACCCGGAGCCCGGCGGTGGACCGGGGAGCTGAACCTGCTCTTATTCCTCCAGTTCCTCCGGGTCCTCCTTTTCGGCGCGGTAGGCCCGCTGGTGGTAATAGCCCAGCAGATAAATGTCCTCCAGCTTTTGGTTCAGGCCATTCCCGGAAGCCGGCAGCCTGTCTGTGATCTCCTGGGTCAATTTGCAGAAGTACTGCTCCAGGCCGGGACTGGTGCGCTTCAGCTGACGGTAGTAGGGGCCCAGCTTTTCCACCAGGATCCGCCAGGTGGACAAGGGCCGAAGCGAAAAGGCCTTTTGCATCCGCAGGGCGTTAGTCTCCCGTTCCTCCCCTTTTTTGTAGGTGCTGCGCTCCACCCCGTCTGCAATGGCTAACAGACGCCCAAACAGATAGCTGCGGTCGGTGCAGTCCTTGTCTAATGCCATATCCCACTCCTCCTTTTTATAGTCGATGTAATATTTCCGAATCGCCGCACAGGCTGTAAACAGGAGCTCACTTCGCAGCTTCCCGGTATCCTCCGGGCTCCGGCCCTTGCAGCTCTGCAGGCTGGAGGCCCGCTCCACCAGGGCACGCTTCATATCCAGGGGAAAGGGGGCACAGTCTACCCGGCAGGCCACCAGCCGTTGGAACTGCTGCCCCAGGATTCGCTCGTCCGTCTCCGGCCTTCCGTTCCGAAGGGTGCCAAAGGACCAGTTCACCAAGCTATACAAGGAGGGACACCACCCGTCATCCCGGGACCTGCCCTCCCAGCAGCAGGTATTTTCCCAGTGGTAAAGGCGGTCGAGGTAATCGGAGGCCCTCAGCTCGTTGTAGTAGGCCACCGCCAGGCGTCCGGTGGTGGCTGCGTCAAAGGCGGCAATGACCACCCCGGACTTGGCAGAGATGTTGGAAAGCCGTTCTTTCCAGCCGGAAAGGGCCTCTTTCAGCTGCTTGCGGTATTGGGTGGGGCTTGCCGCCCTCTGCCGGGCGCTGCCTCTGTTCATAAAGCCGGTGACCGGCGGGGGCTGTATCCCCTGGGGATTCCAGCAAAGGAAGGTCCGCCCGCCAAAGGAGACCCCCTGATTGGCTATTAGCCACCGCAGGGCATTGTGGGCCTTTTGGGATGCGGTGTAGCCCACTGTGGCAGCCTGGGCCGGGTCACTGAACCGCCCCCGGTAGGTAAAGCCGCTGGAATCGTTGGCCGAGATCAGCTTGGCATTGCCATTTGCGGCAACGATCCCCTTGGGGTGCTGGCTGGCCGGGGCTTCTTCCTCCCCAGAGATCATGCACAGAACAGGGGCTGTATCCCCCTGCTTTGCGGCATAGTAGCGGGTATAGGCTTCCATCAGGGAACGGTCCTCCCAGCAGCCTCCGCTCCCCTCCTCTCCCAGGCCGTTGACGATCCAGCGGACCATCCACTTTTCATCCTCCGGCCTGCCGTTCTGGTCCAGACGGATCACCCCGGACCGGGCCAGATCGGACAGTATCGTCCCGCCCCTGACATAGCTTAACACCGGCATCAGCTTGGGATGGCTGTAGGGGGAGGCGGCCCAATCCGCCAGCCCTTTCTCGTAAAGCCCGGCCTTTTTGGGGTCGCCTGGGGCCAGGTAAGCCAGCTGTTCACACAGGGGATGGGCACAGGGGGCGCTGGTCCGCCCCGCCGATTCCTCTGTGACGGGTATGATGATCTTGGGGTCGTCCTTTCCCAGGGCCCGGGCGGTTAAAAAGCAGCCATCCTGGTCCAGGGTGATCTCGATCTGCGCCCTGGTTATGGTGTGGGAGACCGGGGCCAGAGGTTCCTTCTCCCCTTCGTTGATCTCCCCGATCCGGTGGGCCATAGCGTCGTAGGTTTCTGCCGCCTTCTGCAAAAGGCCCATCACTCCACCTCCCCCGGTTCCCCGTCCCTGTAAAAGGATTTCACCGGCATCTCCCCCAAATCCTTGGTCAGAATACAGTCCTCCGGGCGGGGAAAGGTGATGATCCCTTTTTTCATCACCGGATACCAAAAGCGGACGGTCATCCTCCCCCGGGTCTCTGGGGAATAGGCCTCGTCGGCGTAGGTGATGCCGTGGTACATCAGCCCGAAGGCCAGCTCCGGCGGGTCCTCGTCGTAGATTCCCGGGCCCTCCCCAAAGACACAGGGCTCCACATAGCCCTGGCACTCCCGGGTGCCCAGAAACACATCCCGCCTGCCCCCCTTCCGGATCATCCGCCGGGCGATGTTGTGGTGTTTGTTTTCGTCCCGGTCTCCGGCCAGCTCCGGGCGGTTCTCGTTCCATTCAAAATGGGCCCGGACCTGGTACCGGCAGTCCTTCAGATAGGTGTAATAGGCCAACTCGTTTTTGCTGTCCTGGTAGTGAATGGGGCGGACTCCCTTTACCTCGGTCTGGATGCGGTTCATCACCCGTACCGCGTCGATATACCAAATAATAGTAGGCTTCCAGTACACCGAGGAAAGGATCCCCTTCAGCGCCTCATAGGTGGGCACCTGGTAGCTGCACTTTTCGCCGCCCACCCGCAGAATGGGGTCGGAGAACAGGCCGTAATCCCCGGTGACCTGGAACTCCACAATGTTCGGATGCTGCATTGTCACACCTCCAAAAAGTCGAGATCGTTTTCTTCCGTAGTGAAACCCGTTTCTCCGTCGTAATGGCCCCTGAGCCCCAAGGCCCCACCTGCAAGGGGGATCAGCCCGCCGGCCCTCTGCAAGCGGTCCAGCTGGTACTGGTACAGGGAGACCGTGTAGGGCCTTGCCCGCTTTAAAAGCTTTTCCAGCCAGACAGGATCCTGTTTTGCCTTTTCACTGCACAGCTCCAAGATCAGCTGCTCCCCGCCGCCGTAGGGGACAAGCACGTCGGTGGTGTCCTCCTCAAAGACCCGGAAGCGGGCCCCTGCTGTCCGGAAGGCCTGACAGAAGCAGTAGGGCTGCTGCTCCTCGCAAAAGTCGTTTCGGGACAAAAGGGAAAACAAAGAGGGCTGCCCCTTCTCCCAGACAAAGTCGTGGTGCTCCCTGGGGGTCATGCGGTACAGTACACGGTAGTAATACTCGATGGCCTCGTTGGAATCCAGCCGGCCGCCATAAGCCTCCGGATGGAGGGCAAACTCGGCAAGAAGCTCCTGGGTGGCCCGCTTACCCAGCCGGATATCGGGAAGCTTTCCCAGGTCTTCGTTTTGGCACTGTACCAGATAAACCGGGGCCAGAACCCCCTGGCCGGCCTCGCCGTTCCGGTTGCAGCGCCCCGCTGCCTGGATCACACTGTCCATCCCCGCCCCAAGGCGGATGACCGAGGCAAAGGAGATATCCACCCCGGCCTCGATCACCTGGGTGGAGACACAGACCGTTTTTCTGTTCCCCCGGCCCAGGGATACCCGGAGCCTCTCCAGAACAGCCCGGCGGTGGGCCATACACATTGCGGCGGAAAGCTGGAACAGGTCTAAGCCGCTGCCTTCCAGCAGGCGGTACAGCTCCTTTGCCTGCCCCTTTTTGTTGCAGACCAGCAGAAGGCTGTCCGATGTCTCCAGCTGCTCCAGGGCAAACCGGGCGGTTTCCTCCAGGGAAAGCTCCCCGGCATTCCGGAGCTCTGTGCGCCGGAACACCTCCCAAAGGGCGGCGGTTTGGGGCACCAGGTCGGGGACCGGCAGGTGCAGGGGGTGCTCGATCCGCTCCATACAGGGCTGCGTCGCGGAGCAAAGGACCACCGTCGCCCCGCAGATCTCCGCCAGAAAATTAACAGCCAGGGAGAAAAGGGACAGGAGCTTGCTGGGAACGGTCTGCACCTCATCGATGACGATCACGCTGTTACAAAGGGAATGAAAGCGGCGGATGGACGTTGTTTTCCCGGAGAAAAGGGTGTTCAGAAGCTGGACCAGGGTGGTGATGACAATGGGCGCCCCCCAGGTCTCGGTAAGGAGCTCCAAGTGGTCCAGCCGCTGGGGATCCTCCTCCGGTCGGACCAGGTTGGAGTGATGCTCCAGGATCAGGCTGTCGTCCTGGACAAAGCTGCGGATCACCGCCGCGTTCTGTTCCAGGATACTCAGAAGGGGGGAGGTAAAAACCAGGCGCTCTTTGCTGTGCTCTTTGGCATGGGCCAGGGCAAAGCGCAGGGCCCCAAGGGTTTTTCCCCCTCCGGTGGGGACATTCAGCCGGAAAACACCGCCGGGCTGTCGGGCGGCCTCCCTGCACTGCCGGGAGATCTCCCGGCGGGCCAGATCGATCCGGGAGGCTTGGGGAAGGTCCTCCAGCTTTTCCTCCACCCGGGCAAGGCAGGCGGACCACAGCTCCCGCCGGGCAGCGGCATCCCTTGCCGGAGGGAAGGAGGCGCCGTTCATAAACTCCGCCGTATCCCTCCGGTCCCCTTCCATGACCGCCGACAAAAGCAGCCGCGCAAGAAGGCCGCAGTAAAAGGCGGTCTCATGGTCGAACCATTTGCTTTCCTCATGGGTCATGGCACAGATGCGCTCCAGCACAGGGGTCAGCTCTTCACAGGCCCTCCGGAACCGACCTTCGATCTCCTTCCGGTCCGCGCAGCAGCGGAAAAAGACCTCTATTGCCTCCCTGCTGCCAATATCCTCCTTGGTCTTTCGGTACAGAAGGCCGTTTTTCTGCCGGTCATCCACACAGTCAAAGAGGCCGTGGTGGCCCCCTGCGGCCAGGGCCAGGAGCTCCCCTGTCAGACCGGCGGAATCCCCGGTCTCTGTGCCATGGCAATGCTCCAAAAGAAGGCGCACCCCGGCAAAGGAATGGTTCACCGTTCCCCTCTTTCCCTTCCCCTTGGCAAGGTAGTCCTGAAACCGGGCGGTGTATTTCCCTGTGTCATGGACCAGCCCGGCCAAGTAGGCGCTGGCGCCAAGGGACACACCCTCCAGGGCCGCTGCCGCATACTCTGCGGCCTTGCGCTGGTGCTCCCCCACTGTCTGCACCTCTTGGGTCTTCCCCTCCCCGTCCCTGCGGATATGTGCCAAATAGCGTTCCATTGCTGACCTCCTGTATAAGAGCCCATTCAAAATCTCCCTGCACACCGCCAGGGCAGGTCTTTTTCCGCCATTTTTCGACTTCTGTCTTTTACTTTACCGGAGCAAAGACCTTTTGTCAAGGAAAAACAGGGGGGATTTTCGGGGCCTGCTCTGCTCCGGCCTTGAATCCGTACTTGAAATAGTGTATGATTAAGGCGTGTCCCCAAAGTCTTGGCACCCGTCTTTTTCTACAAGGAGAGAGCACTTGCTGCGTCGAAAATGCTCGGAATACATACAGTATTCGGCGTAGCCGACGGGCTCGAAAGGCTGGCGAAGCCAGGCTGTCAGAGCTCCTTGCGCTTTTCTTCTTGCAATTACTCCCTCCTTGCGAAAAACCCAAGCACCCCGACTTTAGGGACACGCCTTAGGGCGTACTTCCAATCTGGACACCCCGGCTTTGGGAGCACTGCACTGTACAAATCCGCAACAAAGCATTCAGGAGGAACCTATGATACCAGCAAAAATCGACCGCCAGCTCCTGCGGGTCCAGAAGCCCGCCCGGTATGCCGGGGGAGAGATGGGCAGCGTCATGAAAAACAAGGAGGAGGTGGACCTGCGCTTCGCCTTCTGCTTCCCCGACCTTTATGAGGTGGGGATGTCCCACCTGGGCATGAAGATCCTCTACTCCCTGATCAATGACCAGCCCGGAATGTGGTGCGAGCGGGTCTTTGCCCCGGATACCGACTTTGAGGCCATTCTCCGCCGTGAAGGGATCCCCCTTTACGGCCTGGAGAGCTTCGACCCCATCCGGGAGTTTGATGTCATTGGCTTCACCTTGCAATATGAGATGTGCTATACCACTGTTCTGAATATGCTGGACCTGGCCGGGCTCCCGGTCCGTTCCGCCGACCGGGAGGACCTTTGGCCCCTGGTCATAGGCGGCGGCCCCTGCGCCTGCAACCCGGAGCCCATTGCCGATTTCTTCGACCTCTTTCAGCTGGGGGAGGGGGAGGAACTGATGCTGGAGATGCTGGCCCTCTGCCGCCGGGCCAAGGAGGAGGGGATGACAAAGCCCCAGTTCCTCCGCCTGGCCGCCCAGATCCCCGGTATCTATGTGCCCTCCCTGTATGACCCAAAGTATAACAGCGACGGAACAATACAAGAAGTAGTTCCAAAGGAGGGCGCTCCCGCCCGGGTGCAGAAGCGCATCGTCAAGGACATCAGCAAAATGTTCTTCCCCGACGACTTTGTGGTGCCCTTTACAGAGATCGTCCACGACCGGGCCATGGTGGAGGTGCTGCGGGGTTGCCTGCGGGGCTGCCGCTTCTGCCAGGCCGGGTATATCTACCGGCCCTTCCGGGAGAAGGACCCGGCGGTGCTGGATACCCAGGCAAGGGCCCTCTGCGGGGCCACCGGCTACGAGGAGGTGTCCCTCACCTCCCTGAGCACCAGCGACCACAGCCGCCTGGAGGGCCTGATGGAACGGCTCCTCCCCTGGACCACAGAGAAAAAGGTGAACATCGCCCTGCCCTCCCTGCGGGTGGACAACTTCTCCCCCCGGCTATTGGAGATGATCCAGAAGGTGAGACGGAGCGGCCTCACCTTTGCCCCGGAGGCCGGCAGCCAGCGCCTGCGGGACGCCATCAACAAAAATGTCACCGAGGAGGAGGTCCTGGCCACCGCCCGCACCGCCTTTGAGGGGGGCTGTACCTCGATGAAGCTCTATTTCATGATGGGCCTGCCCACCGAGACCATGGAGGATATGGACGCCATTATCACCCTGGCCCAGAAGGTGGTGGATCTTTACTACAGCCTGCCCGGCAAACCCAAGGGCCGGGGAGTCCAGGTGACCATCAGCGTGGCCTGCTTTGTCCCCAAGCCCCATACCCCCTTCCAATTCGAGCCCCAGGACACCCTGGAGGCCTTCCGGGCAAAGCAGCGGCACCTGCTGGAGACGGTGACCAGCAAAAAGATCCGGGTGAATTATCACGACGCCTCCACCAGCCGCATCGAGGCCATCCTGGCCCGGGGGGACCGCCGCCTTTCCCAGGTGGTGGAAACCGTCTGGCGGGAGGGCGGCAACCTGGAGGGCTGGGACGAGCACTTCTCGGTGGAGCGGTGGAACGCCGCCATGGAAAAAGCGGGCCTCTGGGGGGATTTCTACGCCTGCCGCCGGCGCCCCTATGACGAGGTCCTGCCCTGGGACCACCTGGATTACGGCCTGACCAAGGAGTTTTTCGTCCGGGAGAACAAAAAGGCCTGGGAGAGCCAGACCACCGAAAACTGCCGCCGCCGCTGCTCCGGCTGCGGTGCCAATTATCTGCTGGGAGGTGCCTGCTTTGAAGCTGATGCGAGTGTTCTTTGAGAAGCGGGACCGGGCCCGGTATATCTCCCACCTGGACCTGACCCGGTGCATGACCCGGGCCTTTGCCCGCACCACGATCCCCATTTGGTTTACCGAGGGGTTTAACCCCCATGTCTATATGACCTTTGCCCTGCCCATTCCCCTGGGGATGGAGGGCCTGCGGGAATCCTTTGATTTTAAGCTGCTGGAGGATGATTTCCCCCTGGAGGAGATCAAGCGCCAGCTAAACGCCGCCCTCCCCCAGGACCTTCAGGTGCTGGAAGCCGCCCCGGCGGTCTCCAAGCCAGAGGCCATCACCTGGGGGGATTATGAAATCCGCCTTTACGACCCGGCCGGAGGGACCGCGCTGGCGGAGGACTGGGAGCGTTTTCTGGCACAGCCCGCTATTATGGCGGAGAAAAAGACGAAGCATAAGTGCCAGGAGGTCGACCTGCGCCCTCATATCACCCAGCTTTCCCGGGAAATAGAGGATGGCTGCTTTACCGTGACCCTGCGCCTTCCTGCCGGAGCCGCCCTGAACCTGAACCCCAGCCTGGTGCTGGGAGCCCTTTGGCAGTACCGGGGGAGCGAAGCGGAGTATCCCCGCATCGCCCGCACCGCCATCCTTCGAGCCGATCTGACACCGTTCACATAAGAGCCCAAGTCCCCAGGCACCCCCCTTCGCCCTCCACACACCCTCGTAGGGTCTAAAGTTTGGGGCCGCCCTTTACAAAGGGCGGCAGGTCCAGGGCGGCGCCCTGGTCGCTCCCCGCAGGGAGCGAAACTCCTTATACGGAG
>JAAWEO010000020.1 GCA_022794295.1 Angelakisella sp. | reverse complement strand
CCCATTTTTCGCCCGCTTCACACAGCATTATATATTGAACAACCTTGAAAATATCGGGGTTTTCAAGCGTTGAAAAACGGGCAAATTCATGGTATAATGTCCGCAAAGCGGCCATGATACCAGCTTGCCTCCCATTCCGGTATCATGAAAACAAAAACTGACACAAAAAGGAGAATCATGGGATGGAACTGAATTTTGACATTAAGGCAAAGGCAGAAGAAATCGTGGAGAAGCTGAAAAAGGACCCGGCCCTGCTGAAAAGATTCCAGGACGATCCGATCAAGACCCTGGAGACCCTGACCGGCATCGATCTTCCCGACGAGCAGCTGAAGCCCGTTGTGGCTGCGGTAAAGGCCAAGCTGGCTACCGCCGACCTAGGAGACGTGCTGGGTGTGGTAAAGGGACTGTTCTGATCCCATCGCAAGACCTGATATAACAAGGGACCCCCTCGATTTTTCTGAGGGGGTCCCTGTTACATAGGCGGGAGCATCAGTCCCGCCAGGCCCAGTGCCAGGAGGTGCAGGGGATAGAAAAGGTACATCCCCCATTGGAGCCGCCGGGAGCAGCTCCCTTTTTTGCCGCTGCAGGCGAAAAAGGCGAGAGCCAGCCCCAGGAAGGGCCCCAGGGTATTGAGCAAAACAGTGGAACGCATACCGGCTTCGGCAGCTAGAAGGAGCAGCCGCCACCGTCCCAGCACCGCTGCAAGCAGGAGAAGCAGAAGCTCCAGCCAGCGGGGCCGTTTCTTTCCGTCTGTAAGAAAATAAAGGGTCAGGAGGATCAGCAGATACCCCTCCCGGCCTTCAAGGTCCAAAGCACGGGCCAGGAGCATACACGCTGCAGCTGCAAGAGCCGCTGCTGCCGGGTTGGAATACCGAAGCCGCTCCACCAGCTCCAGCATCACCAGGCCAAGAAACAGCGTAAAAAGGATGTTGCATCCCGTCTCCCCAAAGGAGGGGAGAGGCTGGCCGTACCGGCGGGCCTCGCCGCAGAAAAACAGCCAATAGGGCGGCTGGGAGAGGGCGGCGAAGGCCAGCAGCCGGCCGGCATACCTTTTGCGGCTGCCGGTATGGCGAAAGCCGCTGACCAGGGTATAGAGGAAAATGGGAGCGGCCAGCCGCCCGAAGTAGGGCAGCAGGTGGGAAAACGGAGGCCGAAGGCCGGGGAGAAGCAACGGTAGGGGAAAGATGCAGCTGAAATGGTCCCACACCATGGAGCAGATCCCCAGCAGCTTCAAAGTAATAATGGTCACGGGATCACCGCCTAAAACCGGTGGTAAAGGTAGCTCTCGATCCGCAGCAGCTTGTACTGCTCATCCCGGATGATATAAACATCTATCTCGCCCTCGGAATTGGAATAGTATTCCCCGGCCATCTGGTCCTCCAGAACATGGACCAGCTTGCCCTCCATGACCCAGCGGCCCTTGTCATCCTTGACGAGACCCTGCTCCTTGTACTGGGCGGCAGTTTTCTCCGGATCCAGGGCGGGGGCCACAAGGACCTTGAAGGCGCCGGGCTCCACCTGGAACTCCACCCCCAGCTGCTGCTGGATCATCTTTTCCAGGGACTTCACCTGGATGTCATCAGGGGCGTTGTATTTCAGAACATCCATGACCACGGCATTGGTCCGGCTCCGGGCGTAGTCGCGGCTGCCGCCCAGGTCGATGGGGCGGTTCAGCGCAGCCCGGGCCACGTAAGTATTGCCGCTGTAGCACCAGTCCCCCAGGTAGTCGTGAAAGGGAGCCTGGCCGCAGGTGGCAAAGGCGGTGGCAGAGGTGAGGACCACCACCCCAGCGGCGGCCAGGGTGAGGGCCCCCAGCTTCCGGTAGGCGAGAACCCCCTTGATCCGCCGCTCTACCTCGGTGCGGCTAAAGGCGCTGGCAAAAAGCCCGCCGGAAAGCCCCGGCACCGCCATGGAAAGAAGGCTTTGGGCGTAGGGGGCGCTTTCCTCCTGGCCCAGGAGGGAGAGGGCGGCCTCGTCACAGGCGGATTCCATATCCCGGCAAAGCTCCCGGGCCATGAGCCACACCAGGGGGTTGTACCAATGGAGGCAAAGGGTCCCCATCATCACCAGCTTTATGAGGTTATCCTTCCGGCGGATGTGCATGGCCTCGTGGGTGAGGATGTGCTGCACCAGACCGTTCTCCCGGAAATCCAGGGAGGTGGGGAGGAGGATCAGGGGCCGGAAGATCCCGATCACCGCAGGGCTTTGGATGGTGTCGCAGGTGCAGACGCTGGCGTTTACCCGGCACCGGACCAGAGTATCCCGAACCGTCTCGTTTTCCTCAATGGGGTAGATCCCCTTGAAGCGGCTCCGCCCCCAGGCGTACCGCAGGCAGAGGATCAGGGCCAGCACCCCCATCCCCACAAGGCCGATACCGCCAAAGCCCATCCCCAGCTGTCCCAGCAGGGAGGGGAAGCCACTATAGCTGGACTCCGGCATTCCAAAGGACCATTCCCAGCTGCCGGTGCCCAGGAGCCGGTCTACAGAGATGCCGGACAAGGTACCGGTATCCTCTGCAACGGCCACCATAGGAGATTCCGTCGGGATCTCCACTTCCTTCTCTGTAACATTCCAGGCAGTGCCTTGGTGGGCAAGGGGCTCCGAGGTGATATAGGTGGAAATGACAGTTTGCTCCCTTTCCCCGCTGATCGTGCCAAAAATGCCGGGCACCGGCAGGGACAGGGGACTGGAGACGGAGAAAGGGACCAGCAGCCGCACCAGGACCAGGGCCCACAGCACCGGCATGACCCGCTTGGGAAGCCATTTCCCCAGCAAAAGCCGCAGGGCCAGCACAACAAGGACCATCACCCCGCCATAGATCCCCATGATCCACAGGGGCATACCAAACGAAAAACGAATCATAGCCTTTTCCCGCCTTTCTCTTGAATCAGCCGGAGCAGCTCCCGGGTATCCCCCTCGCTGATCCCCCGCTCCCGCAAAAAGGAGGAGAAGAACAGCTCGCTGCTGCCGCCGAACATCTTGTCGATCAGGGCCTCGGTCTCCTCCCGCCGGACGTCCTCCCGTTCCTCCAGGGGATGGCAGACAAAGTCCGGCTCCTCCCGCCGGATGGCCCCCTTTTCGATACATTTCTTGATCACGGTGTAGGTGGTGTTCTTGTTCCAGCCAATGCGCTGGCCAAGTACCTCCACCACCCTGCGGGCGGGGACGGGGCCCTCCTCCCACAGCACCTCCATAACCTTCAGCTCCGAATCAAAGAGCTTCATTTGGCACCTTCCTTTCTGCCGGGAAGGGAGCGACCCTTCGGCGGCCTTTTGGACTACTGCATTAGTCTAACTATAGACTATCACGATAGTCCAAACGTGTCAAGGAAATTCCCGCCATCTTAATAAAATGTTTACAGAAATCAAAACCGCCTTGAACTTATGGGCCAAAGGGTGTAAAATGGCAGGTAAGAGGGGGATCTGCTATGTGGTTTCTTTTTGCGCTGCTGTCAGCTGCTTTTGCGGCGGCTACCTCTATCCTGGCAAAGGTGGGCATCGAGGGGGTCAACTCCAACCTGGCTACTGCCCTGCGAACCGGGGTGGTCCTACTGATGGCCTGGGGAATGGTATTCCTGACAGGTGCCCAGGCCGGTCTGGGGAAGATCAGCGGGAAAAGCTGGCTTTTTCTGGTCCTCTCCGGATTGGCTACCGGGGCCTCCTGGCTCTGCTATTACCGGGCCCTGCAAATAGGCGAGGCCTCCAAGGTGGTGCCGGTGGACAAGCTCAGCGTGGTCATCACCCTGGTGCTGGCCTTTGTGTTTCTCCATGAGCAGTTTACCGCCAAGTCCCTCATAGGCTGTGCCCTGATCGGGGCCGGGACGCTGGTCATGGTGTTGTAAAAAGGAGGATCGGAATGAAAGTATTGTTTTTGGGGAACAGCCATACCTTCTACAACGATATGCCCCAGATCTTTGCCAACATCTGTAGGGAGCGGGGCAGGGATGTGGAGGTGGCTATGCAGGCCCACCCCGGTGTCACCTACGGGTGGCATTGGAAGCAGCTGACCGAGCTGCGCTTTGCCCTGATGTACGGGGGATTTGACTATATGGTCATGCAGCAGGCCGCCCATTCCCCCTGTCCCGGAAGGGAGGAGACCCTGGCCGATGCCGGCAGGATCATCGAGCTGGCCCGGCAGTGTGGGGTGACCCCGATCCAGACCATGCCCTGGGCCGAAAAGCGCGATCCCGGCCACCAGAAGGAGATGTACGATATTTTTGAGACCCTTGGCCGGCAGTATGGTGTAACGCTCACCGTGGCCGGGAATGTCTTTGAGGATGTCTTTTATCATCATCCGGAGATCGACCTGTACTGGGTGGATGGGGAACATGCTTCCCCCTACGGCTCTTACACCATCGCCATGGCCGCTTATGCCGCGATCTTTCAGGAGAGGGTGGAGGGGCTGGCCCCCAACAGCTACAACACCTACCCGGTCGCCGCAGGCCACGAGGCGGAGGTGGCGGCAGCCATGGCGGCTTTCCAAAGGGACAACAGCAGCACCAAGTCCCTGCAAGAGGCATGGCAGTATGTCCTCGGTCCCGTTACCAACAAGGAACAGGCTTTTTTCCCTTTGGAGCCCCAAAAGGCCCTGATCCTGCAAAGGCTGGTGGACCAATACACCTTTGGGGAATAAGAGAATAGGATCAGCAAAGCCGGGCAGCCACAGCGGTTGTCCGGTTTTTTGCAGAAAATAGGGTTGACTTTCATAAAACTTAATGTTATATTTAATTTAATAAAAGTCAAAGAGCAGGTTTCCTTGACTTTTATGAAAGGAGGGTGACTCGTGACCATTGAGACCCTGCCGGATTGGCTGGCCGCCCTGGACGAGGAGGACCTGGGGTTCATCCGCAAGTTCGTCCTTTCCTCCGGCTCCCTCAAGGAGATGGCGAAGCTTTACGGGGTGACCTATCCCACCGTCCGCCTGCGCCTGGACCGGCTCATTCAGAAGATCCAGCTGGGGGAGAATACTGCCGCCGATCCCTTTGTCACCCTGGTAAAGCGGCTGGCCGTGAACGACAAGCTGGACTTTGACACCGCCAAGCTGCTGATCAGCGAATACAAAAAGAGCCAAAAGGAGGGCGTTTTGTAATGTTTGGGGCCTTGATATTTCTGGAACTCTTTGCACTGGTGTTTTTGATCGGGCAGTTTTTCCTCCAGTACTTTCTCAGCACCCGCCAGGCCAAATGGCCGGGGCTGATCTTTCCCGTTCTCTCCCTGCTGTGGGGCCTTGTGAATGCCCTCAATGCCACCACCATTCCGGCAGCGGCTGCCGCCTTTGTCCTGGGGGGCGGTCTGCCCTTTGTGCTTCATTTTGCCCTTTACAGGCTGGGCCGGAGCCGCCTGGAAAAGAAAAACCGGGACCGTATCGAAAAGATGAACATTCAGGATCTGTAGTGTGGCTGATAAATCCCCCCTATTCTGCATAACAATAAACAGAGAAGGGCGGGATGATATGGAGCGGGAGCTTTGGATCCTGGGGATCGCAGTGGCGGGGCCGGTGATCGGCTCGGCCTTGGGGGTGTCCTTTCCCCCTGGCCGGCGCACCACCGGAGATATGCTCTCCTTTGCCGGAGGTGCGATGCTGGCTATCTCCTTTTTGGAGCTGCTTCCGGAGAGCCTGCTGAAATGCGGGATTTTGGGGACAACAGTGGGAATGGCTATTGGGCTGCTCACCATGGCAGCCCTGGAGGGATCGCTGCCCCATCACGCCCAGGGGCAGCAGGAGGAGCTGGAACGGACCTCCGTCCTGATGATCCTGGGCATCTTCCTTCACAACCTCCCGGAGGGGATGGCCATTGCCAGCGCCAGCACCATGGAGGACCCGCGGGCCCTTACCACCGTGGCCTTTGCCATAGCGGTCCACAACATTCCGGAGGGGATCTGCACCTCCGCCCCTTACTACCAGGCCACCGGCCGGCGGCTGAGGGCCTTCCTTTGGTCCTCCTCCACCGCCTTGCCCATGCTGGGCGGGTATCTTCTGGGGAAGACCCTCCTCCGGGGCCTTTCCCCCTACGCCATGGGGATTTTGGTGGCCTCGGTAGCGGGGCTGATGATCCACATCAGCTGCGGCGAGCTGCTTCCCACCGCCCTGGAGCAGGGGGGAAGAAGGCACCCCGTCCGGCCTATGGCCTGGCTGGCAGGGGGGATCCTTTTTGTGATGGGTCTGGCGGGGTAGGGAAAAAGCTTGGCCCCTGGCGGGATGGAACCGCCAGGGGCTGCTTTTGTGCTGTCTTGAAGGGTTAAAATTCCGCAGAGCCGGTGGTGCGGGGGAAGGGGAGGACATCCCGGATGTTGCCAATGCCGGTCATGTACATAATGAGCCGCTCGAAGCCAAGACCATAGCCGGCGTGACGGGTGCCGCCAAAGCGCCGGAGGTCCAGATACCACCAGTAATCCTCCTCCTTGAGGCCCATCTCCTGAATGCGCTCCAGGAGCTTGTCCAGGCGCTCCTCACGCTGGCTGCCGCCGATGATCTCGCCCACACCGGGGACCAGCAGATCCACCGCGGCCACGGTCTTGTTGTCCTCGTTCATCCGCATATAGAAGGCCTTGATCTCCTTGGGATAATCGGTGACAAAGACAGGCTTCTGGAAGACCTCCTCGGTGAGGTAGCGCTCATGCTCGGTCTGGAGGTCGCAGCCCCAGTAAACCGGATATTCGAAGCGGTCCTTCACCTTTTCCAGGATCTCCACCGCCTCGGTGTAGGTGACCCGGGCGAAATCGGAGTTGACGATGCCCTCCAGCCGCTGGATCAGCCCCTTGTCATAGAAGCTGTTGAAGAACCGGAGCTCCTCCGGGCAGTTCTCCATCACATACCGCAGGACGAACTTGATCATATCGGAGGCCAGCTTCATCACGTCCTCCAGGTCTGCAAAGGCGATCTCCGGCTCGATCATCCAGAATTCCGCAGCGTGGCGGGGGGTATTGGAACGCTCCGCCCGGAAGGTGGGGCCGAAGGTGTAGACCTTGGCAAAGGCCATTGCCATACACTCCGCCTGAAGCTGTCCGGACACAGTGAGGTTGGCGGGCTTGCCGAAAAAGTCCTGGGTGTAGTCCACCCTGCCATCCTCGGTGCGGGAAGGCTCCGCAATATCCATATTGGTCAGGTGGAACATCTCCCCGGCGCCCTCGCAGTCGCTGCAGGTGATAATAGGGGTATGGGCGTATACAAAGCCCCGGTCATTGAAGAACCGGTGAATGGCATAGGCCGCCACCGACCGGACCCGGAACACGGCGCTGTAGGTATTGCTCCGGGGCCGCAGGTGCTGGATGGTGCGCAGGTATTCCAGGGTGTGCTTTTTCTTCTGGAGGGGATACTCCGGCGAGGAAGCGCCCTCCACCTGGATGGAGGAGGCGTGGACCTCAAAGGGCTGCTTGGCGTTGGGGGTGAGGATGACATGGCCCGTTACCACCAGGGCGGCCCCCACATTCTGCTTTGCGATCTCATTATAATTTTCCACGGTGCCCGGCTCAAACACCACCTGAAGGTTCTGGAAGCAGGAACCGTCATTGAGCTCAATAAACCCCAGGGTCTTGCTTTGGCGGATGGTCTTGACCCAGCCGCACACCGTCACCTCGGAGTCGATATGATCGGTGACAGAGGAGAAAAGCGCCTTGATCTCTGTTCTTTGCATAGGGATAAACCTTCTTTCCCGTTAATAGTTATAGAGTTATGGCTACTATTATAGTATAGGCAGGCCATTTTGGCAAGAATAGAAGCGTTTGGAAACCAAGGAAAATTTTTTTGCCAAAGGGGTTGCATTTTCAAACAGAATGGGATATAATATATCCTTGTCAGGCGGGAAACTGCATATCCTGCGTTTCCGCCGGGACAGGCCTGGAGAGATGGCTGAGCTGGTCTAAGGCGCACGACTGGAAATCGTGTAACGGCTAATACCCGTTCAAGGGTTCGAATCCCTTTCTCTCCGCCATAAAAAGCCGCTTAAACAGTGAGTTTAAGCGGCTTTTTTCTTTTTTGGTACACACTAAAGTACACACTTTAATTTGCATCCGCCAAAATGTCCTGAAATATGCTCTCTACGCCGGCCGCAATCTGGTCCTTTTGGCCAAGAACCTCATGACCGTAAACACCAAAGGTGTCCATACTACGGCTGTGGCCAACCAGGGCTTTGATCCATCCCTCTGGCAATGACTGAATTACCGACACAAAGGTATGGCGCATCTCATAAGGGGTAACAGGGGGGATCCCGTTTGTCTCACAATAGCGCCGCCACCGACGTCCGTACGCCTGCTCGGTGGGAAGATCAAAAATATATACCCCTTCCATCTGCTGTAACTGATCCTGCAATACTGCCTTAGCGGTAGGGGTCAGTGTAAAGCCTCGGATAGCGTTTTCGTTCTTTCCGGCAGTGATCTCACCATAGATATTAACGGATCTCTGGAGGTTTACCCGGTTCCCGATAATATCCTCAGGCATCAGACCCCGGAGCTCTCCGGGCCGGAGGCCGGTAAGGACCTGGAAGCGGTAAGCGTTAATGTATTTGTCCCGGACGATCTTTCCCCGGTACTCGGTGGTGTCTACCGAGAAAAGGGTGATCAGATGCTCTGGCTGAAGGATCCGCCGGATCCCTACCGATGCCCCTTTCGGGATAATGACCTCCTCCGGGTGGTATGTAGTGTACTTCCCCTTTCGAAGATATTTCACAAATGCCATAAGATCAGCTCGGATATTCATCAAGGTCTTTTTTGCGAGCCCGCCTTTGGCATATGCCCTGTTTACAACATCCTGGAGCTTTTGGTCGCTCAATGCGTCAGGCTTTAGCCTCCCGATCACCGGCTCGCTCCATACTCTCCACCGATATTCTATGCCTGTCCAGTTACTTTTACTTGTTCGGAGCTTTAACTCCTCCAGATATTCCGGGAAGATTTTGGACAGGTTTTTTCGGCTGGTGACGACCCCATCATCCAGCCATGCGTCGGCTTTGGCGTTGGCCTCCCGCTGGCCGGTGCGGCCAGGCTTCCGGGAGGTGAAGGTCTTTCTTACCCCATTCGTCTGGACATTGATCTGCCATCGCTGGCTTTTTTCAATCCAGCGGGCCGTGTTCGTCCTTTTTCCCATGATTTCCACCTGTCCTTTCTGAAAAAAGAATAGACTTTCCCAGGGACAAGTGGTAAAATGATACTTGCATGGGGTATCATTTTAGGGCTTGTCCCTGTGGTATCTTCACAGCCTCTTCGGTGGTTAGCAGCACCGGAGGGGCCTTTTTTATTGTGCTTCCAATGCGTCCATGGCACGGGACAGCAGCTCGGACATACTGATGCCCTGCTGTTCCTTATAGCCCTGGATGCGTTCAGCCAATTCCGGCTTGACCTGTACGGTAATAGATTTATACGCTTTTTGGTTGTAGCGGCGCTTTACCGCAGAACTGGTGCGGGTCTTTCTTTTTTCTTCCACCGCCTCGCCTCCTCTGTGTTAGGGGAGGGCAGCGGCAAGTACCGCCCTCCTTTTTATTTATTTGTCGGGTTCGGTTTCTTCCTTAGTAAGCCCTGCGGAGTGTTTTCTGATTTCTTCGTTCATTTTCCGGACCTCGTCCATGCTCTGACATTTGTCGGTAGCCGTGGTAATCAACCAGGCGATGAACTGCATCTGCTTATCTGTCATAGTCCTTTCCATTTCCTTTCCTCCTTAGATTTTCAGGCCACTTGCCTTCCTGACAAGTATATTATATCATACTCCATGGAGTATTTCGAGCACTTTTAGAATGTCCGATAAAAAATATCCTCCAGAGCGATGTCCAAATCATCAAAAAGGCTGCACTTGAAGTGCGTTACCAAAGCCGCCCGCTCTTCCTCAGACATCTTCGCCAGTTCCCAGTTGGGATGGAGAGAGTAAATGTCATGAAGAACAAATTCTGTCCCATTAGTACGGTAGACATCCAAGGACTTTTCTTCGGGGCTGACAAGCCAATATTCCCGAACACCACATTTTGCGTAGGTCTCTTTTTTGTGGGTCTTATCATTCCTCGCTGTGCTGGGGGAGAGAACCTCCACCACCAGGTCTGGGGCGCCATGTACCCCATCCGGTTTGATTTTATCCTGGTCGCAGACCACCATCACATCGGGAACAAAGTGATCCTTGTCTGTAAGAAACACGGTGGAGCCGTCCGAAATGGGGATACATTTTTTCTTACGCAAATAGCTTGCGAAAAGCCAATAGATGTTGCCAGAGACAAAAGTGTGGTTGACCGAGGCAGGAGACATCATCACCACCTTGCCGTCGATCAGCTCCTCACGCCGTTCCTCTTGGTATGCCAGATTGTCACTCATGTCAAATGCTCCTTTCTTCTTTTGCCTGGTGAGATTCATATCTTGCCGGGCTCCGGATTATTTTTCTATCCACTCTGGGTCTAATATTCCGATGACCCGGCCATGGCAGCGAATACTGTCGTTGATGGGGATAGGATCATATTTGGGATTTAGGGAGATCAGTTCTCCTTCGCCCAGCTCTTTTACATATCCTTCCCCGTCAACGGTAAAGATTCCGATTTCCCCCGGCTCGATCTCCTCGGCTCCTTCCACAATGAGGATGTCCCCGTTGTGGTAGCGAGGCTCCATGCTGTCCCCCTGGACGGGAACCCCGAAGGCCGCCCGGCGGGTCAGGTCGTTTTCCCGGACATGGATGATTTCAAAGGCTTCCGGGCCCAGGTAGGTGCCGGTGCCGGCGCTGGCGGGCTGGACGGAGCATTGGAAGGGAATATAGGTCACATTATTCTTTATGGCTTCCCCCTGGCGGCCCCGGCGGCGCTCATCGGCCACCCGGGCCGCTTCTATGTCTGCGGTAGACCGCACCTGTTTTTGCCCCCAGTGGTCCAGGTCGTCGTAGTCCTTGGCCAGCTTCATTGCCTCGTCCGATATGGGCGGGGTTTTTTGGCGTAAACCACTTGAGCTTTCGTACCCATTCGAATAGAAATCAATAATAGGTATGCCTAAGACCTCGCATATTTGAGGAACCATGTCAACATCTGGTGAGTTATTTCCTCTTGTCCAGTTGTTCACGGTTCCTTTACTTATTCCAAGTTTTTCGGCAAGTTGTACCTGTGAGATCTCAGCAGCCCTCATTGCAGCGACTAGATTTAGACGAATTCTTTCACGAAATGAAATCTGGTTATCAACTTTCAATCGAATCACCACCCTTGCCAATAGCGTAACATATTTTGAGATAAAAGTCAAGAATTTCGTGATTTTCTATTGACAGTAGCGAATTTATGTGATACAGTAGTACTGGGTCAAGAAATTCGCTACCATAAGGAGGTGTAATTTATGGAAGTAGAGAAGAATGTTCGAGCCTTTCTGAAACAGAAGGGAATCAAACAGGCCTATATTGCTAAAAGCTGTGGTTGGACAAAACAGAGGGTAAGCAACCTTGTTTGTGGGAAAAAGAAGATGACAGCGGACGAACTGGCAGCAATCTGTGAGGTGGTGGGTGTCCCATACGACTACTTTTATCACCCACAGGTGAACAGCAAATGAAAAAGCCCCCCGCAAGGGGGGCAACAGAAAGAGAGGAAAAGGGATGGGTAATTGGGTCTATGTAGTGTTAGTTCTTTCGTTTGTGGCGTTGGGGCTATCCTTAACAGGCTGTGCAAAAGAGAATCTTGTATTACAGTTGACAGGGCAACTTTTGGGTTGTGTGCTACTGTTTTACCTGTTTTTCTTCAAGTCAGCTTGCATTGCCGCAATCATGTCCCGGTGAGCAATGCCAATTACTGAAACCGCTATCGGATCATGTAATAGCAAAGAGATATATACATCCATTTTATTTTGTGTCTTTGCTGAAGAAAACATCTTAGCACCAGATGCAACCTTTTGTAAATTGGTAAGCTCTTCTGTGGAAGGGGAAAAAGATAATTCGGAGATAAAATCTAAAAAGTTCTTATAGGCTTCTCTTCTGGTATTGAAAAACCATTCGGCTTTTTTGATTTTATATGTCCACTTTTGAGTAATGAGGGCTGATGCAACAGGTGCAACGATAGCTGAAAATACGGTCAAAAGTGCAATTATTAGTGCAGTTTCCATTAACATCACCTGTCTTTAATACTCGGCCCTGGCGGGGGCCTGTACCCAAAGGATAGCACAAGGAGGTGGGAAAGGCAAGAGGACAGAGGATGAACCGGCAGTAATCTGTGAGGTGGTAGGTGTTCCATACGACTACTTTTATCACCCACAGGTGAACAGCAAATGAAAAAGCCCCCTCGCAAGAGAGAGCGGGAACACAATCATAGGAGGTTGAAGCGATGACAGTTATTGTGAAAGGAAACGCAAAAGAGGTGGCCACCCTTATACGAGAGATACAGGGGCGGCCAGGAAATGAACAGCTGGTAATGATTCGTAAGCCGTATACAATGGATTATTCACTGGTACGGCTTGGGGAAAAAGGTGCTACTCAAGTGGAAGATAAGTAGCTTTTCCAAGCAAGACGGAGAACATCCATGAGTTGATGCGGATGTGGTATTCCATCAAAATACTCTTCTAACGCATCAAGATCACCGTTGTCCGGAAAATTGGGATCTTGGGCCATTTCTCTGGCCAGATCTCCTATTGCGTTATCTTCTTCTTCCATACTGCGCATCCATTCCCTAAAAGATTTCTTTGCCATAAAATACACCACCTTTTTTTGTATTTGGCCCTGGTGGGGGCCTGTACCCAAAGGTTAGCACAAGGGGGTGGAAAAGGCAAGAGGACAGCGGACGAACTGGCAACAATCTGTGAGGTGGTGGGTGTCCCATACGACTATTTTTACCACCCGGCAAATGAAAAAGCCCCCCGTGAGGGGGGGGCAGGAATGCACATGAAAAAGCCGCCCCTAGGGGGCGGCAGGAAGGAGAGTAATTCAAATGGATCTTCAAAAGGATTGGTCCCCTAAGATTGGTTGGCTTAGGCTTAAGGACAGGGAAGATAAAAGAGAATTGATGTATGAGCTTTTTGTCTGGCTGAAAGGAAAAAATCTTTCGGCACAGCAGGCATTGGATCTTCTCTCTATCACAAAAGATGCGACCGCAGATGCCTACTGTTCCGAAACCCTAAAGATTATGCTTTAATTCAAATATCTTGAAGGTGCTCATATGCAAATTGGTAAAAATGTAAAAAATCGTGGACATCCTCGATGTCTAAAGCAGCTGGACGGTTTTCTGGGGGTACTTGCGGTTGAAATTTTAGATCCTCCTGAAATCTTATTTGCGTGTAGGCCAGCGCTAACTCATGGATTCGTTGTTCATTCATGACAGTTCTCCTTTGGTTCTTGTACTCGGCTTTGGCAGAAGCCTGTACCCAAAGGATAGCACAAGGGGGTGGGAAAGGCAAGAAGACAGCACACGAAAAAGCCGCCCCCCAGGGAGGGCGGCAGGAAAGGGGGCGAGTTAATGCTCGAAAAAGGCAAGGATAGACGGCCAGTAAATGGCGATGATATTGGCCACAGTAGAACCGATTGCACCAGCAAGAGCACCCGTAAGAATCGAAAACATTCGATCGAATTTACGCTCTTGCCGGTGCCGTTCTTCATCGGCTGCATGATTGGCAGCTTCATCGGCACGATACTTGTCAAAATCCTGACACATGGATCATAAAAAGAAAGCCCGGCTCTGGAGAGAGGGCCAGGCGAAAGGAGAGAAAAAAGGATGGCAAATTCTGAAGAACTCACTATGAGCAAGTTACAGCAGCTGACCTATTACATCTGCAACTCAAAGATGTCCAAGTCCCAGCGGGATGTGGTGGACCGGGCGATCGTCATGGGGATCCTGACCGGCAAACTGGATGTGGACAGTATCTTCCCTCCGGCAGAGGTGGATCCCACCACCAGCGTCTCCAGGTTCTTCAGCCAGCTTCAGCAGCAGGGCGGCGGTGAGTTTGCCGCTATGGAGCTGTACGGGCGGTATTGCGCCTGGTGCAGAGACACGGACGCAGTGATAGCAACCACCGCAAAGTTCTTTCAGACGCTGCCGGCATTGGGGGCGCAAAGGGCCAAACGGGAGAGCGGCAACTTTTATACCATAGCCGGGGTTGACATGCCCGCAGGGCAGAGGAGGGAAATCGAATGAGAAAGGGCAAAGGCACATTCCCGGACCTCCGGGCGGAGATCACCCGGGCCAGGCTGGAGCTGTCCGACCTGGCGGCAGAGATGAATGCTAGAAGCAGAGAACCGGACTACCCGGGCAGGCCCATTGATATGTCCGTGGAAGCCCTGCGCAGCAGATTTAAGCTGCGGGCTGCCTGGAAAATGGAGGACGCCGTGCTGATCTGTGATGTTTTGGGGCTTCCTTATGGAGAAATCCCGCGCTACTTTTATAACCCGCCGGAAAAATGCTTCACCCGGAGAGTTAGCGTGCAAACTGACCAATAGCAACCGTTTGTGTATAAGGAGAGACCTATGTTTTATCTAAAAGCTACTAAAACCAGCCTGTATAAGCTGGTGCGGGATAAGACACAGCTCATCCTGTGGGCCAATCTCCCCTCGATGAGGAAGACCCGGTTCTGGAAAGCCTTCCGGCGCCCGGATTACTTTTTGGAGTGGTATCGGGATGGCTGCTCCTTTAGGGCTTTCCTCTCGGTCTGCGGCGGCTCTCCGCTTCTATCCATCGAGTGTTGCCAGGATGGAGAGGAAAATCACAGACAGGTCATCAAGCTGACCTTGGAAGAACTCCAGGACCGGGACATGGTAGAGCGTGTCTCTGACAAGAGAATGGCTGCCGGGCAGCCGAAGGGAGGAACAGCATGATGAATGAACAGAAGATCTGCCAGGCATACAGCACGGCCGGAGATCTGCGGCAGAGGATCACCGCGCTGGCGAAAGCGAACGGAACCACCACCGATGTCATCCGAGGTATCCTCATCCGGAACGGTTACTCTCCGCCGGCCATGCCGGCACCCGCCCGATGCACTCCGGTCCTGGTACCCCCGAAAGCTGCCCTTACCAACCGCGGCTTGGAACGGGCCCTCCGGCTGATGGAGCTGGCAGAGCAGGGCACCTCTGCGGAAAAGATCGCTGAGGAGTTCGGTGTCTGCTACGGACAGGCCTTGCCTGGGTCGCCCGGCTCTGTGTTCTCTGTGAGGATTACATAGCGGCGGCGAAAGGAGGCGCCCCATGAGAGAATCCATTGCCCTTTACCTCTGCGCCTGCTATGGCCACAACTGGACACCCAGCATGGAGGGTTATTTGGCCTTCTGCCTGCAAATTGTGAACGGCCTGCGCCATAAGGATGGCCGGATGTATTGGATGGGAGAGTGATCCAGGATGACCCCTATCAGCTGCTATGGTGATCTGTGCCAGTTCCGGGGTGTTTACTTGGTCTTGGCACGGAACGATTTGCTCCATAGGCTTCCCCCGGAAATATCCTCTGGCCTGGATGAAATTTTGGGGATCGGGGAAAAGATTGCCGGGCGGACCCCGGACAGATTTGCCCGCCGAAGCGATGTTGTTTTTATGACCATGGCGCTTTCCATCCTGGCCAGCATAGCCGCCGGAGAAGCTGTGGAATTGTCCTCAGTGGAAGGCTGTATCCGGGCCTATACAGATACGACGGATAACAAGCCTATGGGACTATCGGAAATGCGGGAAACTCAGTTTTGCCGGGTCGGAAGCGGCCCTTGTATCCATTGTGTAGACCGCTTCCGAGACTGCCGCCATTTCTACGAGGTAAGCTAACATCGCAGAAAGGGAGAGAGAAAAAATGACACTTGCTACTAGCCATAACCTATACCGCATCCGCCCGGAAATCTGGGACAGACTGCTCACCTGCCAGAAGATCCTCCTCAATGACCAGATCTTCAACCGCCTCCAGTGTGTCGAGCATGGATACAATTTCCCTCTTACTTACTGTTCCCGGCGGAAGCCGGAGCAGGGATGCCAGGAGTGCATCTACAAGGTGGAGGGCTTGGCCGACGAGATCGGCATCGACTACAAGCCTATGAGCGTTTACGCTATCAGCAGGCGGTTTGGATGGAGGGAGTTGTTATGCGAGAGAACTTAAGGGGAGCCCGCAAGGCCGCTGGGCTTACCCAACAGGCAGTGGCGGATAAACTGGGACTAACACTCCGGCACTACCAGAAAATTGAATATGAGGAGATTAGCGGTTCTTTCGAGGTTTGGGACGCCTTGGAGGACCTTCTGGGGGTACATCAACGAATACTCCGTATTTCCTCAAAGACTCGTCTCTCCCCAAAAGAAAGTCCGTAGGAACATCATACAAATCTGCCAGTTTTATCAGCATAGAAAAGTCCGGTTCACTATCCGCACTTTCGTATTTTTGGTAGGAACGCAAAGGAACATCCACAGCATCTGCTGCCTGCTGAAGCGTATATCCTCGATAAATCCGAGCGGAACGAAGACGGTCATTAAACATTTTGCATCCTCCTACAAAGCATCTTGATATACGTCATATTATGGCGTAAAATAAGCAATGATAATACGCCAGTAAATGGCGTAAAAGATAGGAGGAACCACCATGACCACAGAAGTTGCCGAGATCTTGGAGAAAATCCAGCAGTATATCCAGCAGACACCGGGAAGCAACAATCGAAATTATAGCCTAAACCTAACGGAGTGGTTTTCGATTCGTGAGATGGACAGCGATTGGGAGTCGATTGTGACGGCCTTCGACTATGGTCGTGCCAAGGGCTACCGGGCTGCAAGGGCAGAAATGAAGAGAAAACAACAAAGGAGGGAACGAAGTGCCTAAAAATACCTACCATTGCCCCTGTGACCGCACCTTCACAAAATCCTCCACAGCGGAGACCACTGGCTACCGCTTGACCGATTACGGTCCCGGGCATGAGTGCTTCGGCTGCCCCTTCGTTTTGGAACTGACAGAAGGGTGGGGAGAGGCCCGGAAAATCGTTGGCCACGAGTGTCGGGCCCAAAAACTGGACCCGAAATCTCCGGAAGAAAGTGTCAGTTACCAGACAGGGGCCTGGTTCAACTTCACCAATTACAACACGGCCATGATTTACACCTTGGATCTTCCTTGGCTCATGGAGTTCATCCGCTTTTACAGGGGCCTGGAAGGGGCCAGCTATCTTCCAGAGGAGGAGAAAACCCCTGCGGAACTGGAACAGTATTATCGAGGTGCTGGCCTTAGTTTTGGCCGCCGGATGTACAGCTTCGGTTTTACCAAAAACAAAAAGGGGCTTGCGGCAAAAACAAAGCTGTTCCAGAGGTTCTTTGATGATAGCGGCATCGCCAAAGATACCCGGGGGCCAGAGGAGGATAAGGAGAAAATATTAAAGCAAATCGAAACCGCGAAAACGGCAGCACAAAAAACATCAGAGGAGGAACAACCTGTGGCTATTACATACCCCACCCCCAGCGAAACCACCAGTTTCCCAGAGATTGCCCCAGCGACGAATTTTCAGAAGGCCCCGACCACCGGCCGCACCATCGCCGACGTCACCGCCGAGATCCGCTTCTACAAAGCCCAGACGGTGCAGAGTGTCATTGAAATTGGCAAGCGTCTCACCGAGGCCAAGGGGATGCTGGAGCATGGACAGTGGCTTGATTGGCTGGAAAACCAAGTCGGACTTCATAAAAGGACAGCTCAAAATTTTATGCAGTTGGCAGAACAATTTCCAAATACGCAACCGGTTGCGCATTTGAGCTACACCAAACTCCTTGCCCTTTTGGCCGTTCCCGAGGAGGAACGGGAGGAGTTCTTGGAAGTCTCTCACAACGTCAGCGGGGAGGAAAAGACCGTTGCCGAGATGACCAAGCGGGAGCTGGAGCAGGTCATCCGGGAACGGGACCAGGCGCTGAAGGAGCAGGAGCGGCTTAAAATGCTGGCGGATGCCAGTGAGAAAACAGCGGAGATCCGCCAAAGAAAGCTGGAAGAAAAGGGCCAGGAGCTATATGAGATCAAAAACGAGGCAGCAGCCGAAAAGCTCCGATACGAACGGGAGCTAAAGCGTTTGGAAAGCCGGCCGGTGGAGGTGGCCGTTCAGCCCCCCAGTGAGGAGGAACTGGAGCGGATTCGAGAAGAGGCCAGGGAAGAAGGCCGCCATGAGATGTGGGAGCAGCAGAACGCCAGCCGCGGTCCCGGGAACAGCTGGCTGGAAGGGGTGTTGGTGGATAAATCAGAGGAATACTTCCAAAACGCCGTGAAGGAAAGCACCTTTGTACTTATTACCGCCGCCGCAAAAAAGCCTGGCCGGATGGCCCAAAGGACCCTGGAAAAGGGGATCAGTTTTCTTCAGGAACAGATCAAAGAGCTGTTCCGCCAATGTGACCTGCTGTTGATCCACGAGCAGGGGGACCGGGAAGAGGAATTGGATTTTTAGACACTCTGACCGCAGGCCGGAGGGGCGAAAAAACGCCCCTCCCATTTTCGCAGGGAGGGACAGAAATGTCGGAGACCGAGATGCTCCCGGCGGGGAGCTATACCGCCATCGTATGCGATACAAAAACCGTAGAGCTGAAAAGCCGCTCGAAGATCCTGATCCTGGAGCTTATCATCACCTGGGGGCCGCACCAAGGGAAGCGATGCGAGAAAAAGCTGTTTTTCGGCTTCGATGAGGAGCAGGAGGCTAAGTCAAAGTTTGTCCGTATGGGCGGCGTGCTGCGGTCTTTGGAAACGACAGCGGAGAACGCCATGGAGCTGGAGGGTTCCCTCCTGTCCATCCAGGTGCGGTACGATGAGATCGGCCGCCAGAAGGTGTTGATCTGCCGCCACCTGGGCTGGGGTAGTATTAAGCGATACTTGTAAAATACTAAAAGTAAACTAAACAAAAAATTTAATTTTCAGAAAGAACCGGTGGATCCATTATACAATATAAAAATTGCATCTGCAAAGTAGTGTAAACATGAGCTGTTTGTTTGTATTGCCGATTTTGCAAATCCTGAAATTGAAAG
Source organism: Angelakisella sp. (assembly GCA_022794295.1). Taxonomy (GTDB): domain Bacteria; phylum Bacillota; class Clostridia; order Oscillospirales; family Ruminococcaceae; genus Angelakisella. The sequence goes on along the minus strand of JAAWEO010000020.1, from coordinate 468 downwards.
TCTAAATCATAGAAAAAAGGAGGTTTTGAGTGTTCAAGAGGAAAGAACATCTCAATTGGATATATCGCGGAACAGATTACATTTGGTATATTATGCACAGCAGATTTATGATGACTAACTTTTACATTTATCGCATTCCCTGAACCGATATTTTGAATACCAACGAATAATGGAGGAGAGCACCTGGTAGGTTCTACAAATTTAATTGGAAAAGGTTTTCCAAGGTTACTGTTTTTTTCTTCAATGTATAGGAAATTTATATAAGGCATCATACTAAAACGTCTCTCGTTTTCACGAGTTATTTCTGCATCTTTGTACTGTTTTTCATTTTGGTCATAAGTCATACGAAAAGAAATATAAGTTGCAAAGATAGCAACGCTTAACAAGGGCACACAGGCCGTTGTATAAGGCGCAGATTATAAAAGGTGCTCAGATTTTCCACTCAAAGGAAACACGGTCGCTGGTGGC